>JBJEAV010000104.1:0-16638 GCA_051869395.1 Prevotella sp.
CGAAGAACACGCAGAGGGCGAACACCAGCACGATGTTTATTATCCAAATCATATTAATCCAAAAGTTGTATGTAGTCGAACTTGCACACCACGCTGACCGCCATAACACCGGGCAGCTCAACATAGAGGGTCTTGAACTTGGAGCCACGCACGGTCTTCAGCAATCCCTCAACTCCATCAAGCGGACCGCCAAGGACACGGATGCGACGGTTGCGGGAATCCTTGGGTATATCCTCTGACGGGATGAACGAAGGCGAGTCGCCATCCCGGTTGACACGGATGAAATCATCCATTGCCTTGTCGGGCACCACCAACGGGGCGGGCGGACTGACACCAAGGCGATACCTGTACTGAAAACCTGAATAGGGAGTGATGAGCGGCTCTACCACTGAACGAAGGCTGCGCAGGAAGAACAGGTCGCGGATATATGGACGGTCAACGATGACTGTCTTTAACTTTCTCTTGACAGGGATCTTGACCGTGGGTGTATAGGTCTCATAACCCTGTGACGCCAGTTCCTCATACATATACTTGACAGACGCTCCGCGATGCAAGTCACGCATAACAAACCATTGCTTTTTCTCATCCATAAATAGTCGAGCTTATTTGGCAAAAGAGCGTATTTCCAACTCCTACCTTTCGGTGTATTCGTCTCTTTTTCAATGCTTTACAAATGAATACGCCAAAAGTTAGCTGTATCGGGAAATTATAGCCTGATTTATGCCATAAAACCAATTACGGCTGCAAAGGTATAACAAATTTCGCTAACAAAAAAAAAAAAACGACAAAAAAAGTTAAAACATTAATTAAATTGATAGAAAAAACAGGTAATTCGTTGTCAAATTACCTGTTTTGTAGCCATTCGGCGCAATTATCGGCGCATCTCTCGCCATCAACACCTGCCGAGACAATGCCTCCGGCATAGCCTGCCCCCTCGCCACAGGGGAAGAGTCCGTGAAGGCGGACGTGCATGAGTGTGTCGGGGGAACGGAGGATGCGTACTGGCGAGGAAGTGCGGGTCTCGGCGGCGATGACAACCGCATCGTTGGTAAGGAATCCGCGGCTCTTGGCGCCGAAGAACCTGAAGCCCTCGCGCAGACGAGCGGACACATGACCGGGCATCCAGAAATGAAGAGGTGAGGACAACAGCCCCGGGGCATAGGAACTGCGGGGAAGGTCGTAGCTGAGCTTTCCATTGACGAAGTCTGCCATACGCTGGGCAGGGGCGGTCTGGCGCATGTTGCCCTGCTGCCAGCAGTCTGCCTCCACCTTCTCCTGGTACTCCATCATCCTGAGAGGACTGTCGCCCGGGACATCCTCGGGACGAAGCTCGACAACCATGCCGCTGTTGGACCATTGTCCGCCACGGTTGCTGGGACTCATGCCGTTGACCACTATCTGGCGAGGACCGGTGGCGGCGGGGATGATGAATCCGCCGGGACACATGCAGAAGGAATAGACACCACGGCCGTCAACCTGGGTGACGAAGGAATACTCGGCAGCGGGAAGATATTTTCCCCTACCCTGCTTGTTGTGATATTGTATGCGGTCGATAAGCTCGGAAGGATGTTCGAGACGAACACCCACGGCAAGTCCCTTTGCCTCGACCTCGATGCCACAGTCAGCCAGATAGCGATAGACATCGCGGGCGGAATGACCGGTGGCAAGGATGACAGGCCCGCGGAACACCCTCTGCTCGCCAGTCTCTACACCTATGGTCTCAACCCCCGACACGGTGTCGCCTTCAAGCAGGAGACGTGTCATGCGAGTCTGGTGATGAACCTCGCCTCCACATCTTAATATAGTATTGCGCATGTTCTCGATGACACGGGGCAGACGGTCGGTGCCAATATGGGGATGGGCATCGCTGAGTATATCCACAGATGCACCGTGCTGGCAGAAGACATTCAGAATTTTATCAACATTGCCGCGCTTCTTGCTGCGCGTGTAGAGCTTGCCGTCGGAGTAGGCTCCCGCCCCACCCTCGCCAAAGCAATAATTGCTCTCGCCATCAACCTTCTGGGTCTTGGTGATAAGGGAAAGGTCGCGCTTGCGGGCATGGACATCCTTGCCACGCTCGATAATGACGGGACACAGGCCATGCTCGATGAGACGAAGGGCGGCAAAGAGACCGCCAGGACCCTCGCCTACGACTATCACACGAGTGGCTGACGAAACATCGGGATATGTGGTGGGAACGTATTCGGTGGAGGGAGGCTCTTCGCCTATAAAAATCCTTACAGTGAGATTTACATACACGGGATTATGACGGGCATCGATACTGCGCTTGAGTATTCTGACACCAGTGATTGTGCGGGCATCGAGACCCTTTTCACGTGCAATGTATTCCCTAATCGTGGCTGCGGAATATGCTATATTAGGCAGCACTCTAATCTGATATTCGTTTGTCATAGGTGCAAAGTTACGGCAAAAATCCAAAAAAAACGGCTTATGGCAAGTTAAAAGTAGTTAATACCTATTATATTAATAATATAATTTGTATCTTTGCACCAATTTAGAACAAAAAGAAACAACTTAGATTATGGAATACAGGTTTATAGCCGGTCCGTGCGTCATAGAGTCGGCTGATCTTCTCGACACAGTGGCACAGGAGCTTGTCAGGATTAACGGCAAGTTGGGCACCGACATCATATTTAAGGCCTCGTTTGACAAGGCCAACCGTACGTCGATACATTCTTTCCGCGGTCCGGGATTGGACAAGGGACTGCAGATGCTCGCCGACATAAAGAGCAAGTATGGGCTGAAGCTGCTTACCGACATACACGAGAGCTGGCAGGCTGAGCCTGTGGGCGAGGTGGTGGATGTGATACAGATACCCGCCTTCCTGTGCCGACAGACCGACCTGTTGGTGACTGCCGCCAAGACAGGCAAGACGGTAAACATCAAGAAGGCACAGTTCCTCAGCGGCAACGACATGAGATACCCCGTGGAGAAAGCCCGCGAGGCGGGAGCTAAGGACGTATGGCTGACCGAGCGTGGAAACATGTTCGGATACAACAACCTGATTGTGGACTTCAGAAACATTCCCGACATGCTGCAGATCACGCCAACGGTGGTGATGGACTGCACTCACAGTGTGCAGCGTCCCGGTGGTGCGGGCGGCAAGACAGGAGGCGACCGCCAGTTTGTGCCCGCAATGGCAATGGCCGCCAAGGCATTCGGTGCCAACGGATGGTTCTTCGAGGTGCATCCCGACCCCGACAAGGGATTGAGCGACGCCGCGAACATGATGTGTCTCAATCAGCTTGAAGGGCTGATTGAGAAATTGAAAAATTGAAATAAGATGAAAGTTCGAGACTACGCTATACAATGCATAAAGGACGAGGCTGACGCCCTGATGGGACTGATACCTCAGATAGACGACAATTTCGACAATGCCGTCGAGCTCATCTTCCGCTGCCATGGAAAGGTGATTGTCACCGGTGTGGGAAAAAGCGGACATATCGGTGCAAAGATTGCCGCCACACTGTCGAGCACCGGCACACCGTCGTTCTTCATCAATCCGCTCGACGTGTTTCACGGCGACCTCGGAGTGATGACCAAGGATGACGTGGTGCTCGCAATATCCAACTCGGGACAGACTGACGAGCTGCTGAGGTTCATACCGATGGTGCTGCACATGGAGATACCTATAGTGGGAATGAGCGGCAACCCGTCGTCACTGCTTGCCAAGTACAGCACATACCATATCAACGTGAGCGTGAGCAAGGAAGCATGCCCGCTGAACCTTGCACCGACATCAAGCACCACTGCAACGCTTGCCATGGGAGACGCTATGGCTGTGGCACTTATGGAGAAGCGAAACTTCAGGCCACAGGACTTCGCACAGTTCCATCCCGGAGGAGAGTTGGGCAAGAGACTGCTCACAACGGCGGGGGACGTGATGCGCACCGAGGAGATGCCGCTCATCACACCGGAGATGCACCTCGGCGAGGCCATCATACTCGTGAGCAAAGGCAAACTCGGACTGGGCATCGCACAGCGAGACGGCGAGATAGCGGGACTCATAACCGACGGAGACATCAGAAGGGCAATGGAGAAATGGAAGGCAAAGTTCTTCGACAAAACCGTGGCGGACATCATGACCACAAGGCCCAAGACCGTATCGGCTGACACAAAAATATCTGAAGTGCAAGGCATTATGAACAGATACAAGGTTCACTCGGTACTCGTGACCGACGGACACAACCACCTGTTGGGTGTCGTGGACCATTATTCATGTATGATATAACAACAACATAAATATATGAGAAAGTTAAGAAACATCCTGTTAATGGCATTAATACTGATACCACTCACAGTGGCATCGGTGATGTATTTCAAGACACTCGATTCGAGAAACCGACTTAACAGCAGCCAGATAAACTGCATATTGAAGGACTCAAGAGGATTTGTATGGTTTGGAACACCTGCCGGACTGTACAGATACGACGGATACACATTCAAGAACTTCCAGTGCAACTCGCATGACGGCTCGTCGCTGCCCGACAGCTACATAACAAGCATACAGGAGTCAATGGACGGCAACCTGTGGGTGGAGACGGCATCGGGAATGTGCATATACCATCCACAGACGGAGAGTTTCGAGAGGGACATGAGGCAGGTGTATGCAAAAATGGGTGTAAACGACAAACCACAGATCGTATATATCGACCAAAAGAAAAACATGTGGATGTATATCCCCAACAAGGGGGTGCTGGCATACAACATGCAGCAGCAGCTGATGTATGAGTTCAGCTATTACGCCTCTGACCTCAAACGTATTCCCGAAGGCAACATAGTGTCTATCGGAGAATGTAGGGACGGGGCTATACTCGTGTATGAAAACGGTACGCTCGCCTGCTGCGAAATAAGCCACAAGCAGCAGACAGAATGGATAACAAGGGATGTGGCAGAGAAAAATCTCAGGAAAAGCACGTCGCTAAAGGTGTTTGCCGACCAAATAGACAATATATGGCTGTATGGACAAGGCACACTCATGGTGTATAACAAAATTAACAACACATGGGACACTAACATAGGCGACCAGCTCGGACTGACAAGCGTGAACGTTGACCGCACTGTGCAGGGAATGGCGGGAGACAGAAGCGGAAACATCTGGATTGGTACTGACCGCTCAGGACTATTAAGGATGAACGTCAACACAAGGGAAATGGAAAGCATTGAGCCTAAGGCCATTAACGACAGGACTAAACCAACCGAAACCAAGACCGGAATACTCAGCGTGTTCGTGGATGACACTGACCTGCTCTGGGTGGGTACTGAAAAGTCGGGAGTGGCTTATTATGGCACTAACATTTATAAATTCCAGTCGTCGCTCATAGGAGATGTAACAGCAATCACTGAGGATGCCGCGCGACATATATGGTACGGTACCAGCAATAAAGGTGTTATCGGATATGAAGGACAACTGGCAAGCCTAAAGGTGAGCGCATTGGAGACCACAAGCGACGGTAGCCTATGGGTGGGATCGCCACAGAACGGACTGACAAGAATAAAGGACGGAAAAGCAACCATTTACTCCGCATTCAAGGACAGCGCCAACACCAACCTGCTGATTGACGACCATGTCAACGCACTATGCAGCGACAAAACAGGAAGCCTCTGGATTGCCACAGGCGGAGGACTGCAGGTGTTCAACCCTAAGATGAACACTTTCTCAACCTACACCAAGGAGAACGGAAAACTCAACACCAACAATATCACCTCACTCTACTACGGAAAGAACAACAACATGTACGTGGGTACAAACGAGGGAATCATGATACTCAACCTCTCAACTACAGAGAGAACAGTGCTCACGGGTAATTCAACCAACTTGAAAAAATTCACTAACGACTATGTGACTCAGGTTATCGAAGACTCAAGAGGACTGATATGGATAGGTACGCGAGAGGGTGTGAACATACTCAACCTGAAGAACGACAGCCTGAACTATATCACAGAGGACAACGGATTGTGCAACAACTGCATATGCGGCATCACAGAGGACAAAAACAAGAATATATGGCTCACAACAAGCAACGGAGTATGCCGAGTGGTGGTGCAGGGGGACAGCATCGGCAACATGTTCAGCTATGGACTATATAACTATGACCTCTCGGACGGACTGCAGAGCAACGAGTTCAACAATGGAGCCATACTCCGCAAGAGGGACGGAAACGTGGTGTTCGGAGGACTATACGGCATCAACTGGATAAGCCCCAAGGGAAAGGACGACACCAACACGCTGCCAAGGGTGATGCTGACACAGCTCTTCATCGGAGAGACCGAGATACAGACAGGACATGAATATAACGGAACTGTGACACTGCCGCAGGCACTCAACGAGAGCAACAAACTGGAACTGTCGAGCAGCCAGAACACATTCACCATAAAGTTCGCTGCCGGAAACTACAACCAGGGAGAGAGACTACAGTTCATGTACTGGATGGAAGGACTGGAAGATGTGTGGCGCAACGGAGACCCGTTGTCACACGGCGTGACCTTCAACAACATGTCGAGCGGAAAATACAAACTGCACGTCAAAGCCATTAGCGCAGACGGAGCTGTGAGCGGACAGGAGAGAGTGTTGGAAATTGTAATCTCCAACCCGTGGTGGATGCAATGGTGGATGATCATGCTATATGTCATCCTTGCCATCGTCATATTCTATCTCTACCGTGTCATCTCCAGGAGAATCAAGTATATATGGTCGAAGAAAAAGGCTGTCATAGGCGAACTGACACGACAGCGCGAGGAGGTGAAGGCTGCAAGCGACGACCTGAGACAGCCTATGGCACGCATGACATCAATCATCGGAAATATATCGGAAACAGCCACCACACTCGACCAGAAGGAGCAGGTGAACTCGCTGCACTTCCAGATGCTGCAGATTATAACAAGGATATCCGAGATGCAGATGTATCTCGAAGACCCGGAGTTGAAGGCAACTACATTAGCGGCTGACCGACTGCAACTCAACGACCGCGGTGAGGTGAAGATGATAGGTGATACAGAGCCGGAACTGACTGCCACGCTACGGGCACCAAGGGAGAAGCTGGAAACACAGAACTATATCGTGGCGTTTGTGGATGACAACAAGGACTTCCTCAACTTCCTAACTGCACACCTTGGACAGATTTACACTGTACACACATACGATGACACGATTAAGGCTTGCACAGACCTCGAAGTGCTGAAGCCGCATATCGTGGTATGTAAGGAAATAATGCCGAAGATGACAGGTAGCGAACTGTGCAACCGCATCAAGACCAACAAGCGCACACATGACATAAAGTTTGTGCTCATGACAAACAACGTGCTCAGTGCGGCAGAAATGGCTGAACGCAACATTACCGTTTCGGCTGACGATTATCTCGCCAAACCATTCAACATGCAGGAGGCTGCAATGAGATTCAACCGACTCTTGGGACTCCAGATGGACATAGACATAAGCGGTGTGATCGAGGGACAGGAGACAAGACGGCTTGAGGGATACAACGCAAGTATGACCACCGCCACCGAGAACTATGACGAAATGGCACAGGAAGAGGGAGTGAAGGTATTGCCTGAGGGCATCAAACCTGAGGACGAGAAAAAGGAAACAAACGAGATGGACGACGCCGACAAGATCAAGGCGGAACTGGCACAGATACCGGGTATAGAGTTCTACGAGAACAAGCAGACCATCGGAGACTACTCGATGAACAGTGCCATGGACCAGCAGCTCATGCGCAACGTGGAGATGTACGTGCTGCAGAACATGAGCCGAGGACAAATCAACCTGGAGGAAATGGCGACAGCAATGGGCATGGGAAGAGTGCCTTTCTTCCACCGAATAAGGGCCATCACACAGAAAACTCCTGCAGAGCTTGTGCGTGATCTGAGACTGAAACACGCATGCACTCTGCTTGAGCGCACTGACATCAACCTCTCGGAACTTGCCATCAACGTGGGATTCATCACGGCTGAAAACTTTATAAATATATTCAAGGAACGATTCGGAATGTCGCCACTCGAATACCGACTGGCACACCGCAGGAGATGACATAAGAAACTGTAAATGAAGATTAGGATAATACTCCTGATTGTCGTGTCGATTGTGCTACAAAGCAGCGACACGGCAATCAGGAAGGTACTTGAAAAGCAAGGGGTGGTGTTCACCCATAACAACAGCGTGACGCTGCTTACATCGGGACAGGAAAAATTCGACGATATGTTTGAGGCCATCAGACAGGCTAAAAGCAGCGTTCACCTTGAATATTTCAACTTCCGCAACGACTCTATCGCATCGGCTCTGTTCGACCTGCTGCGCCTGAAGGCGAAGGAGGGTGTGGAGGTGCGCGCACTGTTTGACGGATTCGGCAACGACTCCAACAACAGGCCGCTCAAGCGACACCATGTGGAAGCACTAAGACGCGACGGCATAGAGATATACGAGTTTGACCCTGTCAGATTCCCATGGGTAAACCATGTCTTCACCCGCGATCACCGCAAGATTGTGGTGATTGACGGCAACGTGGCTTACACGGGAGGAATGAACGTGGCTGACTATTATATAAAAGGTACGGAACAGGTGGGACAATGGAGAGACATGCACTGCCGAATCGAGGGCGGTGCGGTGAGCCAGTTGCAGATGATATTCCTGAGGATATGGAACAAGGTGACCGAGCAGAACGTATGGGGAAGCAAATACTTCAGGGCATACGAGCAGGTGGAGATGAAGGGACTGAAACCCGACACCACCGCATCGGCGCACAAGCAGGTGGTGGGAATAGTGAACCGCGAACCGCACACGTCAAACCGTATCATACGCGACTTCTACGTGAACGCCATCAATGCAGCCAAGGACAGCATCAAGTTAGTGAACCCCTACCTCACCCTAAGCCCAAAGCTGAAGAAAGCCCTGAGAAAGGCAGCAGAGAGAGGAGTGAAAGTGGAGATTATGGTGTCGCTGAGGAGCGATATCCCGCTGACACCAGACTGCGTGTTCTACAACGTGCACCGACTGATGAAGCACGGATGCCACATCTATCTCTACCGTCCGGGATTCCACCACACCAAGGTGATAATGATTGACGGAAAGTTCTGCACAGTGGGCAGTGCCAACCTCAATGCCCGAAGCCTGAGATTCGACTATGAGGAGAACGCTGTGATACTCGACCGCCACGTCACGGCTGAGCTGGAACGACTCTTCGACAACGACAAGTCAGACTGTGACATACTCACCGAGGAATACTGGAACAGATGGCGAACGCCGTGGCAGAAGTTTGTGGGATGGTTTGCCCACCTGCTCACTCCCGTGTTATGATGCACTTGGCGGCATGGTGGACAAACAAGTCGAAGACTTCCTTGGGCATACCGTAGATTTCGGGAAAGGAGTCCTTGTAACGGTAGAGGATGTTCTTCATATTGCTATATGCCGAGTCATACGTCGGCCATTCCTTCCTGGTGGCTTCTGTGACGATATTGGAAAAGAATCTGGCTGCCTCCATGCGCCTGTTCTGTGCCAGGAGACACATGCTTTTGACCACGACATAGTCTTCCCTGGCATCCTCATCCACATTGCCCATATTGACTTTGTCAAGGTACTTGTCGGTCTCCGCCGCCCGTCCGAGCATCAGCAGCGCCTTGGCAAGCAGGATGTTCACATTTGAATCGTCGGGAGACAAATAGTTGAGTTTGAACAGGATATTGAGACTGTTTTCATAAGTTTCCACCTTGTCGCAGCACAAGGCATAGCAGAACATCCATTTAGTGTTGTCGGGCTGCTCCTCCATCAGCTCATTGTAGATTTCGAGTGCGTCTTCGTATTCATATTCAGTGTAGAGTATCTTGGCATAAAGTTTCTTCACCTGCATACTGTCGGGTCTGAAATCAAGACACTTTCCCAAGTTTTCCTGAGCCACAAAACAGTCATTATCCATATTCACCAGTGCCCTAAGATAACATAGCTCGAAACTGTCCTCACGGTCGTGGTCATAAGAGGCAAGTATGTCCTTGGCTATTGTATGGTTCTTGCGGCGGATGAAATGCTTGACGAGACCGAACATGTCATCCTCAAACCGGGTGTCGCGAAACATGAAGTTGCTGGCAATGACGGCCGGGGAGCCTACATAGCCGTCGCCCAAGATGTCCTCATAGTAGGTGTCCTTAAAGGGGTTTCGGAAACTGCTTGCATACGGGAACAACTCGAAGAAGCGGTATAGGGACTGAAGGTAGTTGCGGCGCAGTATGGCGGGATTGCTCATCCAGTCCTGGTAATTTGTTTCCCTGGGCGGCATCATCTTGCACTGCTCCATGATTTCGCTTGGCATCTTGTCCATGATGGAGAGGAAGGCAAAGACGAAGGAGTACTTGTCGTTGTCGCATATCGGGGCGTCGAGCATCAGGTTGAGGAAGCCGTATTCGCCTCCTGTCTTCTCGATGGCATCGGCAATGTCGGGATTATCGTGGCTGAAAGGCATGAGCCAGTTGGACAACTCGCTGAAGAAGGTGAAGTGCTTCATGCGGCTGAACCCGTGGAAGAAGAGGTCCATGCCCTGGTTGCGCTTGTCAATGAAACTGCGCATCTTTTCCTCCAGCTCTTCCATTTTCTTTTCGGTGTCGCTGCGCCCGAGGATATCGTCCATCGGGTCTTCCTCAACCACTTCCAAGCCGTTTTTGGTCAAGCGCATGTTGGAAGCCTTGATGATGTCAGGCATCACTGCCTTTTGGAACTCCTTGGAGTCCTTGCCGGCTGACAGGCAGTAGCCAAGCTGGATCTGTAGCTGGGCGATGTCCTCCCTAACCGTGACGTCGTTATCGACAAGTCTTTTCACCATCTTCTTCAGTTCTGTGGTGCATGGATAGTACTGCACAGGCAGGTTGAGAGTCCATCCCACGAGGGCGTAATGCTTGACGTGAAGGTCGAGCGACTTGCGATAGACGTTGATGAGGAGCTTGGTCTTGAGCGGGTCGTAGGCCATCAGGCCGTTGATGGTCATAGCCGAGATAATGAGCCTTTGGTCGATGTTATCTACAGTGGGGGTGAGCAGCAGCTGCTCAAGTTCCTCCACGTCGCTCTCCTTGAACGTCAGGCAGGTGAGCACATAATGGAACATCTGCTGCCTGTATTTCTTCTGTTCCTGGTAAATCACCTTCAGCCTCTGCTGCATACCCTCAGAGTCGCCCTGCAGCTGCATGACGGCGATGTTGGAGACAAAGTTCTCCAAGCGTTTCCTGATCTCGTTCCACGACCAGTCCCTGCCGCTTGCCCTAACCTTGTCGCGTATCATGAGGAGGTAGTTGTTGTTGGCTGTCATCAAATCGAGCAACATATAGTCCTGCCACACGGTGAAGAGCTTGGGTATGAAGTATTTCTCCTTCATCCGGTCGTCTGCAGGTTTGCCCTGTCCATTCTCCCACCATTGGCATGACATGTCCATCTCCATCACCAACTGCCTGATCTTGTACAACGTGTCGTTGCGGTCACCATGTTCAGCTATATATGCAGTCATGTTTTCGACCGGATAATAAAAATAACCGTCCGACAAACTACGTATTATGCTTTCGTTGGGGTTGACAAATAAATCACTATGATATGTGTATCGCATGTCGTTTATTGTTGTTTTATGTATTGTTCAGCCTTGTCAATATCCTTCTGCCTGGGTCCAATGGCATGTTCAAACCTGATTTTGGGCAGAGCCTTAAGAGACTTCTCGTCAACATTGAAGTATTTCTCCAACAACCCGGAATAATGCGCCATGCCGTTCTTGTTAAGCGAGTCGCACGCCTGGTTGTATGCCTTCACGAAGACATCATACTGGCGCATACGGTCAACGTCCTTCATCGGTTTGTCCCTGAAGGCCATCACACCCATGTTCCAGTCCATCTTGCGGGTGTCGAACAGCACCTTGTGCTTGGCAGTCCGTGCCATGGTTGCTTGTGGCTCGGTGACGAACATGGCGTCCATCTCGTTGTTGAGCATCATTCTCAACCTGACGTTCACGTCGTTGATCTGAACCTTGAACACCTTTTCCTTCTGCAATTTCGCGCTGTCTGCCACGAAGTCTGCCAGCATGTCGGTAACAGAATACCTGGTCATTGCCACCATCTTGTCGTCGAGCTGTTTCAGTTCCTTTATACGCGAGTTGCGGTTGGTGAGCAGTTGCCAATACGCTCCTGTGGATATCTGCGCCTTGAGTTTCGCCCCGCGGGCGTTCATCCTTGCCACCCTGACAAGGTCGGAGACAGCTCCCTCCACCCTGCCGTTAATCAAGGCGGTGTCGCAGTCTATCTGCGAGGAGTAATACTTTAGCCTGATGTCGGTCTTCCCGTCGCAGAACCACTTGTATTGCCTTGCCACAAACAAGGGCAGGCAGTCGAGCGTGGGCATCACCGCAATCTTCAGTGCTGCCGAGTCTTCCTTGGCAAGTCTTATCCTCTCCATGCGCGACAGTCTTTTCTGTTCCTTATAGGACTTGCCGCATGATGCAATGAGCGTCATTCCAGCAAGAATCACCGCAAAATATACCAGTTTTCTCATCTTTTTCTATGTTTTTTTCAATTTATGGATGCAAAAGTACAAATAAATTTTGTAATATCAAAAAAAAAACGTACTTTTGTGCCAATATGGCAAAAGACAAGTTAGTTTACGTATGCAGCGAATGTGGCCAGGAGTCACAGAAATGGGTGGGGAAATGCCCGAGCTGCGGGAAATGGAACACGTTCAAGGAGATTAGGGTGGCGGCGGAATCCGTGTCATCCATAGCCAAGAACGCGGCGACTGCATCGTCGCTCGCATCATCTGCGGGAAGGATGCTCAGGGAGAAGCCACGACCACTGCTGCTCCGCGAAATCAGCACCGAGGAGGAGCCACGCATCGACATGCACGACACCGAGCTTAACCGTGTGCTTGGAGGCGGACTGGTGCCAGGGTCTATAGTGCTCCTTGGCGGCGAGCCCGGCATCGGAAAGAGCACCCTCACACTGCAAACCATACTGCAAATGCCCGAAAGGAGCATACTGTATGTCAGCGGAGAGGAGAGCGCGCACCAGCTCAAGATGAGGGCCAAACGCATTCCCCACACTGACAGCGACAACGTGCACATCCTGTGCGAGACGTCATTGGAGGCTATATTCGAACATATTAAAGAGGTGAATCCCCACCTTGTGGTCATAGACTCAATACAAACGATCTCCACCGAGGACGTGGAAACAAGTCCGGGCAGTGTCACACAAGTCAGGGAGTGCGCCGCAGCACTGCTACGCTTCGCCAAGACCAGTGGAGTGCCGGTGATTCTCATTGGACATATAAATAAGGAGGGAACACTCGCCGGACCGAAGATCCTTGAACATATTGTGGATACCGTTATACAGTTTGAGGGTGACCAGCACTATATGTACCGCATACTGCGCAGCATAAAGAACCGCTTCGGTTCCACCTCCGAACTCGGTATCTATGAGATGCAGCAGACAGGACTGCGACAGGTGAGCAACCCATCGGAACTGCTGCTCACCCAGGACCACGAGGGGCTGAGCGGCATTGCCATATCATCGGCGGTGGAGGGTGTGCGTCCATTCCTCGTGGAGACACAGGCTCTCGTTTCATCAGCTGCATACGGCACTCCGCAACGCACTGCCACGGGATTCGACCAGCGACGTCTGAACATGCTGCTTGCCGTATTGGAAAAGCGTGTGGGATTCAAGCTGATGCAGAAGGACGTATTCCTGAACATAGCAGGAGGACTGCGAGTCACCGACCTTGCCATGGACCTCAGCGTGATAGCCGCCGTCTTGTCGAGCAATGTAGATACTGCCATTGAGACCGGATGGTGCATGGCGGGCGAGGTGGGACTGAGCGGCGAGGTGCGCCCCGTGAACCGCATAGAGCAACGTATCTCTGAAGCTGAGAAACTCGGTTTCTCGCATATCATCATACCCAAATACAACCTCTCAGCCCTAAAGGGCAAGAAATACAACATCGAGATTATCCCCGTGAAGAAGGTGGAGGAGGCTCTCCGTGCCCTCTTCGGATAAGGACGTTAAGGAAATATATGAAGAAAAAAGAATTATACGACAGAATACTGGAGCATTTCAGGGCAGAGATGCCCGAGGTAACAACCGAACTCACCTACTCCACCACGTTCCAGCTGCTCGTGGCGGTGATGCTCAGTGCGCAGTGTACAGACAAGCGGGTGAACATGGTCACACCCGCCCTGTTCGTGCGTTTCCCCGATGCGGCACGTCTTGCCGACGCAGACTTCGGCGAGGTGCTCTCGCTTGTATCGTCCGTATCCTATCCCAATGCCAAGTCACAGCATCTTATCGACATGGCACGGATGCTGATTGAAAAATACGGAGGAGAAGTTCCGCACACCCTCGACGAACTCACGTCACTGCCAGGTGTAGGGCGCAAGACTGCCAACGTGATGCTATCGGTAGCTTTCGGCGAGAACGCCATGCCCGTTGACACCCACGTCTTCCGTGTCAGCCATCGCATGGGACTGGTGTCAAAGTCTGACGACACCCCACTGAAGGTGGAGAAAAAGCTTTGCAAGTATATACCCTCCGACGAGTTAGGCAAAGCACACCATTGGCTGCTACTTCACGGACGCTACGTATGCACCGCACGTTCGCCCAAATGCCCACAATGCCCTTTCAACGACATTTGCCATAATAAAATCTAAATAATATGATAATCAGAAAATCAATGATTGCTGTCTTATTTGGCATTCCATCCTTATGCATGAATGCACAGACAGTTGCTCCCGACAATACGGGAATGGACATCGACGCCAGGGAATGGACCAAAGGCGTGAGTATGGGATGGAATCTTGGCAACTCATTTGAGAGTGCCGGAGCCACATGGGATGATGCTACAGGCACATGGGAAAATGCGTGGATAAAGGACTACAACCAATGGGAGACCGCATGGGGCAACCCAATGACCACACGCGACATGATAAAGGCTGTGAAGGCTGCGGGATTCGATGCCATAAGAGTGCCCGTGAGATGGGTGCCGCATATCACCGACTATTCCACGATGACAGTGGATCCCGTATGGATGGCGCGCGTGAAGGAAGTTGTTGACTGGTGTCTTGACGAGGGATTCACCGTGATACTCAACACCCATCATGAGTTGTGGCTTGAGCGACATGCCTTATATAAGGAGCAAGCCGAACTGCAGCGTAAGCTGAAAGCCCTCTGGACAAATATCGCCACGGAGTTCAGGGACTATGACTCCCGACTCGCCTTTGCCGGCACAAATGAGGTGACTGACAACTGGAAGACACCAACGGCTGAGAATCTTGCAGTGCAGAACGGATATAACCAGGACTTCATAGATGCCGTGCGTGCCACGGGCGGCCGCAACTACTATCGCCAGCTCATAGTGCAGACCTACGCCTGCGACCCTAACTATGGTTTGTCGGGATTTGTCGTTCCCAATGACAAGGTGGAAGGACGCCTGTCGGTGGAGTTCCACTACTATTCACCTTATTCTTATTGTAGCGGCTCAGAAGGATGTTATTATTATTGGGGCGAGGCATTCGCCGACAAGGGGAGCGTTACTCCCGACGGCAACGAGAGAGGTCTTAGGAATCTGTTCACGCAGATTCGCAAGGCATGGTTTGAAAAGGGGCTCGGAGTAGTTGTGGGAGAATATGGTGTGGCGAGACATTATTCAGACGAGGCACATCGGGACGTGCAAGACGACAACGCACGATATTACCTCGAATGTGTGGCAAGCGAGTCACGCAAGAACGGCTTTGCCGCCTTTGTATGGGACAACAATGCCTTTGGCAACGGAAGCGAGCAGTTTGGCATCTTCAACCGTAACAACAATATGAGCGTTGACTCCCCACATTTCCTTAACGGTATCACGGCAGGTTCGAAAACTGAATTTTCCGAAGAAATCATTGAGGAAGGTCAGGAAGACGTAGGAAAGGGAGGACGCGAGATATGGAACGGCAGCAAGCAATTGGGATGGGGTGATGCCATAAAACTTCCAGCCTCGGTGTTTTCGGGTGCCACGACCTCAGCCACTCTCGTATTGTATTACGAACCCGTTGCGTCAGCTGAATATACAGACATCCAGTTCTGTTACTCCAACTGGAGCAAGATTAATCTCAAGGTTGGTGAAACATCTATAGAAGGAGACTTCAATCCCCGCGGATATTATGGAGTTAATTCCGGTTCGTTCATAACCCCCTTCACCTTCGACACAACGTCGCTTACCTCCCTAAAGAAGAGCGGAATAATCATCCAGGGATATGGAGTAAATGTGTCAAAGATAGTCATCCTCGACGCCTCGACCGGCATAGCCAAAACAAGTATTGATTCATACAAGTCGTTGCCCATATATACACTTGGTGGCATCAGGCTGAAGCCTGAACTTAAAGAAAGTGACAATGTCCTTATCAAGCAAAACTGTCATCTGAAGTATTAGTAGCTGAATCTTATAAAGAGTTAAAAAATAATAAAAATATCATTATTTGGGTACAAGTTATTCTTTTTTTTCGTACCTTTGCAACGAATTTGGGGATATTATGCCCTATTGGATTGATTTTCAGTTAATTACAAAATAATAGGTATTTTTTAAGATGAGACAATTAAAGATTCAGAAGAGTATTACAAACCGTTCGAGCGAGGCTC
>JBJEAV010000105.1:0-2380 GCA_051869395.1 Prevotella sp.
TATGCGGAACACCGACCCACGGCTGGAAAAGCCACTGACGGCGAAGATGTCCTTGATGCTGTAGCCCTGTATGTACATGTTGACGATGTTCTGCTCCCTCTCCATCTTATTGACGGCCTTGGGAGTCTTGTTCATCGGCTTGATGTTCTGCTGCAGCTGCATGACGTGTACCGATGCTTTGCGCAGTACGGCACACTCTTCCGACAGCGAACCGAACATCTGCAACACCTGTGACGGCTTGGTCTCGGGAAACAGTTCGTCGGCAGTATCTATGCGGTCGTGGATGGAGATAATCCTCACCACCTTCACCCGGCAGTACTCGATGAAGGCTGCCACCTCCCTCGTGCCTCTCAGCGCATTGCTGAACTTCGACAACACCAAGGTGTCGCCCCTGTCCAAGTTGGAGATTAGCTGCTTCCACATCGGGCGCAGACGCTCGTCGTCAGCCTGCTCCTCAACCACCTTGACACAGCCGTACTGCTGCATCCACTCCCTGTCTTCTGTATAGTCATCGCCATTCGTGGCGATAAAGATGTAACCTACTTTTGCCATATCATTATTCACGTGTTTCTGACATTTCGGTGCAAAGGTACGATTTTTTATTGAGAAACGATGCGATTTTCCTAAAAAATCGTATATAACAAGATAAACTGACTTGTTTAATTATCAATGGACTAAAGTAAATAATCGGACTATAATGTACGAACAATAAACATTATTAAAGTTTTGGCAAAACATGACGTAATACGCTAATAATTAACTAACTTTGCACCGAAAAATCTAATAATATAATTTTATAAATGAATAATAATCGGATTTATAATGATTGTAATTTGTCAAAAACGGACTATGTCCAATAAGAAGAAATCAAGAGGATATTCGGCATCGTACACGTTGCCTAAAATAAAACTTGCCATACCTCTTGCCACAGTATTTGCCGCTTTGTTGCTTATATCCTGCTCAGACGGCAATGGAAGTATGTCGTTCACCACTTCCGAGGAAGCCATCAACGAATACAAGGCTTTCCTGCAAGGATTGCGCAAGCAAGACGGTGCCACCGCCCAGCAACTGGTGCAGTCCATCAAGTCCTGGCGCACTCTTGACGATTCCGTCAAGTCGTGCCTCGTGCGTGACACCGTCAACCGTCATCACCCTTCCACTCTTGGTGTCTATCACATGCTTGGAGATTCTGTCCGTGGCGAGTTCTGTAGGCTTGCCACGTCTAAACAGCGCAGTTTCCATGACGTTCTCTATATCAAAGAGCACGCATCCTCGTATGCTGATGATGCCGAACTGAAAGGAATAGCAAGCCGAGCCACCTCGTTCTTCGCCTCCTTGGACAGTCTTCCCATTCAAATAAAAGATGGTAAGAAACAGGTGCTCAAACGCTACAGCATGTTTCTCGACAAGACTCTGCAACAGGGATTCCATAATGACGAAGACTTGTTCCTGTTCTTCCGTGACGAGGAAATTCACTACCGCTCTTTCCTCCATTTCTATTCTGAAATGGTGGGTGAGGACATGCGTGACATAACGGTCAAGACTGGCAGATGTTGCCGACAGATCATCCGCGCCGCCGATGAAGGTATAGTGCCAAGCGACACGACATTGGTCTATCTTACCATGCGCACAAACCACCGCCTTCTTCTCAACACTCAAACGGCACTCAATGAGATAAAAAGCGGCAGGAATAGCCAAATCGAGTTTGATACTGCCTATATGCTCATGCTCATCAAACCATTCATGTACTTGGATGACCTCGCCGTCACATTGCTTACCGACAAGGAGAAACAACAGCTGTATGCCATAGCCAACGACATTCCCAAGGTGATGGATCGCTTGCACAAGTCGAAACAGTTCGACAAGCAGCGAATGGCTGACATTCCGAACATCATACTAAAATTATACTGTACAAAACTGTAGATAACTATGCTGAATTTATTGATTAACGACTTTCTGGCAATCTTTCCACTTCAGATGCCGGAACTTCTGGACAGGAACAATGCGTCCCAGCCACAGATATACGGCGACTACGCTCTCTTGGACTTCAAGCTGCCCACGCCACTTTCTTTAGACCATGTGGCAGATATGTTTGACGAAGGGATGGAACTTGTACTGCTCTATGTCCACATACCAAGCTCTGACACTGAGTTCGGACGCAGCTGCTGCGCCTATTCCAATCCTGCCTTCGGACGAATGTTCAAAATGAACGCTTCCACCAATTCCTCAGGAATGGTTGAACACATCATGGTGACTATCTATGCCGATTTGGAGTTCATGTCCGGTGAGGTCATCAACGACCTCGCTCTCCACTCACGCATGGGGTTCTTCAAATACCATCGTGCCAAGGAGGACGTGCTGCTCAACTTCATCGGTTAGC
>JBJEAV010000105.1:2480-3614 GCA_051869395.1 Prevotella sp.
TGATGGATGTGGACAAATGGCTCCACCGCCTGCACGAGGAACGCAAGCCGTTCCGCATCACGGTGGTCAGCATACTCGTCTTTGCCTTCGTCCCTCATCTGTTCACGTTGGCTGTTACCGCCGCATTCATCCTTCTGGCATCCCTGTTCTATCCCTCCCGGCGAATCCTGTCGCTGTGGCATAACAAGGATGACCGCAAGGTGCTCGTCGAGGATATGGACATGCTCACCGAATATTACTACTGATCATCACCTGTATCTTGCCATTCCGTCTGTACAACAGCGAATGGCTTAAACCTTAGTATTCACCAAACGAATGATTGAAATGAAGAAACAAAATGATAACCCTCGCTCTGGCAGAATCATCGTCAGGATGTCCCTGCTGGAGTTCCTGAAAGAGAAGTCCGACCAACGCTGGTCGAAACTCGAAGCCTTCCTCGACCTTGTCGATAAAGCCTCTGTACAGTACATACCCAAGGAACTGTACAAACAGGACGTGTCGCTGTCGGAAGGTCAGTTTGCCATCACCATCACCGAACTGGCAGACTGCTGGCATTGGCACCGCGCCACTGTACGCACCTTCATCGAGCAGTTGGAGGAGATGCACCTCATCGAGGTCAACCGCCTTCCCAAGAGTCAGATTATCACCTTCCCGGCACTGGCTGCCACATCCTCCTCTTCGCCCATCAACGAAGCATTGGTCGAGTTCCGCCAGAAGATGCAGTCTGCATTGTCCGAATGGCGAAGTGGCAAAATGTCTGCCACGGATTGTGCCCTCACTTGTGAACAGCACTACTCACAGGCTGTCACTCGTGCTGCCGATTTGCTTAAGGACTACATGAGTGGCAATCCCATCGGCAAAATTCCATTCGGCGGTGACATCCCCGAATCTGTCGAGCGTGCCTTCTGCAAGGAAGCTCTCTCTGTGATATGCGAAGCCACCCTCTATCGGGTGCTTGGCGATGATGAGTCAAAGGGCAACAGCCTTTCTCTTCTTCCCTTCTTTTACAAAGACCTGGGCGGAGACTGGCTCTCGTTCATCGAGGCGGCTGTTGCCATTGCTGAGTTGGCTATAGATGGCAGGTCTCCTGCCTTGCAGCACGAGAGCGCAGCCATCAAGTCGCAGTTCCAGTCG
>JBJEAV010000106.1:0-3601 GCA_051869395.1 Prevotella sp.
AGCATAAGTGCGATAAACTTTACAATTCCTTTGTTTTGCATTTGTTTATATTGATATTTTTATTGTTATTTCTTTCTTAATGCCTTGTTAAAGCGTGCAAATATAGTGATATTTTTACAATTATGGAAATTTATTCGCACTTTTTATTGTTTTTGACTGATTTTTTAAGGTTTATATCCAAATTTTAGCCAACAAACGATAGGATTATGGTCTGAAGAGCGAATTTTGTCGTCAACATGACAATTGTACGGAGTGAAGTGGTCGGAGCACATAATGTTGTCGATTCTGACATAGAAGCCTTTCTGATTATATGACAAACCGAGACCTCTCGCCGTCTCCACGTAGCAGTCGGTGAGACCTTGTGCCATCACTCTTCGCGTGTATGAGATGGGATTGTCGTTGAAGTCTCCCGTAACTATCACCGGATATTTCTTGCTGATATTTTCCACATACTTGTGTACCACGTCCGCCTGCGGCGCACGTCGCCTACTTGCCTCAGCCAGTTTGCCGGCGATGTATCTGGAGTCGGTTTTTGCCGAGTCTCCTTCCACGTCGCCTTTCAGTATGGCCTTGTATTTGCTCTTGTCGTCGGCAGTGAGACAGTTGCTCTCGAAGTGGTTGTTCACCACTACCACCGTCTTGCCGTTGACGTTCAAGAAGAAAGCGCAGCTGCCGTTGCCCTTGGACTCGTAGGGGATTACCTCTTTTTTGACGATGGGGAATCGGGTGTAGATGCTGATGCCGTTGGTCTCATGTTCACTGCCGAATATTTCCCTGCTGTTATATGGGAAGATGCTGTCCATCTGTTCCTGTATCTGCGTCTGGGTGTATCCACAGTCTTCCTGAAGACATAGAATATCCGGTTTTGCCTTCTTGAAGTATGCTATGATGTCATCCGCTGCCTGAGGGTCACGCTCCGGTCCTCTGCCGTTGTAGCCATGCACATTATATGACATGATTTTCAAGGCTCCGATGGGAGTGTCATGCGGCATATTAAATGGTATATATGTACGCACGGGTGCGTAAGCCATTATAAATCCCATAAAAGGGATGATAGCCATCCTCTTGCAGAATATCAGCCAAAAGATGAGAAAACCCAGGTTGATGACAAGCATTAGCGGGAATACAAGCCCCACGAGGGCAAGCATGGGATGAGTGGCAGGATTCACCCAGTCGGAGAATCCCACAAGCAGCATTATGATGATTGTAGCCACGTTGGCACCTGCAATCATCTTGCGTGTGAATGTCTTCAGTTGGCTTATCATCTGTCTTGGCTACTGTCGAAGAGGGTTTGCTTTTCTTCCTTGGTAAGACTGTCATAACCGCTGCGCCTAATCTTGTCGAGTATGCGGTCAACCTCTTCCTGGTTCTTTTTCTTGCGCTCGTTGTATTGCCAGTCGCTTTCTTTTGCTCCGCCTTGGTGAACGTGCATGTTGGAATATTCGGAATATCCGGATTTGCCTGAGCGGCGGTCGAAGTTGCGCTTGAGGTTCTCGAAGAACTCCCTTCCCTTGCTCCTTCCATAGCCGTTGCCCGAGGGATGGTTGTTCCAGTAGCGTATCATGAGGAAACCGAAGAGCATACCTCCAAGGTGTGCCATGTGTGCCACGTTGTCGCCAGGGGTGCCTACGGCAGAGAACAGTTCTATTGCCACATATATCATCACAAACCACTTTGCCTTGATAGGGATAGGCAGAGGGAAGATGAAGATGCGCTCGTTGGGGAATATCATTCCGAAAGCCAACAGGATTGAATAAACGGCACCCGATGCACCTATCGTTGTCCACAAGTTCAGCTGTCCCGACAGTTGTTGTCCTACCTCGAATAGCTGTAGCATACCGATGCTTGGATCCTGACCCTTAATCATAAAGTAGAACGAGAAGAACTGTGCAATCTCCTGCATTATACCAGCTCCCACGCCACAGGAAATGTAATAAAATAGGAATTTCTTAGGTCCCCATACGTTTTCGATTACCACACCGAACATCCAAAGGGCAAACATATTGAAAAGGATGTGGGTGAATCCGGCGTGCAGGAACATGTATGTGACTAACTGCCACATCTGAAAATCACTTGCCATGAAGAAGTGAAGACCGAGCATGGCATTAAGATCCACGCCACCGGCTTCCAGCATCATTGTGGCAAGAAAGGCGATGATGTTGATAATCAGCAAATTTTTCGTCACTATGGGAATGTTGCGCATATTACTTTTCTTTTTCTTCTTGTTTATTATATGTTTAATCACTATTTCGGGCGCAAAATTACTAAAAATTCCCGCAAAAACGGCATTATTTCCGCTTAATAGATAAAAAAAACAATAAAAACAAGATTTTTTTTGCTTTTTTGTTGCTTTTATAAATTCTTTGCCCTATATTTGCACTGTAAAACAACGAATCAAAGCATTATAATCATTAATAAAACAATTTAAGTTATGAACAAAACAGAATTAATTGAGAAAATCGCAGCAGGTTCAGGCCTGAGTAAGGATGCTTCTAAGAAGGCTCTTGAGGCTACTATCGTAGCATTGAAGGACGCCCTCAAGGCTGGCGACAAGATTTCGCTCGTAGGTTTCGGAACATTCAGCGTTGGCGAGCGTCCTGCTCGTGAGGGCATCAATCCGCTCACTAAGGAGAAGATTCAGATTGCCGCAAAGAAGGTCATCAAGTTCAAAGCAGGTGCCGACCTTGCTGATTCCCTGAACTGATTTCGGATAAATTGTAAATAAAAAAGAGTGAGATGCATAAAAGCGCTTCTCACTCTTTTTTTCGTTTATTCACTTATCTATTATTATGGTTGTTTGCCGATGTATGCCAAGATACCACCGTCAACATAAAGAATATGTCCGTTGACAAAGTCTGACGCATCGGAGGCGAGGAACACTGCAGGACCCATAAGGTCGTCGGGAGTTCCCCATCGTGCGGCGGGAGTCTTTGATATGATGAACCGGTCGAAAGGATGACGGCTGCCGTCTGCCTGCAGTTCGCGCAGAGGAGCTGTCTGAGGTGTGGCGATGTAGCCAGGACCGATACCGTTGCACTGGATGTTGTGCTCGCCAAATTCCGAGCATATATTGCGGGTGAGCATCTTGAGTCCGCCCTTGGCTGCTGCGTATGCCGACACTGTCTCGCGTCCTAATTCACTCATCATCGAGCAGATGTTGATAATCTTGCCATGTCCCTTCTTGATCATTCCGGGGATGACAGCCTTCGACATGATGAAGGGAGCGTTGAGGTCGATGTCGATTACCTGACGGAACTCCTCCACCGACATTTCTGTCATCGGTATGCGCTTGATGATACCGGCATTGTTCACGAGGATGTCGATAGTGCCCAATTCCTTCTCGATGTCTGCCACCATCTTCTTTACGTCTTCCTCATTTGTCACGTCGCAGATATATCCCTTTGCGTCGATGCCCTTTGCCTTATAGTCGGCGAGAGCCTGGTCGAGGTGATGCTGACCGCGGCAGTTGAATGCTATCTTGGCGCCAGCCATGGCATAAGCCTCGGCGATGGCGAATCCAATTCCGTATGCTGCTCCTGTCACGAGGGCAACCTTGCCCTCAAGTGAGAATCTCTTGCTAAATGTATCCATCTCTTTATTT
>JBJEAV010000107.1:0-3576 GCA_051869395.1 Prevotella sp.
GGGATTTAGTAATTCGTCATACTATATTTATTCAATTATAACTTTATGTCCGTCGATAATGTATATGCCGCGGGGAAGGGCGGAGAACTTGTCGGCGGTTATGCCGTCCTTCACCATCACTCCCTCTGCGGAATATACCTTATATGTACGGGAACTGTCGAATATACGGCGGATGGCTGTGGGAGTCATCGTCAGAACCATCGGTTCCTTGACACTGCCGACGACATCCTCACGGAATGTGACAGTCTCCCCGGCTTCATACTCCTGACCTGTGCGAATGTTCTTCACCAGGAACTTGACAGTGGCGGAGGCATCGCCATAGACAGTGACGAAATACTTTCCGCCAATGTTCTTGCCTACTCCACGGCACTCATTGCCGACGAAAGCATACACCTGACAGTCCTCCGGCATCTCCGCACCATCACCATTCAACACGGCAATCACGTTGAGAGTGGAAGGATAACGGTGTATATCCACTGTAAACTCAGTCATATCGGCTTTAGCCGTTGCAGTTTCATACATCGCTGCCCCCATGGCAGATTTAGCATTGAAATCAAACTGCAATACCTTATCGCTGACAGACTTATAGAGATAACCTGCCCCTGGAGTCATCTGACCTAACGAACCTTGCCATGCACCATCAGAATGAGATGCAAATCCCTCCTGTGACACCACGTAATCCCCTTCTTCGGCATTGACAACCAAGCCTGTAAGAGGACGAGTTTCATAATAGGGATAGGATATCCAGTTCCATCCTTTCTTCAGTGTTATCGGAGAGGTCACCAAATCATGGGCATAATCCTTGAGTATCAGTGACATCTGTGACTTCATCTCCACCTTGTATGCCGTTCCGTGAACAATACCTGTGATATTGCCCACCATGCCCAACTGAGGGTCATCAAAGTTTTCCTCAGTTTGGCTGAGTATTCGCTTTGCCGAAGACAACCTGCCGACAGCAATGGGGAAATCCAAGGGATTGGAAATCCAGTTCCAGCCTTCAGCAAGATTCAAAGTAATATTGGCCTCTACAGTAGTCACTGTGACATCACACGATGCCACGATGTTAGTTCCGTCAACAGATGTGGCTGTTATTGAGGCTTTACCCTTGCCTATGGCAGTCACGTTGCCATCCTCATCAACAGAGGCAACAGAAGAGTCAGAGGATTCCCACTTGACTTCCTGATGACTGGCTTCCGCCGGTTTGACCACTGCTTCCAACTTTTCGGTTGCACCAATCATCATTGTCAGCTGCTTTTGCTTGATGACTACACGAGTGACGGGAATCATCGTCTCGTAGTGAATGCCGTAGTCGAGATACTGTTCTTCTCCACACGGATAACCGATGATGGCAATGGTGTTCTCGCCTCCCATAACAAGGTATGAGGGGTCGATGAAAGCCATGAACGAGCCTGTTCTATGATGGTCACCCGTGTCTGTGATATACACGCGATGACCGTTGATATACACTTCGCCTGACAGATATACTCTTGCATATACCTTGAAATCATAGCCGGAAACATCGGGCAGGTAGAACTTCTGGCGGATGGACATTGTGCTATAGTCAAGTATTTCCCACTGTCCATAGCCTGTGCGTCGTTCGCCTCCGCCTGGCCATACACGATGCTTAAGCGGACCATAGGCGTAATACCAGGAAGAGTCGTCGTAGTCAGGACTATACCACTTGTTGCCCTTGCTGTCGTCGGGAGCTGGCTTTTCATAATAGCCTGACTCGTGGAAGCAGAGTGCCGTCCATGGTTGTATGTCCTCACCTCGCTCCAATATCCAACCGCTATATCCCAAGGATGCAACAGTTGAGGTAACAGTGACCTTGCTTGTAGCACTGACACCAGTGCCATCGAGAGCAGTGGCGGTGACTGTTGTAGTGCCTGCCTTTACTCCTGTGATGCGTCCGGAAGAGGTGACGTAGGCAACAGAGGGGTCTGCCACTGTCCACTTGTATTTCTTTTGGAACAGCTCGGGAGTCACCTCCGGCTTTAAGGTCTTCATCTCATTGATGTTGAGCACTATTTCGCTTGGCAATGTCATTTTGGTCAGCGGTCTGTCCTTGACAGTTATCTTGCATACGGCATAAGCCTCAGAACCATCATTAGGATAGATTATCATCTCTATAACACCAGGTTTATAAGCTGTGAAGACGTGATTCTCGTCGGGCAATGCTGGATTATAATAATCCACGCCGCGCGTTTCCCATTTCAAGGTCTTGTCAGTGGCATTATCGGGATAAACAGTAGGAGTAACAGCCCTTACCTCGCCCACGTACATCTCCATTTCCGTAATGTCGAGAGTGATACGTTCCACATATACCTTGGCATTATTCTTTACAGTCACTAAGCACTGTGCCGTCAAGCCTCCGTCAACGGAAGTGGCGGTGACTACGGTCTGTCCCGTGGTGATGGCGGTGACAAGACCATTGGCTGATACTGTTGCTATGGTATTATCCGCCACGCTCCATGTCACGCTTTTGTTGGCGGCATCGGCATTGATGACTGCAACAAGCTGTGCCGTCTGTCCTCCTGAAAGAAGCAGACGATTTTGTGACAAGGAGAGAGAGGTGACCTTGCCTGTAGGCTTACCGGGAGTGACATCGACATCCGTGCCTCCACCCCAATCGGTGGAGGTAGAGTCGGTCACTTCTATCTGGGCAGAAGCAATACCAATATTCAACAATATTGCCAATAAAGATAGTAAATACTTCATAATTTAGAATTTAATTCCTCATTCCTAATTCCTCATTCCTAATTCCTCATTCCTAATTCCTCATTGAACCACTCCCCCGTAGTCCTTGTCATCTATGTCCCATCCGCTGATGCCTATGTTCAGACCTGTGGCTTCTTTCTTGTTGATAGAGACTGTGAGTTCGTAGCTGCGGTGGGATTCAAATAATATGCTCCTTTGAAGCACATATACCACGTCGCCCCACTCTACACGAATTAGATTGACAAAACCTAATGTCTGCGGCATAACGATAGCAGTGAATGAAAGGTCGCCATTGTTACGGGCGCAAATGGTCTGAGGGTCTCCTGAGAGAGTGACATCACCTGTCTGAAGGTCAAGTTTACCCTCGCATCTGACATTGTTGATAAATACCTTCAGGTCGGATGCCTTCAGTTCCCCTTCGGCGAAGTCTGCATCTGGAGTTATCTTTACATTCACCTTGGCAAAGAGATGGTCGAGCGACACGCTAATCTGGCTCGTCGTTGGGTTCAAGGCAAGATTACGTCCCCACAGCAGGTCGGCAGCTGCAAGTTGCTCTGTTGAAGTCTGGTCAGTAGGCACACCGACGGTCATGTTCCTGCAATCCTCCACATCACTCTGATAGGGAGCGTAAGCATAAATATCCGAAAGCGAACTCTCGTCATACCAATAAACAGGCTCAGCTGACTTCCATCCGTCAGCGGCATATTTCATTCTGACATTGTTGACATAGTTATGCGCGGCATATAGGTCAACCATTTTTCCGTCAACATAATGCTGCATATACATGCCCACGTCAACACCCGTACTGACCACTGCACTCGCAGCCTTAGTCAGTACATCCACCTGCATTTTCTCCTC
>JBJEAV010000108.1:0-14141 GCA_051869395.1 Prevotella sp.
GTGTCTTGCCGATTTTCATGTTTCTGAATCCGTCGGCATAAAGGTCATATATGCGATATAGCAGTTTCATTCTGCAAATATAACAGATATTCTTCAATTAACAATGACTTCCCCATGTTTTTTGTGATTTTTTAAACATTTGCCATTCACTTCCGTTCGGGCAATCAGTTGTCAACTGTACAGGGTAATCAGTTAACAAGTGAAATAGGATTCTAAAATTGTTCTCTTTTTCCATAATAATCTTAAAAAAATGGAGATTTTGGCAAATAAGATAAGTAAATTCTTTGTAGTCTCGATGAAAAACCGTAACTTTGCAAGCAAATTTAATATTAAATTATAAAAATAGGTAATATTACAAAGGTATTATGAACAAGAAAGTATTGTATTTGCTTGTAGCATTGATTGTATTGTTAGCTGCCGGAGCCGGCTATCTCTTCTTTAGTCTCGACCGCCAGAAAAAGGCGAACCAGGAAATGCAGGAACTGGCTGAACTCGACAAAAAAGAAATGGAGAACGAATATGAGCAGTTTGCAAGACAATATAGCGAAATGAGGACGCAAATCAACAACGACTCCATCGTGGCGCAGTTGACTCAGGAGCAGATGAAGACCCAACAGCTGCTGGAGGAACTGAAGCGCGTGAAGAGCAGCGACGCAAGGGAAATAGCCCGCCTGAAGAAGGAGTTAGCTACAATGCGTGCCGTACTGAAGTCGTATGTGATGCAGATTGACTCGCTCAACAGGCTCAACGAGAACCTTACAGCGGAGAACACACGCATGAAGGGACAGTATGCCGAGGCAACACGCCAAATTCAGGGACTAAGCTCTGAGCGTGCTTCGCTGTCGGAGAAGGTGGCTATTGCCGCACAATTGGATGCCACGGGTATCAATATGGTGCCCTACAAGAAGGAGGGCAAGAAGCTAAAGCACATAAAGGACTGCAAGAGCATACGTGTGGATTTCACTGTGGCAAAGAACGTTACGGCTACCAACGGATTGCGTACGTTCTATGTGCGTATAACCAAACCTAACGGACAGGCCATTGAAGACGGGGCATCGTTCAACTATGAGAACCGAACGCTCAGAAGCACCATGAGCAAGCAGGTGGAATATACTGGTGAGGCTATCAACATGTCGCTCTATTATACAGGTGCCCAGGTGTATGAGCCGGGAACATATATTGTCAGCATCTTTGCTGATGGACACATGATTGGAAACAGAAGCTTTACTTTTTCTAAATGAAGAGTGAAGAATGAAGAGTGAAGAATGAAGAGTAAAGAATGAAGAGTGAAGAATGATTGAAGAATGAGGGGATTATTTTCTTTGATTTTCTTATTGGGAGGCATTTCCTATTCGCTTGATGCCTGCGCCCAAAGGATTCTGTCGTTGGACAGTTGCCGCTCTATGGCACTGAAGAACAACAGGCAGATGGGTGTGGCCAAGGTGAAACGCGATATGGCGCGCAACATGAGGAAGTCAGCACGTACCAAATACCTGCCGCAGGTTAACGCCACAGGGGCGTATGTATATACCAACAAGCAGGTGTCGATACTGAGCGACGACCAAAAGCAGGCCATTGGGAATATGGGAACACTTGCCGACCAGATGCTGACACAGATGGGACAGCCATTGGGGGCAGCACTTGCGGGTATGCTCGACGGAGTGGGAGCGGGCATCGTGGATGCTTTCCATACCGACACACGAAACATGTTTGCGGCATCGGTGATGCTTACGCAACCCGTGTTTATGGGAGGAAGCCTGATTGCCATGAACAAGATGGCTGACCTCAATGAAGATATGGCTGCCAATTCGGCTGACGCCACAAGGCAGACCACCTTATATAATTTAGACAATGCCTATTGGACAGTAGTGTCGCTGAAGCATAAGAAAAAGTTAGCGGAGAGCTATCTCGAATTGGTAAGGAAACTTGATAGCGACGTGGGCAAGATGATACGAGAGGGTGTGGCAACCCGTGCCGACGGACTGAAAGTGGGAGTCAAGGTGAATGAGGCCGAGATGACTCTGACACAGGTGGAGGACGGACTGGCTCTTGCCAAGATGCTGCTATGCCAACTCTGCGGAATGGATGTCAACCAGGATATCATCCTGGCTGACGAGGATAATACCGAACTGGCTGATGCCGCTGACGCAATGGCGGCAGATATGGTCAGCCGGAACATGATGGTCAGTGAGAGCCGCCCTGAGCTGAGGGTGCTGCAAAATGTGGTAGATATAAGCAGACAGGCGGTCAACATAGCCAAGGCGGGATATATGCCGAAGGTTATGCTCAATGGAGGATATATGGCAACCAACCCAAATGTATATAACGGATTCCAGAGACGGTTTGCAGGCACATGGAACATAGGTGTGATGGTCAGTGTGCCCGTATGGAACTGGAACGACGTGACGTATAAGGTGAGGGCTGCCAAGAACCAGGCAATGATTGCCACACTCGAACTGGACGATGTGCGCGAAAAAGTGGAACTGCAGGTGAGTCAGGGTAACTTCAGAGTCAACGAGGCTGCCAAGAAGCTCAGGCTTGCAAATGCCAGCACTAAGCGTGCGGAGGAGAACCTGAGATGCGCTAACTTGGGATTCCGCGAAGGAGTGATGCAGTCAACCGATGTGATGGAGGCGCAGACGGCATGGTTGCAGGCTCAGTCGCAGAGAATAGATGCCGAGATAGATGTTAAACTTAGCCAAGTGAACCTGAAGAAGGCACTTGGTACTTTACACGAATAAGATTATGTCAGAAAAATCACAGCATAAGAATATAATACTCGCCACGGTGGCATTTACGGCGGTCGTGGCTGTGGTGGGACTCATTGGATTCCTCACTCTCGGCAACAAGCAAGAGGTGTTGCAGGGACAGGTGGAGGTGAACGAATACCGTGTGGCAAGCAAGGTGCCCGGACGTATTCTGGAAATAAGGGTCAAGGAGGGCGACTATGTCAAGGCCGGTGACACACTGGTGATTATCGACGCCCCCGAGGTGATGGCAAAGCAGGCTCAGGCTGAGAGTGCCGAGAGTGCGGCTTCGGCTATGGACGAGATGGCGCGCAACGGTGCGCGTCAGGAGCAGATACGTGCTGCCTTTGAGGTGCTGCAGCAGACAAAGGCAGGATTGGAGATTGCAGAGAAGTCATACAACCGCATACAGAGACTCTTCGACGAGGGCGTGATGAGCGAGCAGAAGCGCGACGAGGCTTTCGCCAACTACAAGGCTATGGAGGCGCAGATGAAGGCTGCGCAGAGCCAGTATGACATGGCACGCAACGGTGCGCGCCGTGAGGAGAAGATGGCTGCCGCTGCACAGGTGCAGAGAGCCAAGGGCGCTGTGGCTGAGGTGAACTCATACGTACACGAGATGGTGCAGGTGGCAACTCAGGATGGTGAGGTGAGCGAGATATTCCCCGAAGTGGGTGAACTCGTTGGCACCGGCAGTCCTATCATGACCATCTCGCTGATGAAGGATGTATGGGCATCGTTCAACGTGCGCGAGGACCAGCTCGGCTCCATGGCTGTAGGTCAGACTATCCACGCCTTCGTTCCCGCATTCAACAAGGAAATGGACTTCAAGGTATATTACATGAAGGACCAGGGCAGTTATGCCACATGGAAAGCCACAAAGGCCAACGGACAGTATGACCTGAAAACCTTCGAGGTGAAGGCCAAGCCCGTAAAGGAATACGAGGGGCTGAGACCGGGAATGTCGGTGATAATTAGGAATTAAAAAAATGAAAGGTGTCTTTCTGCGTGAAGTAAGTCTTATCCGCCACAATGGGCTTTATATGGCTTGTCTGGTTGGGTTTCCGCTGTTGGTGATGATATTCTTCACTTCACTGATGGGGGAGGGACAGCCTGCGGATATGCCTGTGGGTGTTGTCGATCTCGATAATTCATCGACTTCCAGGAAGATTGTGCGCTCGCTCGACGCTTTTCAGAATACCAACGTTGTGGGTAGCTACAGTGACGTGGCTGCTGCCCGCGAGGCTATGCAGAAGGGGGAGATATATGCATTCATATATTTCCCGCGCGATTGTGCAGCCAATATGATTGCAGGTCGTCAGCCGGGTATATCGTTCTATTATACCATGTCGTTCCTTTCCGCAGGCTCACTCCTACTCAGCGATCTGAAGACCATTGCCACACTTGGATATGCTGGAGTGGCAAAGGCTAAGATTCAGGCTATGGGTGTGCCCGAGAGCCAGGTAATGCCAATGTTGCAACCTATTAAGGTGGAACTGCACAGGGTGGGCAATCCCGGTACTGACTATAATGCTTATCTCTCGCCGATGCTCGTGCCCGGAGTGATGCTGCTCTTTATCTTTATCTTCACTGCCTATTCGATAGGTCTCGAACTGAAGTTCGGACGCTCTAAGGAGTGGCTCGACACGGCTGGCGGAAATATCCTCGTGGCTCTGACTGGCAAGATGCTGCCGCAGATGATTCTGAGTATGATGATGATGTCCCTATACCTTATTTATATATATGGCATGATGGGATTCCCCCACGAGGGCAGTTGGGCAGTGATATTCCTATTGGGAGCACTCACAGTGCTGGCGGCCGAGGGATTCGGCATATTCATGTTCTCGCTCCTGCCTCACGTGAGGATGTCTATGAGTGTATGCTCGCTCTGGGCAGTACTCAGTTTCTCGATGGTGGGAACAGCCTTCCCCGTGATGGCGATGGCCCCGGCATTGAAGGCATTGGCATGGCTATTCCCGCTGAGGCATTATTTCGTGATCTACCAGACGAGTGTCTTCAATGGTTTCCCGCTGACAGACTGCTGGCAGCATGTAGCCTGCCTCTTGGCTTTCGCCCTGCTTCCCCTCCCGCTGATGGGGAGACTGAAAAAGGCGATGATGACGTACAGGTATTTAAATTAGGAATTAGGAATTGGGAATGAGGAATTGGCTATCTAAAACGTGCTATGTTTGGGCGCGGGAGATGAGGACGGTGGTGAGGGATGAGGGAGTGCTTATCTTCTTTGTCCTCGTGCCATTGGTGTATCCTTTGCTCTACTCGTGGATTTACAACAACGAGACGGTAAGGGATGTGCCCGTTGTCGTTGTGGATAACTGCCACAGCAAGATGAGCCGCGAACTGGCACGCAAGATTGACGCTTCGCCTGACGTGAAGGTTACTGGATATGCCGCCGACATGGACGAGGCGCGCAGGGCAATGGCGCGACAGGATGCCTTCGGAATAATATACATATCCTCGGACTTCGAGCGTTGTCTGCTGCGAAGGGAACAGGCTACGGTAAGCGTGTATTGCGACATGAGCCTGCTGCTCGCATATAAGGCTATATACATCACCTCGATGGCTGCCACTGGTGATATGAACGCCAGACTACAGATGAAATCGTCGGGGCAGACCTTCAGCGAGGTGGCTATGTTCAATCCTTCTCAAGGCTATGGCACGTTCATCCTTCCCGCCGTGCTGATGCTTATCATCCAACAGACCATGGCTCTCGGCATTGGCATGATTACGGGCACGGCAAGGGAGCGCAACGGAAGAGGAAGGCTTTATCCCTCGGGCAAGCACTACCGCAATTTTCTTCAGGTAGTGCTTGGCAAGTCACTGTGCTACTTTATGATATACGCAGTGGTTTCGGTATATTTGGCTTGCGTCATACCGCAGATATTCAGTTTTATGCAGATAGCGCGTCCCACTGACCTCATTGCCTTGCTTGTGCCCTTCGTCATTGCCTGCATCTTCTTTGCGATGACGGTGACAAGCCTTGTGAGATACCGCGAGAACGTGATTCTCATAGTCGTGTTCATGTCAGTTCCGCTGATGTTCATCTCAGGACTGTCATGGCCCCAGAGCAATATCTCGTGGTGGTGGCAGTCGGTGTCGTGGCTCTTCCCCTCTACATTCGGCATACAGGTTTTCGTGCGTCTCAGCGAGATGGGAGCCACTGCCCGCGACGTAATGCCAAGCATCAGTGCATTATGGTTGCAGGCCGTCTGCTATTTCCTTACTACTTGTTTAATCTACGGCAGAACTCAGAGCAAGTGATGGCTGTGGCTACTGCCACATTCAGGCTCTCGGCTCCGTCGCCCTGACGGAAGTTGGGGATGAGGAGCGGATGTGTCACATGCGTGCGCACCTCGGGGCTGATGCCGTTTCCCTCGTTGCCCATGATGATGATGCCTCCCACGGAAAGTGCGGAGGTATAGATGTCGCGACCGTCGAGCAGGGTGCCATATACGGGCAGCCCCGGAGGCAGCAAGGAGAGGAAGGGCAGGAGAGGGGTGTAGCTCACGTTCACACGGGCAAGGCTGCCCATAGTTGCCTGCACAACCTTGGGATTGTATGCGTCAGCCGTTTCGGGCGAGCAAACGATATTGTCAATGCCAAACCAATCGGCTATGCGTATTATGGTGCCGAGGTTTCCAGGGTCCTGCACTCCGTCGAGCACAAGGGTGAGACGGTCGGCATTCAAAGATGGCGTGCCTTGTTCGTCCATCTCAAATACCGCGAGTACCTGCTGCGGATGCTGCAGGAAACTGAGGCGGCGCAGTTCGTCTTCACTGACAGCCTCAGGTGTGACGTATGACGGCAATGTAGTCTTGCCTTCCCATTCTGAAGTGGCGAACACCGCCCTTGGACGATAGTGTGCCAAGAGGTCTCCAACCACCTTTGGTCCTTCAGCAACAAATAACTGTTCGCGTTTGCGATTTTTCTTCATCTCAAGCGAATGAACCCATTTTATGGTGTTTTTTCCAATCATTTTTCGTAAAATATATAAAAAGTTTGCAATTTTGCCACAAAGTTACAAATAAAGTTTTAACTTTGCAAGCGAATTCGTAATAATGTGCATTAAAAGATACATATATATGGTGTTGGCGGGCGTTTTGCTTGCCTCGTGCTCGGGGACGAAGTTTGTTTCCGACGGATATTCTATGCTCAATAAAGTGGAGGTGAAGAAGGACGAGGGTTATCCCGAAATCAACACGTCCAAGTATAAGACATACGTCAGGCAGAGGGGAAACCAAAGGTGGTTCTCGGCTGTGAAGGTGCCGCTCGGCATATATTCGATGGCGGGACGCGACACAACCAAATGGCTCAACCGCACTATGCAGGCTATGGGTGAGGCTCCCGTGATCTACGACACACTGAAGGCACAGCAGAGCTGCAACGACCTCGCCGCACTGTTGCGCAACGAGGGCTATCTCGGCGGTACTGTGGATATGTATCTCACGCAAAAGAAAAAGAAGGTGGTGGATGCCACATACGTGCTCCATCCCGGAGTGGCTTACACCGTGAACAGCCTGAATTATGATATCCAGGACGGCCGTATCGACTCGCTGCTCCGACTGAGCGGTATGCTCAACCAGCTCCATGCGGATGGCAAGGCAATCGATGTGCTGCAGGCTGGAGGACGGTTTGACGTGGCTAAACTGGATGCAGAGAGAAAGAGAATCACTGATTTTCTTGTCAACAATGGATATTACAAGTTCAACAAGGACTATATCACCTACAGGGCTGACACTGTGGCGGGTGTGCCAAAGGTGGATTTGACCCTTGTGTTGCGCCGTTTCCTCGTGAACCGTGACAGTGTGGGCCCTCATCCCGTATATACCGTGCGCAGTGTCAACTACATGAGCGGCGACCCTGAGGACAATGATATTCATCTCAGACGCAACGTGCTGAGAAACAATACATTCATCAGGATTGGTAAACCATATTCCGCCAAGGACCTGCAAAGCACATACAACAGGTTTGGCAGACTGCAAGCCATAAAATACACCAATATCACCTTTGCCGAGGACGCAGAGGCAAAGGCCCTGGACTGTAACATACAGTTGAGCACCAACGAGCCGCACTCAATCAGTTTCCAGCCCGAAGGCACCAACACTGCGGGCGACCTCGGCGCGGCTGCGGCACTCACCTATCAGCACCGCAACCTCTTCAGAGGCAGCGAGATGCTCAGTCTCGAACTGCGCGGAGCCTACGAGAATATCAAGGGACTGGAGGGCTACAGCAATCAGGACTTCCTGGAATACAGCGTGGAAGCCAAACTGCAATTCCCGCGCTTTATCGCACCGTTTATATCGCTGCCGTTCATCCAGCGCACCAATGCCTCCTCGGAGGTGTCGCTGATGTACGACCTGCAGAACCGTCCGGAATATCACCGGCGCGTTTTGTCTCTGGCATGGAAATACAAGTGGAACTATACCAATCACCACGACCGCTACTGGATAGACCTTCTCGACCTCAACTATGTATTCATGCCCTGGATTTCAGACACTTTCAGAAAGAACTATCTTGAGGACGACACCAACCGCAACGCCATCCTCAGATATAACTATGAGAATCTCTTCATCATGAAGTTCGGACTGGGATGGGCGTATAACAATGGCGAACATGCCATCAAGGTGGCTGTTGAGACGGCGGGCAATGTGCTTGACTTGTTTGCCAAGACCTTCGATATGGGAAAGAAGGAAGACGGCTATACCAAGATCTTCAATATCGCATACGCACAGTATGTGAAGGCCGACTTGGAATACACCAAGTATATCCGCTTCGACTACGACAACCAACTCGTGCTCCACGCCGGATTAGGTATTGCCTATCCATACGGCAACAGCAAGATTCTGCCCTTCGAGAAGAGATACTTCTCAGGAGGTGCCAACAGTGTAAGGGGATGGTCGGTCAGGGGACTCGGTCCAGGACGCTTCGCAGGTAAGGACGGCACCATCGACTTCATCAACCAGACGGGTGACATGAAGCTCGACCTCAACATGGAGTACAGGGCAAGGCTCTTCTGGAAATTTACGGGCGCGCTCTTCGTAGATGCCGGTAATATATGGACATTGAGAAACTACACCGACCAGCCGGGAGGACAGTTTAAGTTTGACCGCTTCTGGGAGGAGATAGCCGTGGCTTACGGATTGGGATTGAGGCTCAATTTCGACTTCTTCATCCTTCGCTTCGACTTCGGAATGAAGGCTGTCAACCCCGCCTACCGCGAGCAGGGTTCCACACATTATCCCATATTCAATCCCCGTCTGAGTCGCGACCTGACATTTCACTTCGCAGTGGGCCTTCCATTCTGACGGTCCACTTGCCGTTTTCCCTGCACACTGGTATGCGGAATGTCGCCTCATCCACCAAGTGCCCCTTTCCGCCGATACGGTCGAACTGCATAAAATGACGCACGGTCACAAGAACGTTGCCTGTGGAGTCATTCAGTTCACAATCTCCGATCTCCACGGTAGCCTCCTGCTGCTGTTGCTGCAACTGTGCAATATCCTCGGCTGTGATGTTCGAGGCGGCAAATCTTATCCATCTGCCGCTCTTCTGGCTGCAATGGTCGAGTGCCACCGAGAAATTGAAGTTAAAATATGCTTGCGCGAATGTCTCAACCTCCTGCCTTACTTGACGCCGATGGTCATTTGACATCCCCGAACAAGCGTAAAATAGTATGGATAACATTGATATACAGAATGTTAGGCATACGATGCGCCTTGTTTTGAACATTGACTTCATAAATGTTAAACTCTATTTAATATCAAAAAACTTCGCAAAGATACAAAAATTATTTGGTAATCACACTTTTTTTTGTTACTTTTGCACCAAATATATCAAAAAATGCTGAAATTTATATCTTTTGGTAGTGGAAGCAGTGGAAATAGCTACTTTCTTTTTACCGATACCGACGGACTGCTCATTGATGCCGGAGTGGGGATAAGAACACTCAAAAAGTGGTTCCGCGACTATGGCATCACGATGGCGTCGGTACACAACATACTGATAACTCACGACCATGCCGACCATGTGAAATGTGTGGGCAGCATAAGTTATGAGTTGAACATACCTGTATTTACCACAGAACTGGTTCACCAAGGTATATACAAGAACTACTGTGTGCAGCGCAAGGTGAGCAAAGACCTTGTGCGCAAGATTGAGAAGGGCGACACATTGCAGGTGGGCGAGTTCACTGTGACTGCCTTCGGTGTGCCCCACGACAGTACCGACAACGTGGGTTATTTCATTGAGTATGGCGGTGTGACGTTCTGCATCGTCACCGATGCCGGTGAGGTGACCGACGAGATTAAGCAGTTTATCTCTCGCGCCAACTATCTCGTGATTGAAGCCAACCACGACGAGGAGATGCTCAAGAAGGGACCCTATCCCGAACACCTCAAGCGAAGGATAATGAGTGCGACGGGCCACCTGAGCAACGCCGACTGCGGAAAGGCACTGGCTGAGAACATGAGTGAATCCCTCCGACATGTGTGGCTCTGCCATCTGAGCGAGGAAAACAACCATCCCGAACTGGCAAGAAAAACAGTGGAAACAATCCTCCGCAGCTACGGCATCATTGCCGGCAAGGACTTCCAGCTCGAAGTGCTGAAAAGAAAAACGCCGACGGGAGTATTTGAATTAACAAATGAAGAATGAAGAATCACTCTTCATTTACTAAAGAAACTATGGACATAGACAAAGTATTGACGCGATTGGGGATTGCCGACCTCAACGAGATGCAACAGAAAACCACGGCGGCTATACTCGGAACGGAGAACGACGTGGTGGTGCTGTCGCCGACAGGCTCGGGCAAGACACTTGCCTATCTTCTGCCGTTGGCTCACGCTATTGACGTGACTGACGACAACGTGCAGGCATTGGTCATTGTGCCCGGACGTGAACTGGCATTGCAGTCTGACACCGTGCTCCGCGACATGGCTTGCGGAGTAAGGTCGGTGAGCTGCTATGGCGGACGACCTGCAATGGACGAGCATAAGGTGATTAAGAAGGTGATGCCGCACATCGTGTTCGGCACACCGGGACGACTCAACGACCACCTCGACAAGCAGAACATATCCCCATATAATATAAGGTACGTGATAATAGACGAGTTTGACAAGTGTCTGCAGATGGGATTCCACGACGAGATGTCACGCCTGATGAAGAAACTGCCAGGCCTGCGCCGCCGCTTCCTTCTCTCTGCCACCGATGCCGATGAGATACCCTCGTTCGTGCGGCTTAATGATGCCGTGCGCATCGACTGTCTCGACGAGGCGGAGCAGGTGCCCGGGCGTGTCACTATCCATGAGGTGAAGAGCCCCGTCAAGGACAAGCTCGCCACTCTCTCTCTGTTGCTGCGCTCCTTCGGCGAACGCAGTTCGGTGGTTTTCCTCAACTATCGCGACAGTGTGGAGCGCACTGCCCAGCATCTCCGCCAGGAGGGCTTTGCCGTCAGCCACTTCCATGGCGGCATGGAACAGGAACAGCGCGAGGCTGCCCTCTACCGCTTCAGCAACGGTTCGGCCAACGTGTTCGTATGCACCGACCTTGCCTCGCGCGGTCTCGACATACCCGACATAGACAATATCGTCCACTACCACCTGCCACAGGGCGAGGACGGATATGTGCATAGGGTGGGACGCACTGCCCGTTGGGATGCCAAGGGAAGGACATTCTTCGTCCTTGGTCCCGAAGAGCATATCCCCGAATTTGTCGAAGGCGACATCAGCGAATACCCACTGCCCTCGTCCGACCAGCTTCCTCCCCCTTCGCCCGCCCGCATGGCAACGCTTTATATAGGCAAGGGCAAGAAGGACAAGCTCAGCAAGGGCGACATTGTTGGATTCCTATGCAAGAAAGGCGGACTCACGTCTGCCGAGATTGGGCGCATCGACGTCAAGGAACGCTACAGCTATGTGGCAGTCAAACGGGAGCGCGCACAGGAGGTGATAACCAACACCCGTGGCGAGAAAGTCAAGGGAGTGAAAACTATCGTGGAAATGGTGAAATAATACTGCAAGAATATGCAAAATGCCCGATATAAGGTGTCAAATAGACAATAAATCGCCTTTTTTCGTGACATTTTTGCTTAAAAGTTTGCATACTTCGAATAAAAAGTGTAACTTCGCAGCGTTTTTCTGTAATTCTACGGATAAAAAACATAAATTAAGGATAAAAGAATACTCAAAATTATAAATTTAAAAAGGACAATCAAAATGAAGAAGTACAACTTTAATGCAGGTCCGTCAATGCTTCCACGCGAAGTGATTGAGAACACAGCTAAGCAGTGTCTGGACTTTCAGGAATCAGGTCTCTCACTGATGGAGATCAGTCATCGTGCCAAGAATTTCCAACCCGTTGTTGACGAGGCTGAGGCTCTCGTCAAGGAGCTCCTCCAGGTGCCCGAGGGTTACTCAGTATTATTCCTTGGTGGTGGTGCCTCGTTGGAATTCTGTATGATACCATATAACTTCCTCGTCAAGAAGGCTGCTTACCTCAACACCGGCGTGTGGGCCAAGAAGGCCATGAAGGAAGCAAAGCTCTTCGGAGAGGTGGTTGAGGTGGCTTCGTCTGCCGATGCCAACTACACGTTCATCCCCAAGGACTGGACATGCCCTGATGATGTTGACTATCTCCACATCACCACCAACAACACTATCTACGGAACTGAGATTCGCAAGGACCTTGATGTCAACGTGCCTATCATTGCCGACATGTCATCCGACATCATGAGCCGTCCCGTCGATGTGAGCAAGTACGACTGCATCTACGGCGGTGCCCAGAAGAACCTCTCTATGGCTGGTGTCACCTTCGTCATCGTCAAGAACGACGCTCTCGGCAAGGCTCCACGCCAGATTCCCACAATGCTCGACTATCGCACACACGTTGAGAAGGGTTCCATGTTCAACACACCTCCCGTTGTGCCCATCTACTGTATGCTCGAGAACCTCCGTTGGATTAAGAAGAACGGTGGAGTGGAGGCTATGGCAAAGAACGCCCAGGAGCGTGCCGACATCGTTTATGGCGAAATCGACCGCAACAAGCTCTTCCGTGGCACAGTGGCTGCCGAGGACCGTTCGCTCATGAACATCTGCTTCGTGATGAACGACGAGTACAAGGAGCTTGAGAAGCCGTTCCTCGACTTCGCCACCGAGCGTGGCATGGTGGGCATTAAGGGTCACCGCAGCGTAGGCGGATTCCGCGCCAGCTGCTACAACGCCCAGACCATCGAGGGTGTAAACGCACTCGTGGCATGTATGAAGGAGTTTGAGAGTAAGAACTGATTTAATTAATTAGGAATTAGGAATTTTAATTAATTAGGAATTAGGAATGAGGAATGAGGAATTAAATGCCAATGCGCAGCCAATCCCTAATTCCTAATCCCTAATTCCTAATTATAAATAAATTCCTAATTAAAAATATAAAAAGATGAAAGTATTAGTAGCAACAGAGAAGCCTTTCGCAGCAGCTGCTGTCGAGGGCATTAAGGCAGAGATTGAGGGCGCAGGCAATGAACTCGCCCTCCTCGAGAAATATACTGAGAAGCAGCAGCTTCTCGACGCAGTGAAGGATGCCGACGCGATGATTATCCGTTCGGACAAGGTGGATGCCGAGGTTCTCGACGCCGCCAAGCAGTTGAAGATTGTAGTGCGTGCCGGTGCCGGTTATGACAACATCGATCTCGCCGCCGCCACAGCTCACGACGTGGTTGCCGAGAACACTCCCGGACAGAACGCCAACGCCGTGGCTGAGCTTGTCTTCGGCTTGCTCGTGTATGCCGTGCGCAACTTCTACAATGGCAAGGCAGGCACAGAGCTGATGGGCAAGAAACTTGGTATTCTCGCCTTCGGAAATGTAGGTCGCAACGTGGCTCGCATCGCAGCGGGATTCGGTATGGAGGTATATGCCTACGATGCCTTCTGCCCGAAGGAGGCTATCGAGGCAGCCGGAGTGAAGGCTGTTGACTCACAGGATGACCTGTTCAAGACCTGCGACATCGTCTCCCTCCACATCCCCGCCACTCCCGAGACCAAGCAGAGCATCAACTATGCCACTGTAGGTCAGATGAAGAAGGGTGCCATCCTCATCAACACCGCCCGCAAGGAGGTCATCAATGAGCCTGAGCTTATCAAGCTCCTCGCCGAGCGCACCGACCTGAAGTACATCACCGACATCAAGCCCGATGCCGATGCCGACTTCGCCCAGTTTGAGGGCCGTTATTTCAGCACTCCCAAGAAGATGGGTGCCCAGACTGCCGAGGCCAACACCAATGCCGGCATTGCCGCCGCCCGTCAGATCAACGCCTTATTCAAGGACGGATGCACGAAGTTTAAAGTGAATTGATAAATTATAGCCCTGAAAGGGCGACAAAGATCAGCA
>JBJEAV010000108.1:14241-16281 GCA_051869395.1 Prevotella sp.
ACAAAGATTAGCATATGGTGATGTTTTGTTATAGCCCTGAAAGGGCGACATAACACAGCACAGGGTGTAAACCCTGTGTATTCAACGGAATAATAATTTTCCCTCCCCTCCCGTCGCCGCAGGCGACGGGAGGGGAGGGAGGAAAGAATGGGCATTTTTAGATAGGGCTCACGCCCTATCCTATGTTATGTCGCCCCCACGGGGCTACAATTCCTAATTCCTCATTAAATTAAAAGTTTATGGCAACAGTAAAACCATTCAAAGGTATAAGACCTCCAAAGGAACTGGTGGAGAAAGTGGAATCACGTCCTTACGACGTGCTCAATTCCGAAGAGGCAAGGGCAGAGGCTGGTGACAATGAGATGAGCCTCTATCATATCATTAAGCCCGAAATCGACTTCCCCGAAGGAACAAGCGAATACGACCCGCGAGTATATGAAAAAGCTGCCGAGAACTTCCAGAAGTTCCAGGACAACGGCTGGCTTGTGCAGGACGACAAGGAACAGTACTATATCTATGCCCAGACCATGAACGGCAAGACTCAGTACGGACTCGTCGTCGGTGCATACGTGGATGACTATATGACGGGCAAGATCAAGAAGCACGAACTCACCCGTCGCGACAAGGAAGAGGACCGCATGAAGCACGTCAGGGTGAACAATGCCAACATCGAACCGGTGTTCTTCGCCTATCCCGACAACAAGGTGCTCAACGACCTTATCATGCGCTATGCTGCCACCGAACCTGAGTACGACTTCATCGCACCCATCGACGGATTCGGTCATAAGTTCTGGGTCATCTCCAATGACAAGGACATAGAGACCATCACCAACGAGTTTGCCAAGATGCCCAACCTCTATATTGCAGACGGTCACCACCGTTCGGCTGCCGCTGCCCTCGTGGGAGCGGAGAAGGCCAAGCAAAACAAGGATCACAAGGGCGACGAGGAGTACAACTACTTTATGGCTGTATGCTTCCAGGCATCCCAGCTCACCATCCTCGACTACAACCGTGTGCTCAAGGACCTCAACCGCATGGATAGCAATGAGTTCCTCCGCAAGCTCGGTCGTAACTTCATCGTAGAGGACAAGGGCGAGGAGATATACAAGCCGCAGCAGATTCACGAGTTCTCGATGTATCTCGACAAGCACTGGTATTCACTCAAGGCAAAGGAGGGCACGTATGACGACACCGACCCGATAGGCGTGCTCGACGTTGACATATCCAGTCGCCTGATTCTCGACGATCTTCTTGGCATCAAGGACCTGCGTGGCAGCAACCGCATCGACTTCGTCGGCGGACTGCGAGGACTCGGCGAGCTGAAGCGTCGTGTGGATAGTGGTGAGATGCGCATGGCATTAGCCCTCTATCCCGTCTCGATGCAGCAAATCATGGACATAGCCGACAGTGGCAACATCATGCCTCCCAAGGCCACCTGGTTTGAGCCAAAGCTCCGCTCCGGACTGGTAATTCATAAGCTTGCTTAGGAATGAGGAATTAGGAATGAGGAATTAGGAATGAAATGCCTATGCGCAGCCAATTCCTAATTCCTCATTCCTAATTCCTAATTAAACATAAGATGGACGTATATAAAACCATAAGTGAAAACAAGACAGGCGAGGGCTACTATACTGAAAAGCGTAGCAAGTTCCTCGCCTTTGCACATCATGTCGAGACAGTCGATGAGGTGAAGGACATTGTGGCGCAATACCGCAAGAAATACTTCGACGCACGACATGTGTGCTGGGCGTATATGCTTGGTGATGAGCGCACAGAGTTCCGCGCCAACGACGACGGCGAACCAAGCAGCACCGCCGGCAAACCAATCCTCGGCCAGATAAACAGTCGCGAACTGACCAATATCCTCGTTGTGGTGATAAGATACTTCGGTGGAGTCAAACTCGGCACCAGCGGACTCATTGTTGCATATAAGGAAGCCGCAGCCCTTGCCATCGACGATGCCGAGACCGAGGAGCGTCTGATAGAGGAAAAAATCACATACTCCTTCACGTACGTTATGATGAACGACGTGATGCGCAT
>JBJEAV010000109.1:0-16194 GCA_051869395.1 Prevotella sp.
TGCTCTCCAACTATATGGGAATGGACGAACGCTATAACGGCAAGCATCACCAAAGCCTGCGGATGGCAAGCTATGACATCTGGCTCAACTTCATGAACGACGACGCAAACTCGAAGGACGTCAGGGTAAACTATTACTTCCGCGGACCGTCGATAGGCCTGATTATGGATATTGAAATACAACGTCTGTCAAACAACAAACGCTCTCTCGACGACCTCATGCGACTGCTATATAACAGATACTATAAGCAGGCTGGACGCGGATTCACCGAAGAGGAATTCTGGAAGGCTGCCGACGAAGTGGCCGGGGCATCAATGGCTCATGTGCGCAATATGGTGGACTATCCCGGAGAGATTGACTACGAACACTATCTCACTCCTGTGGGCATCAAGCTCGACAGGGAGAAATGGGTGATGAGCAAGAAATAAGCCAAATGCAGACAAGTCTAAATGCAGAAGTCCTTCAGCAGAAGTTCACGCGACTGCCTGAGATAATCGCTGCGCACTGAGATGGCCTTCAGCCACTGGCTCTCTACCAATGAACTGCGTCGCCACTCCAACTGCCATCGGCCAAGCGACTCTATGCGGTCAATCATGGTGCCAAGAGTGAGCTTATCCACCGACATGGCGGGAACAAAGCGCGAGGGTTCGCCTTTCTCGTCGGATGTTATCTCGATGGCAAGACGAGCCTCCACCAACTTGTACATCAGGTCGTTGACAACACGTATGGGGATGCCCGTCTTGTCGCGAAGCTCGTTGATGGTGTATGGTGTGCCGCCATCGTCGAAACGACGGCAAATATGGCTCATCAACATTGTATAGATAACTATCTGGAAACGATGGCTAATGTCGGACGTGGTGGTGTTGAAGTCATAATAGTCGAGGTTTTGGCTCGTATAGCACAGTTCCGCACCAAACAGGCATATTGTCCACGATATCTGTACCCAGAGCATAAACAGCGGCAGGGCTGCAAACGAACCGTATATGGCATTATATGACGACACCCATATCTGGGAATGGATATACACCAACTGCAACCACTGCATAGCCACACCCGCAAGTATTCCAGGAACGATGCAAGAGCGAAGCTTGACATGGGTGTTGGGCATAAAGACATACAGGCCGATGAACAGTGCCGACATGAGCACGTATGGCGAGAGGTCGAGCAGGAAGCCAAGCGTGGGAGTGAGCAGGAAAAGGTCGGGCAATGAGCCTGTGAGCGTGGCGAGGAAGATGCTGATACCTGAAGTCACGACGATAACAATGGGAATCATGAACATCAGGGCGAAATAGTCGGTGAAGGTGCGGTAGATGCTACGTTCCTTCTTAACCTGCCATATCCCGTTGAAAGTGCGCTCGATATTGGTGACAAGCATCAGAACGGTGTAGAGCATAAAAACGAGACCGAATCCCAATACCACCCCGCTCTTGGTATGCACGAGATAACTATTGACGAATCCCACTATGACATCCGCCACCTGGGGCTGGGAACGCAGTGCATCGCGAAACCATATCTCTATATACTTGTTGTAACCGAAACCTCGCGCCACGGCAAACACCACGGCGAGTATTGGCACTATGGCGAGCAGCGTGGAATATGTGAGAGCCGAGGCATCGTTCATCACGCGCTTGGTGGTGAAAAACTTCACGGCAAGCATCAACTTTTTTAGTACTTCGAGACAGAAGTACTTCACCGGCGGCATTTCTTCGGAAGAAATACGCCATATATCCACTTGCAGAAACCGTATTATTCTTTTATACATCAGACTATTGAATTATAAATTAAGAATTAAGAATTAAGAAATAAAAAATATGAATAAAGAATTAAAAATGAAAGCACTGCCCCTATAAGCCGGGTTCTGTTCCTTATATATATAATAAGGTGTCTGCCATTTATCTAATCCGCATGTCGCCACACGGCTCAAGCATTCTACCCTCCGCCGTGGATTCAGAATCCGTCGGGCGGGCAACCCTCCGACGGCGGTTTACATGAACTTGCAGCTCCCGATGGGCACAGCCAGCCGATCACCCGACCGCTGGTGGTCTCTTACACCACCTTCTCACCCTTACCCGCAGTCTCGTTGCCGATGAGCGGGCGGTTGTTTTCTTCTGCCCTTATCTACTGTCGCCAATAGCTTGCATTTTCACAAGCGGGACACCCTTAGCTGCCCGGACTTTCCTCTCGCGTACATAGTGAAATGACGCCAGCGGCAGACCAGGGCAGTGCTTTCAAAATGCAAAGATAATACAAAAAGTCAAAACTACCAAACATTTTCGCGATTTTTTCTTTTTTTCAATGTTTATGCCATAAATTCAAACGGTGGTTAACGACAAAAGAGGAAGTGTTAAATTGTAACAAATATTTACGACAAATTGTCAGTTTTCCAATTTTTGACATTATATTTGCACCCGATTTCTACAGACAAAGAAAAAGTTAAACATAAACAGAAAAGAAGATGAAAAAGATTGTTAATTACATCGTTCCGGCGATTTGCCTCGTGGCTATCGTCTTTTCAGTGGCAGCATTCAACAAGGTTGAGGCAGCCACAGCTTTCAACCGTGCCGACGCAGCAGTGCAGGCAGGACAACCCGTTGACCTGACTTACGCAGCCGAAAAGGCACTGCCATCGGTGGTCTATATCAAGTATGTGCAGAACAGCAAGATCAAGACCGTGGATGTGCAGAGCGACCCGTTCTCTGATTTCTTCAGCGACCCGTTCGGAGGTTTCTTCGGACGTGGTAACGGAGGCACACAGAAGCGACAGATTCAGACTCCTAAGAAGGAGGCTGCCGGTTCGGGAGTCATTATCTCGGCTGACGGATATATCGTCACCAACAACCACGTGGTGGATGGTGCCGACGAACTGACCGTCACACTCAACGACAACAGCGAGTACTCTGCCCGCATCATCGGTGCGGACAAGACAACCGACCTCGCACTCATCAAAATCAACGGCAAGAACCTGCCCGCCATCACCATCGCCAACAGCAACGACCTGAGGATTGGCGAATGGGTGCTCGCAGTGGGCAACCCGCTCGGACTGAACAACACGGTCACTGCCGGTATTGTAAGTGCCAAGGCACGATCGCTTGGTGCAAACGGCGTTGAGTCGTTCATACAGACCGATGCCGCCATCAACCAGGGCAACTCGGGTGGTGCGCTCGTGAACACACGCGGCGAATTAGTGGGTATCAACGCCATGCTCTACTCGCCCACAGGCGCATACAGCGGCTACGGATTTGCCATCCCGACAACCATCATGAACAAAGTGGTGGATGACCTCAAACAGTATGGAACCGTGCAGCGCGCACTGCTCGGCATCCAGGGCGGCGACGTCAAGAACTGGGTGGATGCACAGAAGGAGCAAGGCAAGGAAGTTGACCTCGGCACCATGGAAGGTATATACGTGGCGAAAGTGGTTGACGACGGTGCTGCAGCCGACGCAGGTGTACAGGTGGGAGATGTCATCATAGAGGCCGACGGACAGAAGCTGACCAAGATGGCTGAGTTGCAGGAACTGATGGCTAAGAAGCGTCCGGGCGACAAGCTCACGCTGACTTATCTCCATAACAAGAAAAAGGAGACCAAGACCGTCACACTGAAGAACGAGCAGGGAACAACCAAGGTGGTTCAGAAGGCTGACCTCGACGTGCTCGACGCATCGTTCCGCCCAGTGACCGATGAGACCAAGAAGCAGATGAACATCACCTACGGACTTGAAGTGCTGAAGGTGAACAAGGGCAAACTCGCCGATGCCGGCATAGCCCGCGGATTCATCATCCAGAAGGTGAACGACGAGTCAATCAAGTCGATTGATGACCTGCAGAAGGCAGTGAAGGACGCATCCACCAGCAAGGAGCCGGTGCTCTACATCCAGGGAATCTATCCTACAGGCAAGAAGGGCTACTTTGCCGTTCCGCTTCAGGAATAATACCTGAAATCTGAAGTCCATCATAAGCATAACGAATATCATCGGGCAAACGTCTGTTGATTTCGTTATGCTTTCCTATATCATGATTGGCATGTACAAGGTAGGTGCGCTTGGCTCCAACACGGCGGGCGAAGGCAATAGCGTCGCCCACAAGCTGGTGGGAATGATGGGGCTTGTCCCATCTCAGGGCGTTCTCCACCAACGTGTCAACACCCTTGATTAGCTCCACTTCCCCGTCACTTATTGACTTCATGTCGGTGATATACGCCAAGTTGCCTATGCGATAACCAAGTATGGGCAGCTTGGCGTGCATCACTTCAAAGGCGGTGATGTCGAAGTTGCCAATGTGAAGTTTGTCGTGAGGATGAATGGTGTGCAGATTGATTGACGGCACACCGGGGTACTTCTTCTCGGCAAAACAATAGGGCATGGTGTTGCGCAGACTGTTTGCGCTGATTTCATCGGCATAGATGTCGATGTCGCCAAAACGGCAGTAAGGGCGCAGGTCGTCAATGCCGCCCACATGGTCGTAGTGGGAATGGGTGATGAGTATAGCGTCGATCTTGCGGAACTCCTGTTTCAACATCTGCTGACGGAAATCCGGACCGCAATCAATCAGTATGCGGGTCTTTTCCGTCTCCAATAGTGCAGAGGTGCGCAACCTCTTGTCATGCGGGTCTGTGCTTGTGCATACGTCACAGAAACAGCCCAAAGTGGGAACACCGCAACTCGTTCCTGTGCCGAGAAATGTCAGTTTTGCCATGAATTACATAAATAACGTGAATTATATGATATTCACCTCCGGATTAATCCCGATGCCGAATTTTTCATATACATCCTTGCGGATGAGATTGCATAGTTCGACGATTTCACTGCCGGTAGCTCCCCCGCGATTTACCAACACAAGGGCTTGCTTGTCATGAACTCCAGCCCTGCCAACAGTCTTGCCCTTCCATCCGCATCGGTCAATCATCCATCCTGCGGGAATCTTCTCATGCTGAGGGTCAACGGTGTAGTGAGGCATACCCGGATATTCCAGTGCGAGGGCATCGTATTTTGACTTGTCAACCACCGGATTCATAAAGAAACTGCCGGCATTGCCCTCCACCTTGGGGTCGGGCAACTTGGCTTCACGAATTCGAATGATTATGTCACGCAACTGTTTGGCAGTGGGAATGTCTATCCCTTCGAGATCAAGTTCCTCTCGGATATTGCCGTAGTCAAGACGGGGAGTGAACACCGAAGACAGGCGATAGGTGACATGGGTTACGATATACTTGCCACGCCAATCCTTCTTGAAACGGCTCTGGCGATAGGAATACTGACAATCAGAGTTGGAGAAACATACCGTGTTGCCAGTGGAAATCTCCACAGCCTCCACCTTATATATAATATCCTTGGCTTCAGTACCGTATGCTCCGATATTCTGCACTGCGCTTGCTCCGACTGTGCCGGGGATAAGCGAGAGGTTCTCGGCACCATAAATACCGTTTTCAACGCAGAAAGCCACGAAATCATCCCATATCATTCCACTGCCTGCTGTAACGAGAAAATCGCCCGTTTCATCGGCAGTCCTCTCTACTACAGGTTCTCCAACTATTTTGGAATGAAGCACAGTGCCCGGAAAATCCCTTGTAAGCAAAAGGTTGCTGCCGCCTCCAAGAACCATCAAAGGGTTGTCGGCTGGCGTAAGAGAGGCGAGGACAGACTTCAATTCCCCGATGGAACCGAACTCTATAAACCGTTTGCATCTGCCCTCAATACCGAATGTATTATATTCAAGTAGCTGAAAGTCCTTAATATCTCTCATAATACCAAATTAATTAATGCCGAAACACACCATGCCACACCTGTCGTATAACAAGCGGCAAACAATGCCCAATGCCACGAACCGCTCTCATTTCTGATGGCGGCAATGGTAGCTATACAGGGGAAATAAAGCAGTACGAAGACGAGATAGCAGAACGCCGTGACTGGAGCTATGGGAGCCTGACCGTCATCGTGGAGTACACCCATAGTGGATGCCACAATCTCCTTGGCACCTACTCCCGAGATAAGACCCACACTGAGTTTCCAGTCGAATCCCTGGGGAGCGAACACCGGCTCTATAGTCTTGCCTATCATTCCGATATAGCTCTGTTCAAGTTGCTGCTGGCGGGTCAGTTCGTCATTATGGGGGAAATAACCTAATGCCCAGATGATGATGCTTGCCACGAGAATCACTCCACCCATCTTCTTAAGATATTGCTTGCCCTTCTCCCACGTGTGCCTTGCGATGGCCTTGGCGGTGGGCATGCGATAGGGGGGCAGTTCCATCACGAAGGGAGTGTCCTCGCCCCTGACGAGCCAACGGCTGAATATCCTGCTCATAAGTACTGCCATCAAGATACCTAATACATAAAGGAAAATGATGATAAGGCTCTGGTACTTGACATCGAAGCACATTGCCGTAATCATGATATAGATGGGCAGACGAGCCGAACAGCTCATCATCGGCAGTATAAGCATGGTGATAAGGCGCGAGCGTTGGCTTTCAATCGTGCGTGTTGCCATTACGGCAGGCACGTTGCATCCGAATCCCATAATCAGCGGAATGAACGACTTGCCGTGCAGTCCCATCTTGTGCATGATCTTGTCCATGATGAATGCCGCCCTTGCCATATATCCCGAGTCCTCCATAAAAGATATGAAGGTGTAGAGAATTAGAATCTGCGGAAGGAACACCATCACCGCCCCAACTCCGGCGATGATACCGTCGGAAATCATGTCCTTAAGCATACCGTCGGGCATATAGCTCGCTACCAGTTCGCCCAATGCCCCGAATCCGGCATCAATCCAGTCCATGGGATATTGGCCTATGCTGAATGTGGCCTGGAACATGATATACAGCAGGAACAGGAATATGGGAAATCCCGCATACTTGTTGGTTATGAGGGCATCGATGATGTGGGTGGTCTGATATGTGTCGCTCTTGTTGCCTTTCTCGAATCCCGCCTCATGCAGTGCACCGTGGATGATGCCGTATTTGGCGTCCATGATGGCGGTCTCGGAGTCCTCCTGCATTTCCTCCTTGATGCGCTTGGCCTCCTTGTCGCGTATCTTCAACAAGTTTTCACCGTCGGGCAATCCACGTACGACCTTCTCAGCCTCAGAGTCCATTTCGAGGAGTTTTATTGACAGATAACGCGTTGAATACTTGTGTCTTAACGACGTTTCCTTCCTGAGTTCCTTTTGGATTCTCTCAATGGCTTTTTCGATGATGGCTCCATGGTTAAGGTGGATGTGACGGAACACACTGTTGTTGGGTTTGTCGCCATGAGCGAAGTCCTCGCTGTGCTCCTCAATACCCTCGTCGTCATATTCCTTATGCCAATCCTGGATCTGCTTGGCCACCTCGGGATTGATATTACCTTTCTTATCGATGAAATCAACACCTTCGTAAAGGTTGATGATGATATGGAAGAGTGTTTTCACTCCCTTTCCCGACTTGAACACGGTGGGCACCATAGGCACACCAAGCAGTTGGCCGAGCTTTTTGTAGTCGATGGAATCGCCCCTTTCCTCAAACTCGTCGTACATGTTCAGCGCACAAATCATGCGCGGGTGCATGTCGATGAGCTGGGTTGTGAGATAGAGATTACGCTCCAGGTTGCTTGCGTCGAGCACGTTGAGGATGATGTCGGGAGTCTTGTCTATAATCTGCCTTCTGACGTACATTTCCTCGGGTGAATAAGCCGAAAGGGAATATGTTCCCGGCAGATCCACGATGTTGAAGTCATAGCCCTCAAACGAGGCATAGCCCTCCTTGGCATCCACGGTGACCCCGGAATAGTTGCCCACCCGTTCATGGGCTCCTGATACGAAGTTGAACAGTGAGGTCTTGCCGCAGTTGGGATTGCCAACGAGAGCCACGTTGATGGTGCGCCTCTTCTTCATTGCCACGTTATGCAGCCGTTCGTCCGTCATCGGGGTGTCATCGCGATGCATTGGCGACTCAATCTCGGCGAGGTTTCCCTTCTCCCACGACTTGGCATATTCCTTTTCGAGAGCCTTGGCCTCCTCAGTTGAAATGATTTCGATCATGTCTGCCTCTTTGTGCCTAAGTGACACCTCGTAGCCCATGACCTTGTATTTGACAGGGTCCTGGAGTGGGGCGTTGAGCAACACCTCCACTACCTTTCCCTTGATGAATCCCATCTCGACGATGCGCTTGCGGAATCCACCATGTCCGAGTACCTTTACGATAACTCCCTTTTCACCTGTGCGTAATTCTGATAATTTCATTCTTTAGTGTTGAACTCAAGTTCGTCCTTATCCGACTTCTTGCTGATACATATCGTGTCGCCAGCCTTCAGGTCGCCATTGATAATCATGTCGCTGAGTCCGTCTTCTATATGGTTCTGAATGGCACGCTTCAACGGGCGTGCGCCAAACTGCACGTCGTAGCCTTTCCTTGCCACCATATCCTTCGCCTCATCCGTTATCTCAACCTTGTATCCGAGACTCTCGATACGTGAGAACAGACCTTTAAGTTCTCCGTTAATGATTTGGCGTATCGCACTAAGGTCCAATTGGTCAAAGGTGATGATTTCATCGAGGCGGTTGAGGAATTCCGGCGAGAACTGCTTGCTCAGTGCCTTCTGTATGATGCTGCGTGCATACTCCTTGTCCTTGTCGTCGGAAGCGAGTCCCGCTCCTGCACCTGCGGCAGTGAATCCCACACCACGTGCGAAGTCCTTCAACTGGCGTGTTCCCGCATTGCTGGTCATGATAATGACGGTATTGCGGAAATCCACTGTTCGTCCGTTTCCGTCAGTCAGTCGTCCGTCATCAAACACCTGCAGCAACATATTGAACACGTTGCCGTGGGCTTTCTCGATTTCATCGAGCAAGACAACAGAGTAGGGATGGCGTCTCACCTTCTCGGTAAGCTGTCCGCCCTCTCCATATCCCACATATCCCGGAGGTGCGCCCACGAGTCGCGACACGGTGTGCTGCTCGGAATACTCGCTCATATCCACACGGATGAGCGCATCCTTTGAGCCGAACATGAACTCGGCGAGTTTCTTGGCAAGGAAGGTTTTACCGACTCCCGTGGGACCGAGGAACATGAACACGCCGATGGGGTGGTTGGGGTCTTTAAGTCCCACGCGGTTGCGCTGTATGGCCTTTACCACCTTTTCGATAGCCTTGTCCTGGGCAATCACGGTGTCCTTGAGTTCCGAAGCCATGCCTTTAAGCCGGATTTCCTCCTTACCGCCGAGTTTCTGCACAGGTATTCCCGTAATCATCGACACCACGTTCTCAATGTCATGCGTGTCGATAACCGGCTTTACATCCTCATCGCCATTGGTCCATCGTGCGTTCATCTCCTTCAGTTCTGTTTCCAGTCTTGTCTGCATGTCGCGATAGGCGGCAGCCAGTTCGTAGTTCTGGTTTTTCACTGCTCCCTGCTTCTGCACCTTCACCTTCTTCAGTTCATCCTGCTTGTCGGTTATTTCCTTTGGCACCTGGCACTTGCTGATGCGGATGTGTGAACCCGCCTCGTCAAGGGCATCGATGGCCTTGTCGGGGAACTGTCTGTCAGAGATATATCTTTCGGTGAGCGTCACGCAAGCCTGCAGGGCCTCGTCGGTGTAGGTCACATGGTGGTGATGTTCATACCTGCCTCGTATATTGGTGAGGATCTGCAGTGTCTGCTCCCTTGTGGTAGGTTCCACGAGAACTTTCTGGAACCTGCGCTCTAATGCCCCGTCTTTCTCGATGCTGTTGCGGTATTCGTCCAGCGTGGTGGCACCGATACACTGAATCACTCCCCTGGCGAGGGCAGGCTTCATGATATTGGCGGCATCCATGGAGCCTGGGGTGCTTCCCGCTCCCACGAGAGTGTGAATCTCGTCAATAAATATAATAATGTCGGGATTTGCTTCCAACTCCTTGAGTAGCGCCTTAAGGCGTTCCTCAAACTGTCCGCGGTATTTTGTTCCTGCCACAATGGATGTCATGTCGAGGTTGACAATGCGCTTGTTGTAGAACAATGGCGAAGTCTGCTTGTTGGCAATCATCTGAGCCAAACCTTCCACAATCGCACTCTTGCCGACTCCCGGCTCACCTATGAGCACCGGGTTGTTCTTCTTTCTCCTTCCCAAAATCTCCATTACGCGCAGAATCTCCCTTTCGCGCCCTACCACAGGGTCGAGCGCACCACGTGCGGCAGCTTCGGTGAGGTCGGTGCCGAAGTTGTCTATCACGGGAGTTGCACTGTTTGGCTTGTCGTTTTTCACGGCTGCGCCACTATTGCCGCGGTTGTTGCTTGCGCTTTGTGATGAAGCTCCGAACTCACTGTCGGCAAACTCGTCGTCCTCATCGCCGTCGTCGGGCAGGCCGATATCGTTTTTGGGCATGCTCTCAGGGTCAACAAGACCGAGGAACTTGTTGTAAGTCACATTGTTCTCCTCAAGAACGAGCTTTGCGCCGTTGTCGGCGAAGTCATGCAGTATGGCAAGCATAAGATGCGGGACATCCACTTCCTTCTTGTGCTGTCTTCTTGCTTCGAGCACAGCAAGTCGCAGTATGTTGTTGGCACTCTCGTTAAGAGAGATTTTTTCGGTGTTTGTCATCGGACTGATATAATCCATCCTTAACTTGCGGTCAAGGGCGTTTTTTATTGCCAACGGGTCACTATGCAGTTTCTGCAAAGCCTCGTTTATCGTTGTGTTTCCCTGGCGCAAAATACCGAGGAGAAGCGTCTCGGCTCCAACGGTGTCGTTGGCGAGTCGGGCCGCTTCTTCTCTACTTAGCGCTAATATGCGCGATACTTCTTTTGAAAATTGACTGTTCATTAATCGTCGTTATAAATTACTTGTAAATCTCGGCGAGCTTCTCCTGAAGAGCCTCGCCACGGAGGTCGGCAGCAACAATCTTGCCCTCACCGTCAACAAGGATATTCGACGGGATGCTGCTGATGCCGTAAGCATCGGAGGCTGCGCACTGCCAGCCCTTGAGGTCGGAGATGTTGTGCCACTTCATGCCGATTTGCTCGATGGCCTTCTTCCATGCGTCATCCTTCTGGTCGAAGCTGACACCCACAACATCGAATCCCTTGGCATGGTATTTCTCGTATGCAGCCACCACGTTCGGCATCTCTGCACGGCATGGGCCGCACCAGCTTGCCCAGAAGTCAACGAGCACGTAGTTGCCCTTGCCGACCCACTCGCTGAGCTTGCGCTCCTTGCCCTCGGTGTCGTTCATCACGAGTTCGGTGAACATCACTCCCGGCTGGCGTTTCCTCAGACCTTCGAGCATTTTCTTTGGGCGTGCAGCCATCGGGTGGTTATAGTAAGCTGCTTCGGGACTGAGAATCTCCGTAAGCTCGCTGAACGAGAGGTCATAAATCATGTCGGGCAGGAAGGCGAGGGGAGTGACATCATTCCTGTGGGCCTTGATGTAGTCGAGGTTTGACTTGCTAATCTGCTCCTCGATGCCCATTGCCTCTTTCATGATTTCTTCCATCCGTGCCTTTGCCTCCGGAGTGTCAGTGCCTCGCAGTCCATAGAATTCCTTGACCAGTGCCTGCATACGTACATTGTTAGGCTCGTTGGCACGGATATGATTGCCGAGGGCTGTGTTCTGAGCCGAACCCTTGATGGTGTTATCCACGAGATTCAGCTCTATGGCCTCACCGTCATTGAACACCATGAGTGAGTTGAAGCCCTTGCTGATGTCGTGACCCACTGTCAGCATATCGTTCTTTTCTGCCTCTCCGCTTGCCGTGAAGCGTCCGTTGGCTACAGAGATTTTCTGAATTGACTGTTTGTCGTTGTTTACGACAATCGACACCTCCTTTACAGAATCAGCCACAACACCGCTGATTGTATATTTCACTTTCTGTGCATTTGCACCCATTGCAGTCAGCGCGACGGCTGCCATAATAAACATTTTTCTCATATCTTCTTTCTTTTTTTATAATTAGTGCTGCAAAATTACACATAATTATTTAATCAAGAAAGAAGATATGAGAAAAAAATGTTAATCTGACTAAAAATATTATTCTATGATAATTGTAGTCATCCAGTCTTTCAGTTTCTTTAACTGATTTTGCGAGTCACAGATGAGTACGAGCGTCTGTCTGCCGTCGTTGAGTTTAGGGCCAAGACACATGCCTTCATAGTTGGCGAAGGTGTTCTTGATACCGGTGAACTTGGTCTTGAACTCAATCAGGAGTGTCTTCCCGATGAACGGCGTGGTCATCTTCTTCGTAGGGTCAACCACATATATCTTGTTGTTCACCCAGGCACCCACCCTGAGTGTTGGCACAAACAGCTCACGCTCCATCACGAGAAGCCTCCCGTCGTCGAGGGCGCACAGGTCGCTCACGCCGAAGCAATAACCTTCTCCACTGCTTAACGTGACCTCGGGTGCATCCATCAAATAGGAGTACATGCCCACCATCTCAAGGTTATCGTCGAAGCAGAGAAGACGGAGCACGTTCTCACGCTTTTCCTTCAATGTTGACGGTTTTCCGTCGATAGGCAGGGTGCTCTCGCTGACAGTCCAGAAATGATGCTGTTTGGCGTTGTATGTCAGCGACTCGAAACCATAGTTTGGTGCCGACACCTGCAGTGAGTCGGGTATGTTCAGTTCGCGTCCGGTTCGCTTGCCCGTATCGAGGCGGTATTCCCTGATGCGGTTGTCAGTCTCTCCGCTGATGAATATGGTGGTGTCGCGCGGGAAGAAGGTGATACCCTCCATGTCGCGGTTGGCATACTCGCTTGAGCGGTACTCATTGCTGTAGGCATGTGATATCACTCCCGTGTCGGGGTCGATATTGATATGGAAAATGAAGAAGCCGTCGCTTCTCGCCTTGTCGCATACCACGGCATATTCATTGCCGCCAAGCCATGTTATACCGCTGTAATTTCCTGCAGCTATCGTTGACGGGAAGTTCACCTGTTCGCACAATGTGGCTTTCAATTCCTTTTTCTCATCCTGTGCCGACACTGCCAATGGCAGCAGAGCGGCGAAAATCAACAATTTCTTCATTTTCTGTTATTATATTATTTTGTTTTCTTTATCGTGAAACTGAACGAGTAGTCTTTGTAGGGCAGGCGATACTCGGGCAATGGCCATGCGCCCCAACTGTTCACGCAAGCCAGGCCTATCTGATATTTCAGTATATGCACGGCTGTCAGATGGCGAGGGATGAGGTCACCGCTGTGGCGGCTCCATTTCCTGTCATACTTCGATGGACCGTCGTCGAGATCCTCGGTGAGATAGTTGAGCGCACTGCACTGCATTGGGGCGTCTGACTCGAAGAGCAGTCCTTCGCCGGTGCGCTTGTCATACACCTTGAAAGAGCGCACATCCGTGTGGTTACCGCTTTCCTGCGGGCGTACATACTCGAAATACTCGTCTGCAACATCGGCTGAGTATGCTCCGATGAATTCGCTCGAATGGCGGTCGGAGTAGTTCTCAACAGGACCGCGACCGTAGTATTCGATGGCGTTGAACTGCTCGGGCATCTGCAACTTCATGCCGAACTTGAACATCTCTGCCGCCTTGGCGTCCTTGGTGGCAGTGAAGTCCTGATTTACGAGTATAGTTCCGTCAGCCTTCAGTGTGTATGTCATGGCAAGTTCGCCCTTCACGTTGTCCATCTTGATGTTGGCCTTCACCACATGGCTGTTTTCCGCAGCCTCATGGCTTACCGATGTCACCTTATATCCTGGATTTCTCCATACGCCAAACTTGTTCTGCAGTCCTGCGCCGTAGTCATTATCCGTGGGAGCACGCCAGAAGTCGGGTTCTATCGACTCGCGCTCCACGAGCATCTCCTTGCCGTTGATGTCGAGATAGTCAATCCATCCCGACCCCTTGCCTACGGTCACTGCCACTCCGTTCGCCTCCATCTTGATATATGAGTCGGTCTCGATGACCTTAGGGGCATTGCCGTCAACTGCGGCAGTCAGCTCGGGATATGTATATGACTGGGCCACAGACTGGTATTTAGCCAACGTCTGTCCCTTGTCGATAAGCGGTTCGCCGTTCTTCGACTTGAAATAGAACTCCACCGTAACCTCGGCGTTGGGATTCTCAGCCTTCAGTTCCTTGATCTTAGATGCGAGGGCAGGACGTGTGAATGTCTTGCGGCCCTGAGGTGCGATGCCGTCGATGTTGATATCCCCGTTGTTATATCGTGGCTTGCCGTTCACGCTGACGCAGATGTCGAGCGACGCATAGTCGGACGGACGGTAGAAATTCTCGTTATACACCGTGAACTTCCCCTCCTCGGCGTTCACGTCCTCTATCCACAGGTTCTGATAATAGTATGCCACTTCGTGGGCGTGGGGGTTGAGCCTGCGGTCGGGAGCGATGATTCCGTTGCAGTTGAAGTTGTTGTCGCTGGCGGGATAGCGTCCGTAGTCACCGCCATAGGTGAAGATGCGCCTGCCCGTGATGCGGCTCACGTCGGCGAGTCCCTGGTCAACGAAGTCCCAGATATATCCGCCCTGATACTTGGGATATTTCCTTATCATGTCCCAATATTCCTTGAATCCACCCATGGAGTTACCCATGGCATGGGCATACTCGCACTGGATGAGCGGGCGCGGATTGTCGCCCTTAGAGTATTTGTCGCATCCGTTGTAGTCGTAGTACATCGGGCAGAAGATGTCGGTCTTGCCGTTCTGTCCAGCCTGTTCATACTGCACGGGGCGGGTCTTGTCGAGAGACTTCACGAGGTCATAGGCATCCTCGAAGTTCTTGCCGTAGCCTGCCTCGTTGCCAAGGCTCCATACGATGATTGAGGGATGATTGCGCAGTGTGCGCACGTTTGCCTCGTTGCGCTCCTGATGAGCCTTGTGGAACTGCGGGTTCTTGGCGAGGGATTTGTCGCCGTAGCCCATTCCGTGCGACTCGATGTTTGCCTCGGCAGTGACGTAGAGTCCATACTCGTCGCAGAGTTCATACCAGCGCGGGTCGTCGGGATAGTGGCATGTGCGCACGGCGTTGATGTTCAGTTGCTTCATTATCTTGATGTCCTGAATCATGCGGTCGATAGTTACCACATATCCGGTCTCAGGGTCAAGTTCGTGACGGTCGGCACCCTTGATGAGCACCGGCTTACCGTTGACGAGCATCTGTCCGCCCTTGATTTCCACCTTTCTGAATCCCACCTTACGGCTCACGCTCTCAATCTCCTTGCCGTTTTTCTTCAGCGTGATGTCCAGTATATATAAGTAAGGTGTCTCTGCCGTCCAGGCCTTCACTCCGGGCACATTGATGACACCGCGTGGACTTGGCGACATCGTTGGCAACCCGACATTGCTTACTACCTTGCCAGTGGCATCCTTGAGAGTCACGTCCACAGTGGCTTTCTTGTCGCCCGCGAGTGGTATTTCGTATGTCAGCACACCGTCCTTGTAGCCGTTCTCAAGGTCGGCATCCAGTATTATGTCGGCAATGCGTGTCTTTTCGCGAGAGTAGAGATACACCTCGCGTGCGATACCCGTAAAGCGCCAGAAGTCCTGGTCTTCGAGATATGAGCCGTCGCACCACCTCATCACCTGCATGGCAATGAGGTTCTTGCCCTTCTTCAGATACTTGGTTATGTTGAACTCGGCGGCAATCTTGGCATCCTCGCTGTAGCCAACATACTTGCCGTTCACCCATACCGAGACGTTGCTTGTGGCAGAGCCTATATGGAAGAACACGTCGGTGCCGTTCCATGATGCCGGCAGTTCAAACTCCCTGCGGTAAGAACCTGTATAGTTCTCGGTTTCACCGATATAGGGAGGGTCTGACTTGAATGTGGTACACCATGAATAGCCCACATTTCGGTAGATGCGGTCGCCATAGCCGTTGATTTCGAAGAGTCCCGGAACGGGAAACTCCACCCAGTCCTTGTCGTTGTAGTCGGGGCGGAAGAAATCCTTCGGTGCGTCTTGATGGTTGCGCACGAAGTTGAATTTCCACGTGCCCTCCATAGATAGATAGCGTCCCGACTTGGTCTTGTCGCCGTTTTCGGCGAGACCGATGTTCTCGAATGCAAAGAAGTTAGCCCTTCTCTGCTCCCTGTTTTGTTGGTTTAGCTCAGGATTGTTCCATGGGAAGCTTTTCTGAGCCGTGGCGCCCTGCCAAGCGAGGGCACCCAAGAATAGTGATACAATTAGTTTTTTCATAATTTTTTTATTTAGGTTGTAAATTTTATCATCCGTGCCTAATATCCCCCCGAACCCAAGGCTCTTTCTCTGAAAAATCAGATT
>JBJEAV010000110.1:0-3527 GCA_051869395.1 Prevotella sp.
GCTTTAATATTACATCAGTAAGTTTAGGATAATGCTATGTGGGATTTAAACCCGCAAAAAAGTTTTGCGTGCATTTACAGGTTGCCATCAGCATTGAAGCCCCAGTCGATGGTGGTTGAGGTATCCTCGTCCTCACCATTGCTCTCGTATGCAGCCTTTAGCGACATGCGTGAGAGGTAAGAGGCGAGCGAAGATCCGGGAACAGAGCTCGCCTTTAAGCCCAATGACAGAGAACGGAATCCCATACTGTTACCCTTGCTATCGTAATAATTCACGGATAAGGAAGGCTTGATCTGGATGGCGTAGTTGGTTTCGGAGTCAACCTGTACTCCCGACTTCTGGGTGCAGCTCAAGGCTATACCATATTTACATGGCAGGGGTTGCTCCACCGATTTTGTCCACTTAGTTGAAGTGACTGCATCGGATGCCACTTTGCCACTGGCATCAATATAATACACCCTGATGTCGGCAACGTCAACCAAGTCCTGTGACAACTCCAAGGATGCGTTATAAACTAATTTCACAGCCTTGCTCACCTCTGGTGTGTCAGGCTCATCGTCATCACCGCAAGCCACAAAAGCGAGTGCGGCAATGGTCATCATAAATAATTTCTTAATCATAATTGTTTGTATTTTTATTTGTTTATAATAGTTTTTTGCTTGCAAATTTATTAATAATGCCCAAAATGCACAAGTCTTTCAATAAAAAAATCCTTGTCAATCCAAAAGTTTTTATCAGTTGACAAATAATTGATAGATTGACCAAATAATACGTCTCCTCGTGATGCTATGATTAGGGAAATGGATTTTTATGGGCAAACCTTGGGCAATCTATCAAATCTTTGTCAATACATAAATATTTTCAGGCGAGAATCGAAGTTTTAAGGTTTTGATTAGGCTAAACGATGTTTTTTGATTAATTTTGCAATGTAATAAACAAATAAATATATTGAATTATGAACAAGATTATTTTAATTACAACGGCACTGCTGACGTTAGGAACTGTCAGCTATGCAGAAAAGGTGAAGACGCGCATAGGGTATTGGACTTACCTGTGCGACACTGAGACAAAGACGGCATCATTGGAATACAACGATCTGATGAACACCTCTACAGTGAATGTTCCCGAAAAGATTACAGGCAGCGACGGAGAGACATACACCGTGACGGCCATCGGCAACTCCATCTTCTGCCATGCCGGTTCTGGACTCTACAATTACCCGAAAACCATCAATCTTCCATCCACTATCAAGGAGATAGGCGACAGCGCATTCTATAACTGCTCCAAGCTGACAAGCATCAACCTGCCAGAAGGACTGGAGAAAATCGGCGACTATGCCTTTTACTACTGCAAGGTGTTGGATATTAGTCAACTGCCTTCCACGGTGAAGTGGATTGGCGAAGGTGCTTTCCAAGGTTCCGGAGTGACAATGAGTACTCTGCCCGAGGGCGTGGAGCATGTGGGAAAGGGTATTTTCGGTTATGCCTCGAAGGTTACGTCATTCCAGTTCCTGCCGTCAATAACCGAGGTTCCTGAAGGAATGTTTGAGCGTTCAGGTCTCACCGAGTTGTCACTTCCCGCCAATATCAAGAAGATAGGAGCATACGCCTTCTGCGGCAGTAAGCTCACAAGCGTGGATATACCCGAAACAGTGACGGAGATAGGCAACAATGCCTTTGCATACATAAACAGTATGACAGAGATAACCCTCCCGTCTTCCATAACCACAATAGCCGACAGCTGCTTCTACTTAAGCTCAATAACCAATATTAATATACCGGCAACAGTGAAACATATTGGCAGATATGCCTTCCTCGCATGCAACCAGCTTACGGAGATTGACATCCCCGAAGGCGTGGAGAGTATGGGATGGGCTGCTTTTGGCGAGTGTGAGACATTGCAGAAGGTGAAACTGCCCGCATCACTTACCAAACTCTTCGACAACCCGTTTGTTGGATGTGAGACTATAGAAGAGTTCATCATCTCGCCCGACAACAAGGCTCTTGTGCTGGATAATGAAAAGAAAATGCTGACCTGTGACAACGGTGACGGCACAAAGACCCTGGTGGCTGTGTCTCCAGGCCTCTTCACTGAGGAGAACATCACATTTGTGATTCCTTCGGACATCAGCGTCATCGGTGGCGGTGCCTTTGAGGACGCAGACTTGCTTACTTCGCTTGAAATACCTGCTAACGTCAAGGAAATAAGAGAGTCGGCTTTCGTTAGCACTGGCATTGAAACTATCACAATTCCCGAAACTGTTACCACGGTCGGCACCAGACTCTTTGCATTCTCAGCACTTAAGTCGGCCACATTGCCCGACCATTGGACGGAAATACCAGACTACATGTTTCATGCCTGCAAAAGTTTGAGTGAGGTGAACATGCCGCAATCGCTGACACGCATTGGCAATTCGGCTTTCTTTAGTACGGACATAAAATCAATCAGCGTGCCCAACGGAGTGAATAATATCGGTAGTCAGGCGTTCGCAGGTTGCTATGCCTTGGAGTCAATTTCACTGCCTGAAGGATTGGACGAGATTCCATTCTACCTTTTCGGCGGCGATAAGTTGCTTCAATCGGTTAACATCCCGTCAACAGTGAAGAAGATAGGCAGGATGGCCTTCGCATACACTGGACTGTCGGAGGCAAATATCCCTGAGGGTGTGGAATATATCGGTGTGCAGGCATTCTCGGGTACGGCGATAGAGGCAATTCACTTGCCCTCCACACTTAAGATGATAGAATCATTCGCTTTCAGCTCATGTTCCTCATTGTGCGACTTGACTATGGAGAATGGTGCTGCAATGATAGGTGCAGGAGCCTTCCAGCAATGTACCGCGTTGGAGTCGGTGGAATTGTCTGACTACATCGACCATATCTCCATGCAAGCATTTGCCTTATGCAGTAATTTGAATAAGGTGAAACTGCCGGCACATCTGCGCACAATTGGAGTGATGGCATTCTACAAATGCTCCTCGATGACAGAACTTGAACTGCCTTCCGAGACAGAATACATAGGTACAGGAGCCTTCTACTCAACTTCGATAGCCAGCGTCAATAGTCTCAACACCGTACCTCCGGTTGTAGGCGGTATGGCATTCCCAAGCACTCTCGTCACAGTCACCGTACCTCAGGATGCTAAAGACAATTACCTCGCCGATGATTTCTGGAGCAGCTATATCAACACTGAGACAGACATCGAGGAGATGAAAGCCATGAATCACGACATCCCCGGAGAGATATACAGCATAGATGGAAGACACCTGTCCGCTCCCCAAAGGGGTATGAACATCATGCGTAGTGGCAACAAGACCATCAAGTATGTGAAATAGAGCGTACGTCTTGTGATTCTAACTTTAGTATTATCCACTCCCTCGCACTTGTCTGTGGGGGAGTGGATATTTTGAGTACGCTCGGCATGAGCTTTGTATGACAAATACGTTAAAATAACAAAAATATTTTGTCAATTGATTGAAAATATGTAATTTTGCACTCATTAATAAATAATACGAGATGTTAGAATCA
>JBJEAV010000111.1:0-3519 GCA_051869395.1 Prevotella sp.
AAGAGATAGTATCCGCTATGCAAACAGGTCATCGAGCATCACTACCGATTGGAATACAGTGCTATGGCTGTTACGGTTCATCGGCAGAGTGGTGACAAGTGTGGCATGTACTGTCTTACGCGGAAAGAGCATCTCCAAGGCCTCGCGGCGCAGTTCTACCGTCTGAGCATAGGCGTTGGACACTGTGAGCGGGGCCTTGCTGAATTTCATCTCGCAGAGGTTTACCACGTCGTCCTGCCTGTTGATAACCAGGTCAATCTGCATTCCAACACTGCCGCCGTCTTCTCCGCGCGACACATAAGCAGTCTCTACGGATGCCACTCCGGCAATCTGTAGGGTCTGTTTTATTTGCAGGGCATGCCTGAGGCACATTTCCTCAAAAGCTATACCCCTCCATACCGACATCTCCTGTTCCTGCTGATGGTGCTGCCAGTAGTCGGTGTGGCTTATTCGCTTGTTCTCTTTGAAGTGCAGCCAGAAACTGCAGAAAGCATCCACGAGCCTGTAGTGTTCCTCTCTCTTGCCATACCCGAGCGGCAGGTATTTGCATATCAGGTCACATGAGATGAGGGCTTTCAGGTTTTTGGTAAAGTCGCCGTTGGGACTGCATCCTATCTGCTTTGCAATCTCCTCCCTGGTGAATCCGCTGTGTCGCTTGCTGAGTATAGACACTATTTTCATGCAGGCTTCCGCATTGTCGAAAACCGAATTGAAGAGTCTGTCATATTCCTCCCCGAGCTTCGCCTTGTTGGCAAAAAACAACGAGTCGATATTTTGGGCGAGACTTAATTTCGGGTTAAAGCAGTTCATATAGTAGGGAATGCCTCCTGTAATCATACAAGCCAGTGTTATTTCCTGTCTCGACAAGTTCATGCCGTGGCTTTGGTAAAACTCCTCACATTCCCTGAGCGTCAAGGGAGCCATGTGAATCTCGCTTGTCACCCTTCCGTTCAGTCTCCCCTTGTTGTTTATCAGGTTGTCCACCATCCATGATGCCGCTGACCCATTTAGTATCAGGCAAAGTTCTTTGCGCAGGCATCCCCATTTGTTCCAGAATTCCTCTAAGGCAATGAGGAATCCTGAACGTGCCGTGTCCATCCATGGCAGCTCGTCTATAAACACCACTTGCCTTGTACCGTTGTCCTTTTGCTCAATCAGTTCCTGAAGCAAGAGGAAGGCCTCCTGCCATGACTTTGGAAGCGGCACGTTCTCCATTCCGTATCTTAAAAGCGAGAAGTGGAAGTTCTGCAGTTGCTCCTTGAGAGTCACTCTTCGAGTACTGTCGTATGGCGACAGTCCCGTGTGCCTGAAGATGACGTGGTCGCGGGTCATCTCGTTGATAAAGTAGGTTTTGCCCACACGTCTTCTTCCATACACGGCAACAAGCTCAGCCTTGCCGCTGTTTATCACCCGTTCAAGTTCCTCCCGTTCTGATTTCCTTCCAATTAACATGCTTATTTCGTATTTTTATTGTTTGAGAGTGCAAAGATACGAATAAATAAGCAGAATATCGCATAAAATCGCCTTTATTTCGCTACGAACAATGTTTTTTATGATTTCGTAGCGGATTAAGCCCTAATTTAACAATATATTAACAATTTGAGATCCATATTAGGGATTGGTTACATTATATTGGGTATGTTATTGTCTCTCCCCACGAATCATCAACTGTGATGGTTATGTCTGACGGACCTTCTATTGCACCCGTGAACAATGGAGACGTGATGGAGGTTACCCTGTTCCTCTCCACAGTGACATCATTGAACACCTTTGCTCCTAACAATTGGCCGTTGGCATCGTATGCAGACGCTTCTATCTTCAGCTTTTGACCGTCGGGACAGGCAAAAGTGTAGAAACTGTATGTTTTCTGTTCCCTGTCGGTTATTTCCATTTCCGCTACCTTATGTGTAGAGATGGCAACACCTTCCATGGTCTCTGCATTCAGTGTTGTGGAGCCTCCCTTGAAGTTGAACATTATCGATGCGGCATTCTCGGGAATTTCGTCAGAGATAATCAAATCCACCCTTGCTGTTGCCCTGGTCAGTGTCGCGGCTATTGTTTTGGCTTCAGTTGTTATGGAGATGTCTGTTTGGTATGCAAAGACGTCTGATAATGGTGCGGTAAAGGACACCTTGTTGAAATTGGTGGTAGTGGCTGCTCTTGAACATGAATGTGCCACAACTAACAGTTTGTAACTGCCGGATGGCAGGTCAAGTGACATGGTGCCGAAATTATTGTCCGCATTGTCTTGGTTGACGTAGTCAACTCTCTTCCCGTCTTGATAAACGGCCATGCCAATACGCACGAACCTTTCTGCGAGGGTCTGGGTTTCCCCTGCTTTAGTCTGCGGAAATTCAGCCTTCACAATGAGATTTCCGTTCACAACCGTTGAGCCTTGTGAATTCCAATCATCCTCTACAACAAATTTCTCACATGCCGCAAAAACAATTGCGACAAATAATAATGATATCGCCTTTAATTGTTTCATATTATAAATAAATTAATAGGTTATAATTGTATTTATTGACTACAAAATTAGACAAAATAATAATAACTTGTTCCGTTTCTGACAAATATTTAACCTTTTTTATTATTAGGCTTATGTATAATGCTCATCAATTGTTACAAATGCGAAAGAATATGAAACAAATATTGTATGGTTATTGTATTTTTTGTCGTAACTTTGCAACCGAAAATTTACATTATATTAATTAAACCAAATGAAACAACGTTTATTACTTTTCTGTTTGTACATCGCTTGTACATTCATCGGAGCATCTGCACAGCCAAGGCAGATGCAGAGAGTTGATGACCCTACGGGTTACAAGGACACTTATAAGGACTATTTTACCATTGGTGTAGCCCTCAACTGGCGCAACGTAGGTTCGCCCGAACAGATGGCGATAGTGAAGAAGAACTTCAATAGCGTTACTGCCGAGAACGCAATGAAGCCGGGCGAGATTCATCCCAAGGAGGGCGTGTGGAACTTCGCAGGTGCCGACAGTATTGCCAACTGGTGCCGACAGAACGGAGTGAAGATGCGCGGACACTGTCTGGCTTGGCACAGCCAGTTTGCCAACTGGATGTTTACCGACAAGAAGGGTAAGCCTGTCACCAAGGAGATCTTCTATGAACGTCTGCGTGACCATATCCACACTGTGGTCAACCGATATAAAGATGTTGTATATGCATGGGATGTGCTCAACGAGGCAATCTCAGATAATGACGCACGCAAGATGCCGTGGATGAAGGAAGCTCCGAGTCCATACCGCAAGACCAAGATGATGGATCTCTGCGGTGAGGAGTTCATCGTAAAGGTCTTCCAGTTTGCACGTGAGGCTGACCCTGATGTAGAGCTGTTCTACAATGACTATAATGCCTGCAAGCCCGGAAAGCGCGACCGTATATATAATATGGTGAAGAAGATGAAGGAAATGGGCGCGCCTATCGATGGTATCGGTATGCAGGGACACTATAATATCTACTTCCCGAATATGGATGAATTCGAGGCTGCCATCG
>JBJEAV010000112.1:0-3517 GCA_051869395.1 Prevotella sp.
CCGATGAATATCGTCGATAACCCTTCACCCTTCATAAATTCAGTGTAAGCATCTGAAACACAACAGATTGACGCTATGAAGGGTTGACTTAACCCTTCACAACCCTTCATAACTCTTCATTCTCGTACATAATCATGGGCTTTCAATAAGTATGAAGGGTGAATGAAGGGTTATGAAGGGTCAGAGCAACCCTTCATAACCCTTAATCATTGAATATCAGATATTTATATGCGTTTTATGAAGGGTGAAGGGTGTAAGGCCATTTCCTTCCACGCTGGTGGGCTGATGCCTATACTCTATCGGCTTTGGCGATAGAGCCTAACGACTGTGCGAACTCCTTCAAACCAGTGGCGGTCGCCTGTCAAACCGATGGCAGCCGACTGTCATCGGGGTGACAGTGGTTACGGATAAAGGCTGCAAGCGGCATATTACCGCTTGCAGCCTCCAACATTACTGATATCGTTTATTACTAACCCAGGGCGTTGCCCTGGGCTATGTGCTTTTGGGCTTTCAGCCCGATTACATCTTGATGGTCAAAGGCTTGCCAATGATTACATTTTGATGGTCAAGGGCTTGCCATTGTATTCTACGGTCTTGCCCTCGGGATTGTCGAGGTTGAGAGGTGTGCCCTCCTTTACAAGTACCACGTTGAAGCGTCGGGTCTTCAGCATGCCGTCGAATGAACCTCGACGGGCACCGATGGTGAGGGTTTTCTCAGCATCATTCCACTGGAAGAGAATCTTGGATGACTTGCCCTTCTCGTAGTTGTAATTCGTGCCCTCATCCTCATAAAGCTCAAACTCGCCGTTGGCTCCTGTATATACATAGAGGTTGATAAGCTCGGGCTTCTTCTCGTCGCTCCACTGAATCTCGGGACCGAAGGGAACAATGGCACCCTCGCGCACGAACACCGGCATCTTCTCGTAAGGTGCAGGCACGCAAACCGTCTGACCGCCAGCATATTTCTTGCCAGTGTAGAGGTCATACCAACTGCACTGCTTGGGGAAATATACATCGCGTGAGCGGGACTTGTATGTGCCTACAGGACATGCCATGAAGGCAGGACCGAACATCCACTGGTCGCCGATGTTGAGCACCTTGGAGTCAGAACCGAAGTCCATAACCAAGCCACGAAGCATGGTGTAGTCCTTATAGTTGACCCAACCTGCCATTGAATAAAGGTAAGGCATCATGCGATAGCGCAACTTGTCATAATATACGATGGCATTATAGCAAGGATGTCCCTCGGGAGCAAGGTTCCACACCTCACGATAGGGCCACTGACCGTGGGCACGATAGAGAGGAATGAAGCAGCCAAACTGGTTCCAACGGGCATTAAGCTCGCGCCACTCCTTCAAGTCCTCATTCTCATAACCGGTCTTCTCAAACAACTGCTGGGCAGCCACATAGCGGTTCTCAACGCAGAATCCGCCCTGGTCCATACCCCAGAAAGGCACACCAGCCATCGAGAAGTTCAAACCGGCGGTCATCTGCGCACGCATATCCTCCCAACGAGTGCCGATGTCACCACTCCATGTGGCTGTTGAGAACCTCTGCTCACCGGCAAAACCGCTGCGGGTGAGGAGGAAGACGCGCTTGTTGTTATCGACAGAACGCTGACCGTTATATATAGCGTCGGCATTCACTACGGAATAGGCATTGAAATACTCCTCACTCGTTCCCATTGCGGTAGGTCCGCAGAGCAGCTTGCGATATTCGATAGGAGTGCAGTCGCGCACGTTAGGTTCAGAGGCATCCATCCACCAGCAGTCGATGCCGAGGGTGTAGAGATTGTCGTGCATCTGCTGCCAGAAGAGTTTTCTTGCGCCTGCGGAGTATGCGTCATAGAAAGATCCGAGATAACCGGGACCTACCCAATCGACGATATTGTCCTTGATGGCCTGCTGATACATCCATCCGTTCTTGTCGAATGCCTTGTAGTTGTCGGTAGAGGCATAATACTTGGGCCAGTGAGAGATAAGTATGCGGGCGTTGTTGTCGTGAACATAGTCAACCATTCCCTTTGGATTGGGGAATCGCTTGAGGTCGAACTTAAAGCTGCCCCACTTGTCCTCTTCCCAATAGAGCCAGTCCTGAACCATCACATCCACTGGTATCTGACGCTTGCGGAACTCGCCGAGCACGCCCTCAAGCTCTGCCTGGGTGTTGTATTTCTCGCGGCTCTGCCAGAATCCGAATGTCCACTTTGGCATCACCTGGGCACGACCGGTGAGGAAGCGATAGCCCTTGATAACCTCGTCGTAGTTGTTGCCGGCGATGAAATAGTAGTCCATCTCCTTGTCCATCTCAGCCCAGATAGACACCCTACCCTGCTCTGCCTCAGTCTGCGGAGTGGCTGCACGGAGTCCGCAGTAAGCCACGCCACCATCGGGCTGCCATTCGATGCGAAGCGGAGTGCGCTCGCCCTTCTTCAAATCGACCTCAAACTTATAGGCATTGGGGTTCCATGCCGTGCGCCAGCGCTCAGGCACTACCAAGCGACCGCCCATATACACCTTCACATATCCCGAATAATAGAGGATAAAGCGATACTTGGCTGTTGTGGGAGCCTCAATATCTCCCTGATAAACGACGTTCGACTTGCCAAGGTTGATGTCCTGAGGCAACAGTCCAACAACGCCCGAGTGCTCATAATAGAGCGAGTCCTCGCGACGCTCGATTATCTTGCCGCTCTCCTCAGTATAAGTACCTGTCAGAGAACCAAGTTTCCCGTTCTTATCATATAGTTTGAAGGCACGATGGAGCTGCTGGTAGTTGTTGGGATTTCCCCAACGTCCGTAGGAATAAGAGTCCCAGAGAATACCGTAGTTCTTGTTGCTTACAACAAAGGGGATAGCCACCTTTGTATTATATTGGAACAGTTCCTCGTTGCGTCCCTTGTAGTTCATCTCCTCCGACTGGTGCTGACCCAGGCCATAGAAAGCCTCGTCGGCGTCACTCTCGAAGAGGGCATGCCATGAATATCCCGAACGGTCCTCAAGCGAGAGCTTGTTGAGGTCGGTCTTCTTGCCCCAGTTCACCTCGTCGGGCGATGTGGGACGGTAGTTCTCGGGGAGTTCTGTCTGATTGGAAACATACTTGGTGAATGTCTTGCTGCCGTCAGCCTCCTGCAGGAGCACCTTGCCTGTGGTCTTGTCGATGAAGGTGAGCTTGCCTGTCTGCTTCTCCACCTTGGCGATGAGGGCGGCAGTCTCGATGGTGACAGTGCGGTCATCCTCCTTGACATCGGCGGAGTATTTGCCCTCGCGGTTGACAACTACAAGACTTTTGCGCTTGTTGGGAATGGCATCCTCGGGAGTGGCCTCCACGCGGATGATGTTGTCGTTGACAATGGTCAGCCTTACAGTCTTGGCCTGTTTTGGTTTTGCGGGCAGAGAGAGCGTAATGCTTCTTCCCTGCTTCTGATAGCCTGCCGCCCACAGCGACACGGGAGCCATTACGGCACCTGCGAGCACGCCTGCAGCAAGTATCATTCGTAGATTGGAAATCTTCATAC
>JBJEAV010000113.1:0-3447 GCA_051869395.1 Prevotella sp.
ATAATAAAATTGTTTTCTTCATAACTTTATGTTTTTATTTCTTAATTAATTTTGTATTTCCGATTCTCTTGCCATTCTCGTATATACCTATTATATATATACCGCGCGGGAGGTTGGCTTCAATCATCGTCTCGCCTGCCTTGATGCACTCGCCCTTCCATGTGAGGGCGTTGATGCCGCTGGCAGAAGTGACAACCACCTCCGCATTGCTAATCTCGCGAGATGACGATATGACAATGCCGTTACCCTCAAACCTTGCTTTCAGCATATCGCCGGAATCCACGGTGTTGATACCTGTAGGAGTAGCTCCAATGGTGAAGCTGAGCGACTTCGCATCCACAGTAGAGAGAGCAGCGTCTGCCACCTCGGCATAGTCGTTGGACAATCGCAGGATAGCCGCCGTGCCCACTGGAACGCTCTTGCCCGAAAGCGAGTATATTATATGTCTCGAACCGCCCTCGATGTCGAGCGATGCCATCTGGAAGTCCTTGCGGTTGAGGGCAAGACTAACCTCGTCAGCCGAAAGTCCCCTGAGTTCTACCTCGATGGCTCCCACCTCAGTCTCGTTGGTCAGCCACAGACGCTCGCCCTCAACAAACAGTATGTTTCCAGTGCCACCAGGGACAGGTGTCGCACGGCGTGATGCCAATATCGGCTGGTCATAGTGATTGCCGGTCTCGGTAGGAATCTCGATAGAAACTATAGGCTTGCCAAGCACGATATTCACGGTGCAAACCACATCCTGCACATTGATAATCTCATCTTCAAAAGTATTTGCCGCAGTCTTGTTGAATAGACTTATCACGCCCGGACTTAATACCTTAGATATAGTTGTCTGAACGTCAAGCAAGTCGGTATATCCACTCATATTGGCATCTCCTGTCTCGAATTTGAGAATAGCAGGATATATCGTGCCGTCGGAAGTGCGCAGGTATATCTCGTGGTCTTGTGCATACTCGTATGTAAATGGTTTGCTTGTCCACGACGTATAATACGATTTACTGCCACCGCCGTGAGGAACAAGCTGACCGTAATATGCCGAAAGACTGCTTGTGCTCCTTTCGGATATATACATAGCTGTCGGCACGTTGGAGTTGGTCTGCAAGTCGTATGTCATGATAGTTGGCAGTCCGACGCTCTGCTTGTCACTGATATATACTGTCACGGCTGACAGCTTCGACAGATAATCCTGATTGTAGTCCGAACGGAACTGATAGCCCTTATTGAGTGTTGCCACGGATGTAGGCAGACTTGTAAGACCTGTGAGCATATTGTATGAAATGTTGAGGGTCTTCAGGTTTTCAAGATTGCTCACCATATTTGTCACATCGCCTGTCAGCTGGTTGTAGTACATATTGAGCGATGTCAGCTGAGGGAAGTAAAGCGTCAGGTTGCTGACATCACCCTTCATGTTGTTCTTCACGAGGTCAAGTTCCTTTACGTATGACTGTCCCAGTTCGTTAGGCTCAGTGAATGTCACGCCGGGGAAGTCGCTTGCTAATCGTCCGTTGCTGAGGAAGCTCCACTTCACATTTGTCCAGTTCTCACCGTCGAGAGTAGTGTACATATTCTTAAGATTGAGCAAGTCATTAGGCTCAACTTGGAATCCTGTATATTGATACAGTGTTCCGTTGATGAGAATCTTGATATTGGTAGTGATGATATGGTTGGCGAAAGTCATAACAGTAGCCACTACTGTCTGCAAATCGCTCACATGTGCAGCGGCGAAGGCTGGCGACAAAGTGATGTTGAATGTAGCGTTATTGCTTGCCTTCATATAGATATAAGCCTTAGCCAATTCAAGCGCCGCAGCGGATGACTGGATATAACCATACGACTCATCGTCGAGTGCAATGTCAAACTGCTGGTTAGCCACTGCAATATCAGTTCCTGCCATTATACCTCTAATGCTCAGAGCCTTAAGGAACTCCCCAAGCGAGTTATAAACATCATTTTCAATATCCAGCGTAGCCGTATTGTCGAGTTGTCCCTTAACAATAGGAGTCTCAGGATAAGTAGGCTCCGGTTCTGGCTCCGGCTCATCGCCTCCCTCGCCTTCGCGCTCCACAAACAGTCCCGACTTTCCGCCCTTGACATAAGGATTAGAGCCGCCGAAAGCACCGCAGTCAGTGCCGTCGGTGGAGTAGCCGAGGGAAACATCTACAGGAGTATAGTAGTCCTCTGTGTCATCGGCACCTGTGCAAGAGATAATCTTCCTAAAATCTTCTTCCACCTTATTCCCTACATATTCTCCATAGCTTACAATATTGTAAGACATTTCACTGTCAGACACCTCTTCCAAACAATTTACAGGACCATCAATTTGGATTAGATAATTGGAATAGGCGACATTGTTTGTAACCGTAGAAGATACGATTGCATATAAAGGATAAGGATATCCACTACCGGAGAAGATTGTATTGTGATTAATTGTGGCATCTTCAAGGTCTTTTATTCCACCCATAGAGGAACCTGTCATTATGTTGTTGGTCAGTGTCCAGTCGAATGTGAATCCTTCAGAACTGAATCCTTGAACACATCCATCAATAAAACAAGAATGTATGTTGCAGAAATCGTTGTCATTGTTGGTGTTATTGCCGTAAACATTACCGATTTTACAGTTCTTGATACTAATATTTGTGTTATTAACATAAATATCATTGCATACAAGTCCAACAATTGTTGCCCCATCTGCATTAACGTTCAATTCGTAAATATAGGCATTTTTACTTTCATCAGCAAAGTCATATCCAGGACCAATAACATTCACGCTCTTTGTGATTTTACCTTCATAAAGATGTGACCCTCTCTCGATATAAAGCGTATGCCCATCCTGCACTCTCTCATCTCCCATAGCCTCGTCAATGCTGTGGAAATCCACCTCAATATCCGTCCTGTCGCTAATGCGCCATTCCGTCTTTTCCTCTTCAGCTGTTACAGTTGCAGTAGCATCTTCACTTAAGGTATAATGCAGCCCGTCTATCAACGTCTGTGCCTCGCTGCATAGCGCTGAGACTACCGTCATGATTATCACGGTAAACAGCCGTCGAGCCTGTGACGGGATGTCTGCCATACATTGCATTAGTTTCATTTTCTTTTCCATATAAATATCATTTTTAATTTTTTACTTATTCCTATTTAGTGACAATATGAAGATTGATAGAGGGCGTTAAACTATATGTTTCCATTTAGTCCTAACGACAACTGTATCTTACTTTTGTTTATTGCGCAGCAGTTCTGCGATTTAGTCCTGTAAGGACGACATATCATAGGATAGGGCGGAAGCCCTATCAACGATGTCCGTTCTCTTTCCTCCTCCTCCGCCCGCCGGCGGCGGGCGGAGGAGGGGGGAGTAGGTAGCTACCATCCACAGGGTTGACACCCTGTGCTTTGTTATGTCGCCCCTTCAGGGCTATAGTTATGTCGCCCCTTCAGGGCTATAGTTAT
>JBJEAV010000114.1:0-3441 GCA_051869395.1 Prevotella sp.
GAGGTCGCTGTATGAACTCTTGAACACCGGGTCGAGGCGTATCACGTTGCCGAAGGCGTATGTCATGAACACGTTCAGCTTGAAGTTCTTATACTGGAAGACGTTGCCGAACGAACCATTTATGGTGGGATCCACCGAGCCTTCATACACCAAGTGGCTCTTCTCGTCGTATTCCTGGAAATAGATGTCAGAAGTGGTCACCTCACACTTCTCGTTGATGAATGTCGGCACTCCGTCTTCGTTCAAGCCCTGGAAGTCAAACGAGAACAATGAGCGCACGGGATAACCTGACATTGTGAATCCCGTTCCCGTCACCATATCTATCACTCTCACGTTGGAGTCGAAGTCAGTCACCGTGTTCTTGGTCTTCGAGAAGATGAAGTCGGTGTTCCACTTGAAGTCCTTGGTCACGATATTGCGTGTAGATAACGACAACTCTATACCGTGCGAACGCATACTTGCCACGTTGGCATACTTTGTCACTCGTCCGCCCACTCCCGTAGTGGTGATGGCTCCGATGAGGTCGTAGTTGTTGCGGCGATACCAGTCAACCTCCACGTTGATGCGGTTGTTGAGGAATCCCACGTTGGCTCCTATGTTGAACTCATGTTTCTTCTCGTATGTCAGTTCACTGTTCTCCAGGTCGTTGATACCCAATCCCGTCTCGCTCACGTCGGTGGATGGTCGCCAGGGGTTGTAGCTTGTGATTACCACCTTGGAGTTGGTGATGCTCGAAGGACCGCGGTCGGCAGTCAGAGAGTATGATGCCCTAAGTGTGGCGTTTGACAATACCGGGCTTACCTTCTCAAACCAAGGCTCCTCGTGTATGTTCCATGCTCCCGACACGTTCCATGTGGGCAACCAGCGTGCCGAGCGGCTCTTGCCCAACTTGTTTGTTCCTTCATATCTCACTGTTCCGTTCACACTGTATCTGCCCTTCCATGAATAGTTGGCTGTGCCGAAGAAGGCTGCCGAGCGGGTGTAACTGTCAGTCACCGAGAAATACTGTGTGCCTTCCTCCTGACCCTGCTTGAAGTATTGGTAATCATATGACGGCAGCATACCCATGTCATACTGGATTCCCACACCGTGGAAGAATGTGCGGCGGCGTTCAAGGTTGTTCACCTCCATACCTCCGAAGAAGTTCACGATATGGTCGTCGGCATACACGTCGTTATAGTTGGCTGTGGCGCGGAAGTCCCAGCTGTTCATCCTGTATTTCGTCTCGCGGTAGAATCCTCCCACGGGCAACACGCTCACCGGCAGCGAGTTCACCTTGTCGGGGTCGGTGTATAGCCATGGATTTGCGTCTCTCACTGTGGCGTCGTCCATTGCCCTGTATGCCCATGCCTGGTTGGCATAGTCGTGTATCTCATGCTCCTGGGTTGTGGTTGAGAACTTGTATGCTCCGAGCACCGAAATCTCCACTTTCGTTATCGGCTTGTATTTCAGTTCGCCCTGTATCTTGGTATCCACCACATTGAAGTTCATGAAGTTGTTGTCCAGTTCATTAAAGATGTTGAACGGGGCATAGTTTCTGATGTACGACTCGTTGGGGTCGAGCGTACGAGATGTGTTCAAGGCATAAGAATAGGGGTTGATGTCGAAGTCACGGCGCACCTCTCCCGACACGGGGTCAAGGCTCTGGCCGAGGGTTCCCGGTGCCCTCTGCTTGCGGTAGGCGGCGTTGCCTATGATGTTCACCGTCACCTTCTTCGATATATTATAAAGCGCATTGATGTTTCCCGTATATCGCTGCACACTGCTCTGCTTATACCATCCCGGATCGTCCATAATACTGAACGATGTGTAGTACTGCGCCTTGTCCGTACCCGATGACATGCTTATTGAATGGTTCTGCGAAATAGCGTTGCTGAACAGCAGGTCAAACCAGTCGGTGTTCCTGTATTCAGCCTCTCTCAGATAGGCGTTGCGGGCTTCGGTGGTGTTGGCAAGACCGAATGAGCCTGATGTCTCGTCGTAGCTGTTCAGCAAGTGATACATCTTGCCATACACACCGCTGTCGGAGGCGCGGTAGGTCTTGGCGAAGTTGATGATGCCCGACTGCTCCATCTCCTTATACACAGCCATCTGCTCCTGCGAGTTCATGATGTTGAAGTTGCTGTAGCTTGGCTTTAGGCGCATGGTAAACTCACCCGTGTAGCTTATCTTGTTGCTGCCCGAATGTCCTTTCTTCGTGGTGACCACAATCACACCCGCCATCGCGCGCGCACCATAGATAGAGGTGGCGCTACCGTCCTTCAGAATCTGGAAACTCTCGATGTCGTCGGCATTCAATCCAGCTATCGCCGAGGAGATAAGCGTGGCGGCGTCTCCCGATGACAGTGCGTCGGCATCCACCTCGGTCACGTCCTCCATAATCACACCATCCACAACCCAAAGGGGCTTGGAACTGCCATAAATAGACGTTGCACCGCGTACGCGGATGCGCGGAGCCGTACCGAATGTTCCCGACACGTTCTGCACCGACACTCCGGCAGCCTTGCCCTCAAGTGCGCGGCTCACGTCGCTCACACCGTCGAGCTTCACCTTGTCGCCGCTCACCTTGGTGGTAGCTCCAGTGAAGAGGCGCTTGTCCATCTTCTGCATACCGGTTACGACCACCTCGCCCAAAGTCTGGGCATCAGGCGCAAGCACCACTTTCATCCCATCCTTGGCCTTCAGCGTCTGCGACACCATACCAATATAGCTCACGACAATCTTCTTGCCTTGAGGTACGGGAAGCGAAAAATTACCATTTACGTCGGTGATTGCACCTGTCTTGGCTCCTTCCACCATGACAGACGCACCTATAACCGGCTCACCGTCTTCTTGGGAAACAACTGTTCCCGACACTTTCGTTTGCGCAAAAACTGTTCCTATAAACAGGAACAAGCACACCAAAAGTGTTTCAATGCGTTTTTCCATAAGATTTACTTCGTACTTTTTCTCAATCTCTTAAAATTTTGGTACAAAGTAATCTAAAATCTTACAAAAAGCCAAATTCCCTTAACAGGAAAACGTCAAACCCTAAAAAAAATACGTGAATTACTTACCTATTAACACTTCTTTAAGTGGAATCATAACAAAATCGCGCTCTTTCATTAGAGGATGCGGCAGTTTTAGTGTCTTTGTGTCAATATGCAAGTCGTCATACATCAGTATGTCGATATCGATGATGCGGTCATGATATAGCCCATCAACAGATTTTTGTGTCCTCCCCATCGCCCTTTCTATCTCTTGCGTCTTTTCCAAAACGTCCATCGGCTCCAACTCCGTCGAGCATCTTAAGGCGGCATTTACAAACGTGTTCTCCGACTCGAAGCCCCAAGGCTCACTAACGAGAAGAGTTGACTGACACTCCACCGTGCCAATCAACTCCCCTATTCTCCGTATGGCCTCGCTGATATTCCCCTCCTTGTCCCCAAGGTTGGTGCCGAG
>JBJEAV010000115.1:0-3439 GCA_051869395.1 Prevotella sp.
AACTGAGTGGAGCAGGACCAAACCACGAGGCGAAGTCGCCTGCCTGGAAGTTGGCGAACAGTCCCGACTTGTCCTCTAAGTCATGGGCAGTAGGCACCGCCTCGCCCATCTTGTTGATGGCCTCCACGAGTCCGCCCTGACTGTTGAGCACCACTGCAATCACTGTGGTGATACCGAACAGCATGATGATGCCCTGGATGAAATCGTTGATAGCCGTGGCCTTATATCCTCCGAGGATGACATATACGGCAGTGAGCAATGCCATGATGATGGCGCAATACTCGTATGGAATGCCGAATCCCATCTCGAAGAGCTTGGATATACCCATATACACACCTGCGGTATATGGAATAAGGAACACGAAGGCAATGATGGAAGCCGTCACGCGGAGCCACTCGTCGTCATAGCGCGTACCGAAGAAGTCGGGCATGGTGCGGCTCTGTATGTGCTGCGTCATGAGTTTGGTGCGCCTTCCGAGCACCAACCATGCAAGGAGCGAACCGATGACGGCATTGCCCACACCAATCCATGATGCCGACAAACCGTATTTCCATCCAAACTGTCCGGCGTAGCCAACGAACACCACTGCCGAGAAATATGATGTGCCGTAAGCAAAGGCCGTAAGCCACGGACCTACCGAGCGACCACCGAGAACAAAGCCGTCAACCGACTTGGCCTGTTTTCTTGAATATACTCCCACTGCCACTGTTACGCAGAGGAAGATGATTGTCAATAATATCTTTATAAACATAATTCCTAATTTCTAATTCCTAATTCCTTTAAAGTTGCAGTTTCGCAAATATAATTTCTAACACAAAGACACGAAGTTTCCATCCGCAAGGCTTTGTGGCGACTTTTAAGTCGCTTGTTACCTTTGTATTCAAAGAAAACCTTTGTTCCTTTGTTTCTTTGTGTTTAAATAAAAAAACTCTTTATCTCCGTGCCTCTGTGTTTAGATTAAAACGCCACCTGTATTTGAGTCTGTATCACGCTTTGGTTAGCTCCTTCGAGAGCTTTCATCGCAGTGCTGCGGGCACTGTATGTGTATTGTGCCTGCAAGCGGCATTTCTTGAATATCCAGTATTGCACACCTGCCATGAGATTGGTTTTCTTCAGTCCCGCGTCGGTGTTATAGTTCATGTAGTCAGCCATCCACACGAGGTCGAGACCCTTGTAGAGTGGGATAGAAGACGAGATGTATGCACCAAAACTCTTACATCCGCCGTCCTTTCCTCCGAGCACCTCAGTGCGCACCGTGGCACAGCGGTTCTTGTATAAGTCGTTGCCAGTCTTCTTGGATTTCCATTCTGCACCGGCGGCATATCTGTTCTGGCGATAGATTTCGCCTTCCTTCACAGTGAGGTTGTATTTGGAGTCAGCCACGGCAGTGCCGTATCCCAATTGTCCTGATACGGAGAGACGGAAGTTAGGCACTGGCTTGTATTCCAATTTTCCAATCACGTTCTTGCGGTTGTCGCGGTCGGCGGCATTCGTCTGTCCGCCGTTCACCACCTCAAGCATATATCTCAGTTTGTCGTTGAACACATCTCCATACACCATCAGTCCCATGTCGCGTCCGGCGGGATTGCCGATGAGCGGGTCATATCCACAAAGCCAGAACACACCCTGGGCCATCGGACCAATGCTCTCCAATACGCAGGGCGACATCGGGTTCTCCATAGTGTATTCAATCTTCGACTGACCGAAGCGCAGTTTGAAAGCCTTCGACGGTCGGTATTCGAGATAGTACTCCTGCATGTCCTTGAGTTTGAACTCATGCATGAAGAAAGCATAGAACTCGGGCGTGATCTCCGCGCCCACCATAAGTACAACACGTTTCATGTCGAAGGTGTTCCTCTTCTCGCCCTCCTCGGGTAGAGTGGCGGTATATCCCGCCTGTGCATAACCAGTCACCTTCACTCTCTCAGCCAATGCCTTGGCCCAGTAGTTCAGGTCTTTTCCCTCATTGACATCTTGTGTCTCTGTTGTTTCCGCTATCGTACTCATAGATATCAATAAAGCGGCGAAGGTAATAAAAATCTTTCTCATTAGTATGTTTTGGTTTGAAAATAGAAAAAATCGTTATAGTTGCAAGGACGCTTTTTACACGTCCTTGAGTTCCGTCTCGGTTATGTAGTCCAGTTTTTCGAGCATCATCACTTCCTCCGCCTTGTCGTTGCTGTCGGCGCGGAAGACTACGATGCCGTGGCCTCCGAACATAAACGAGTACATATACTTGATGCCCACGCCCGACTTGGTTATCTTTGCCACCACGTCAGCCGCCGCTCCGGGTTTGTTGTCCGGCAGCCGGATGGCATACACGTTGGTTATTGTGGCAGAGATGTTCTTGTCGCGAAGCATCTTGAATGCCTTCTCGGTGTCGCTGCATATCAGGCGGTAGATACCGAATCCGTCGGTATCGCCCAATGTGCTCACCACGATGTTGATGCCGTTGTCTCGCAGCATCTCGAGAATGCGGAGCAGTGCACCGCTCCTGTTCTCGATAAATATAGATAATTGTTTTATTGTCATAATCCTAATTACTTATAAACTGTTCGTTTATCCACCACTCTCACTGCCTTTCCCTCGCTCACGGGCAGTGTGCCCTTGGGCACGAGCTTTACTATCGGCGTGAGGAGGATTTCGTCCTTCAGTGCTCGGGTGATAGACTTCTGCAATGCCGTGAGGCGCAGATAGTCGTCGGTGAAGAGCTGTTCGAGTTCCACCTCCACTGTCATATTGTCGTTGTTCTCGTCGGTGGTGAGGGTGATGAGATAGTTGTTGGCGAGTTCCTTGAACTGCATCAGTATCTTCTCTATCTGTATGGGGAAGATGTTCACTCCGCGCAGCACCATCATGTCGTCCGAACGTCCGCGCATACGGTCGAGGCGCACATGGTTGCGTCCGCAGGGACAGGTGCGTCCCAACACCCTCGTCAGGTCGCGTGTGCGATAGCGCAACAGCGGCATTGCCTCGCGGCATAGGGTGGTGAGCACCAACTCGCCTATCTCACCGTCGGGCACAGGTTCAAGTGTCTCAGGGTCAACAATCTCCACAATATAATAGTCCTCCCAGAAGTGGAGTCCGTTCTGCTCCTTGCACTCAAATCCCACACCGGGACCGCACATCTCCGACATACCGAAGGAGTTGTATGCCTTCACGCCCATCATGTCCTCAATGCGCTTGCGCTGCTCCTCGGAGTGAGGCTCTGCACCGATGGCAAGCACTCTCAGTTTGGTGTCCTTGCGCGGGTCGATGCCCTGTTCCACCATCACCTCATGCAGACGGGTGACGTATGACGGTACGGCATGAACGGCGGTAGTGCCGAAGTCTGTCATGAACTTAATCTGGCGGAGCGAGTTGCCTGCGGCAGCGGGAATGGTGAGCATACCTATGCGCTCGGCTCCATATTGGAATCCCAATCCGCCGGTGAACATTC
>JBJEAV010000116.1:0-15705 GCA_051869395.1 Prevotella sp.
TTATCTCCTTTTTACTCCCCTTATCTCCTTTTTACTCCCCTTATCTCCTTTTTACTCCCCTTATCTCCCCTTAACTCCTCAAAAAAGGGATTACACCAAATGCGCAATAAGCTCCTCTCGATTGCCTTCGAGGAAATCTACCACGGGGATTTCAATCATGGTGTAGCATCCGGGCTGCTGGCGCATTGAGGCACGGGCTACGTTGACAAGAACCTGACCGGTGAGGGCGGGGTTGTTGATGCTCATATTGAACTCAAGACGCTGGTTCTGAGTCTGTCCGCTCACTCCCTTGCGCACGAGGTTTACACCATGACCCATGTCGCGCACATCGTCAACAGATGCCACCTGGAAGACGTGAGTCTCATCATTTGCGAAATATGGGTCGGCCTTGATGGCCTTTGTCACATCCTCAAGTCTGTAACCATCCTCAAGCTCAACATATACCATACGGCGGTGGATTCCCTCGCCGAGAGGAATCGTCATGGAAAGCGCGTTCTTCACACCCTCCTTTGAGCGCACGCATACAGAGTGGCCCATCGACATTCCAGGGCCGAAGTTGGTGTAGCTAAGTCCCTTGGGAGCAAGGCTTTGCATCAAAGTGCGTACTACAGAGTCAGAACCCGGGTCCCAACCTGCGGCGATAACCGACACGGTGTTGTTCTCTTTACAGATAGGCATAAGTTCGTTGCGGTAATCAAGGATGCTTGTATGGATGTCGAAGCTATCCACTGTGTTGATTCCGAGAGGTAGGATCTGCTTTGCGAAATCCGGGCACGAACGGGTAGGGGCACAAAGGATGGCAACGTCAACATCCTTCAATTCGCGGATGTCCTTCACCACCTCATACTGTGCCAACTCTACGGGCTTGTTCTCAGCTCCGTTACGTCTTACGATACCTGCAATTTCGAAGTCATTGGCAGCTTCGAGTGCCTGGACGGTGTAGCGTCCAATGTTGCCGTAACCAACTACGGCTGCTCTGATTTTTTTCATTGTTTGTATTTCTTTTTTTAATATTATGTTTGACTTTGCGGTTGCAAAATTACACATTTTCGTTGGAATATCGTTTAAATTGGAAGAAAAAATTGATAAATTAATGCAGATTTATATAAATCCACATTTTTTTAGCTGTAAATACAATAAATTGTAAGTAAAATGCGTTTTTTAATTGTATCACATTATTTAAATAGAAAACAGACATGATAGAATATATAAAAGGTGAGCTTGCTGACCTGAGTCCGGCAATGGCAGTAGTGGAAGCCGGGGGTGTGGGATATGCGATGAATATCTCGCTCAATACCTATTCCGCCATTCAGGGAAAGAAGGACGTGAAGCTGTATGCTTTCGAGTCGATACGTGAGGATGCCCACGTGCTTTACGGATTTGTCAACAAGAAGGAGCGCGAGCTGTTCCAGTTGTTGATAACGGTATCGGGCATTGGTCCGAACACTGCGCGAATGGTTCTCTCCTCGATGTCGCCATCCGAGCTATGTAACAGTATATCCACGGGCAACGAGAAACTGATAAAGGGGATAAAGGGTATAGGTCTGAAGACCGCCCAGCGCATCATCGTTGACCTCAGGGACAAGATTGTGACCTTAGGAATAGCAGAAGAGATACCTGCAGGAGGAAGTATTCAGGCTCCTGTCAACAATCAGGTGAAGGACGAGGCAGTGAGTGCCCTTACCATGCTCGGTTTTTCTCCAGCCCCGTCGCAGAAAGTTGTTGTTTCCATTCTTCAGGAGCGACCTGACGCACCTGTCGAAGAAGTTATAAAACTTGCATTGAAGCAGATTAAGTGAAGTTAAGACTAATAATAGCCCTTGTGATTCTCCTGAGTGTGTGTGCACTGGCAGTGCCACCTCAGGATGACCAGACAGCCCGCAACGAGGCTGTCAAGGAGCAACCTGTCATTTCAGGAAACGATGCTATCCCGGATTCCCTTCTTCATTCAAGATGGAAAATCCAGAAAACCGTTCCCAATAGCCAGAGCGACCTGCGCCGTTCGCCGCTCGACCTCTCCATGCCTGATAATATCAAGCAGGAGGTGGTGTATGACGATTCGCTCAACGTATATTATATAGGTTCGAAGATAGGAGACTCTTATCTCAACGCTCCTGTGATGATGACTCCCGAGGAATATCGCAAGTGGAGCGAGAAGAGGGCGTTGGATGACTTTTTCAAGTCGAAGAACGCCACGGAGTTCGAGAATAAGGGAAAGGAGAAGTTTGACTTCACCGATATGCACTTCGACCTTGGTCCCGCCGAGAAAATCTTCGGTCCCGGCGGTGTGAGGATAAAGACCCAGGGAACGGCGGAGCTTAAATTGGGTATAAACAAGAAGAACGTGGACAATCCCTCGTTGCCAGAGCGTAACCGTAAAACCACGGCATTCGACTTTGACGAGAAGGTAAACCTTAACCTTACTGGTAAGGTGGGCGACAAGGTGAACATGAGCCTTAACTACAACACCGACGCCACCTTCGACTTCGACACCAAGAACATCAAACTCAAATACGAGGGTAAGGAAGACGAGATTATCAAACTCGTTGAGGCGGGAAATGTGTCGTTCCCGTCAAATTCATCCCTTGTCACCGGTGCGTCATCCCTTTTCGGTATCAGAACCGATATGCAGTTTGGTAAGCTGAAACTGCAGACCGTCGTGTCGCAGAAGAAGTCAACCTCCAAGAGTGTCAGCTCTAAGGGCGGCACCCAGACCACCCCGTTTGAAATCAACGTGGCTGACTACGAGGAAAACCGCCACTTCTTCCTCAGCCATTATTTCCGCAAGAAATACGACCAGGCAATGTCAACACTGCCAAACCTGATGACCGGTGTCAAGATAACCCGTGTGGAGATATGGGTGACCAATAAGACAGGAACGACGAGCAATACACGTAATATCGTGGCTCTCACCGACTTGGGTGAGGGTAGCAACCTTGGCAACCCGATGTGGGGAGGCAAGGGAGATGTTGTGCCGAGCAATGATGCCAACGGTGAGTATTCGGCGATGGTGACTCAGTATGCCGCCGCCCGTGACATCGACCAGACCAACACCGTGTTGGATGGAATAGGTGGATTTACGGGAGGTGTGGATTATGAAAAGGTGCAGAGCGCACGACTGCTCACCTCTTCTGAATATACCCTGAACAGTGCCTTGGGATATGTCAGTCTGAAGACCACTCTTCAGACTGACCAGGTGTTGGCAGTGGCATTTGAATATACCTACGGCGGAGTGACCTATCAGGTGGGTGAGTTTGCATCCGACAATACCAATACTTCCGAGGCACTGTTTGTCAAGTCGTTGAAGAACACAGGTACTGCCCCGATGATGGCAAACTGGCGACTGATGATGAAAAACGTGTATTATCTCGCCCAAAACATCGAGAAGACCAAGTTCAGGCTGGATGTCAAATACCAGAGCGACACCACAGGTGTTTATCTTACATATATCCCTGAGCCACAGGTGAAAAACACCATTCTTATACGTGTCTTGGGAGCCGACCGCCTCGACAACAACAACAAGGCAAACCCCAACGGCTACTTCGACTATGTGGAGGGATATACCGTGAGCAACGGACGTGTGTTCTTCCCAAAGGCGGAACCCTTCGGACAATACCTGTTGGACTATCTTGTCTCCAAGGGAGTGGCAAACGAGAGGGCTGAGAAATATGCCTTCACCGAACTGTATGACACCACCAAGACAGCGGCGAAACAGATTGCCGAAAAGAACAAGTTTGAGTTGACGGGACAGTTCAAGGGTTCGTCGGCTGGAGTCATTTCCTTGGGAGCATATAATGTGCCCCGAGGCTCTGTGGTGGTCACTGCGGGAGGAGTAACCCTCACCGAAGGTTCTGACTATAGTGTCGATTATTCAGCGGGAGAGGTAACCATCCTCAACCAGAGCATTATAGATGCCGGTACGGCAGTCAACGTGTCGTTGGAGAGCAACAGTGACTATGGTATGCAGCGAAAGACATTCTACGGAATCAACTGGGAGTATGACTTCACCAAGAACTTCCAGTTGAGCGGTACATTGCAGCGTGTGCATGAGCAAACCCTCACCTCCAAAGTGGCGATGGGTAGCGAGCCTCTCAACAATATGTTGTGGGGACTTAATGTCAACTGGAAGCAGGAGAGCCAGTGGCTAACCGACATGCTCGACAAGTTGCCCTTCCTGCATCTCACCCAGCCCTCAAATATCTCATTTACAGGAGAATTCGCCCAACTTATTGCAGGTCAGGCAAGTGGAGTGCAGGACGATGCCTCTTATATCGATGACTTCGAGAACACAAAGAACGGTATCGACGTGTCGCAACCCAAGTCGTGGGTACTGTCGAGTGTGCCGTCAATGTTCCCCGAAAGCAGCGACAAGACAACCCTCGCCAGCGGTTTCAACAGGGCGCAACTGGCTTGGTACACCATCGACCCGCTGTTCACCTACCGTTCCTCCTCGCTCACTCCCGCTCATATCAAGAGCGACCTTGAGCAGCTCTCCAACCACTATGTGCGCGAGATATACGTCAGTGAGCTTTATCCCAACCGCCAGCAGAGCACATACAGCGGAGCGACGTCAACCCTGTCAATCCTCAACCTCGCATACTATCCCACCGAGCGTGGTCCGTATAACTTCTCGACAAGTCTTAATCCCGACGGTTCACTGCCCCAGCCTGACAAGAAATGGGGAGGACTGATGAGAAAGTTGGACACCAACGACTTCGAGCAGGCTAACATCGAGTATGTGGAGTTCTGGTTGCTCGACCCCTTCATCTATTCGCGCAACAGTCCCGATGCCTCAAGCTATGGTGGAGATTTGTATATCAACCTCGGAGAGATTAGCGAGGACATCCTGCGCGACGGTAAGAAATATTACGAGAGCGGTATGCCAGTGGATGGTACAAGCAGTTACACCACAACACAGTGGGGTAAGATTCCCGTGCAGGCCACACAGACATACGCCTTTGCCACAACTGCCGGTTCGAGGGAGAAACAGGACGTGGGTCTCAATGGTTTGAATGATGAGGAAGAGCGAATGTTTGACTCCTATCAGGACTTCAACAACTTCGTGCAGACCCTCACCAACGACAGTCTGAAGCAGGCATGGACAAATGACCCTGCCAACGACAACTACCACTACAGTCGTGGTACAGACCTCGACGACCGCAAGGCTTCGATACTCGAACGTTACAAGCGCATCAACAATCCGCAGGGCAACTCTCCCGACAACGACAACAACCAAGAGAGCTACGACACGTCATACAAGACCACTCCCGACGTGGAGGACATCAACCAGGACTATACTCTAAACGAATACGAGCGTTATTATCAGTATAAGGTGAGCATACGTCCCGAAGACCTCGACGAGAGCCGTGTCGGCCTCAACTACCTTGCAGAGATACGCGAGTCGTCAGCCACATTGCGCAACGGTAACAAGGAGAACGTGAAATGGTATAAGTTCCGCATTCCGCTTAACTCTCCCGACCGCGAGAAGGTGGGTTCCATCAGCGACCTGTCCAGTGTGCGCTTTATGCGTATGTTCCTCACCGGATGGGAGAAACCCATCGTTCTCCGCTTCGGTAGTCTCGACCTTGTGCGCGGTGAATGGCGCACCTACGAGCAGAACCTCTCCACTGCCGCCACCACATCAACCGGTGAACTTGAGACAACCAACGTGAACATCGAGGAGCACACCGACAAACTCCCCGTCAACTACGTCCTGCCCCCGGGCATCAGCCGTGTCACCGACCCGTCGCAGCCGCAGCTCGTGGAGGACAACGAACAGGCATTGAGCTTCATCGTCAAGCAATTGGCACAGGGCGAGGCAAAGGCAGTGTATAAGAACACCAACCTCGACCTCCGTCAGTACAAGCGTCTGCAGATGTTCGTGCATGCCAATGCCTTGCAGCAGAACACCACCAACCTTCAGGATAACCAGTTGGCAGTGTTCGTGCGCCTCGGTAGCGACTACAAGAACAACTATTATGAATATGAGGTGCCACTGAAACTCACCCCCGAGAACCACTACAGTGATTCACATGAGGGCAGGGTAGCGGTATGGCCAGAAGAGAATATGCTCGACATTCCGCTTGACAAGTTCACAGCCCTGAAGAAAGAGCGCAACAAGCAGAAGGCGGCGGGCGAGGCAGCATACGTGAAGGAATACTCGGAATACGACTCCGACAAGCCCAACAACAGGATATCCGTAATGGGTAACCCCTCGTTGGGTGAGGTGAAGACCATGATTATCGGAGTGAGAAACCTTGCCACCACAGCCAAGTCAGGAGAGGTGTGGGTCAACGAGATGCGACTTAAGGAGTTCAACAACAAGGGCGGATGGGCAGCCTCGGGAGCGCTGAACATGCAGCTCTCCGACTTCGCCACCATCAACCTGACGGGAAAGATCATGACCGACGGTTTCGGCGGTATAGAGGAAGGTATATCCCAACGTTCCACCGACGACTACAAGACATACAGTCTGACGGCAAACTTCGAACTCGGCAAGTTGTTCCCCGACAAGGCAAAGGTCACTATACCTCTTTATTATAGTATAACAAAGGAAGAGACATCGCCGCGATATAATCCTCTCGACACGGATATGGAACTTAGCGATGCCCTCGATGCTATGGGCACGAAGCACGAGCGCGACTCACTCAAGTCGCTTGCCGTTTCGCGCACCACCTCCACCAACTTCTCCTTGTCCAACGTGCGTGTAGGCATAAAGACCAAGCGTCACCCCATGCCATACGACCCCGCTAACTTCTCGTTCAGCTACAGCCATTCGCACAACTACACCACAGGCGAGACTACGGTGTGGGAGAAGGAAGACCAGTGGAAAGGCTCGTTCAACTATAGCTATAGTCCAGTGTATAAGACATTTGAGCCATTCAAGAAACTCAAGGGCAAGAGCAAGTGGAATGACTTCCCCAAGGCATTCGGACTGAACTACCTTCCGCAGAACATCACGTTCAATACCGACATGACCCGCACTTACTATGAGTTGCAGGAGCGTGACGTGGAGAACGGTGTGGATTCCAAACTGCCGCTCACATTCAGTGAGCAGTTCCTGTGGAACCGTGAGTTCTCACTCAGATGGGACCTCACCAAGAACCTCCACATGAATTTCCAAAGTGCCACCCATGCCGAGATAGAGGAACCATACACCCCAATCAACAAGGACCTCTATCCCGAGAGATACGAGGCATGGAAGGACTCCGTATGGCAGAGTGTCAAGACCTTCGGCCGACCGCTTGACTATCAGCAGAGTTTCCAGGCATCTTATAAGTTGCCGCTCAACAAGATGCCGATATTCGACTGGCTCAATGCCGACATGAGCTACAATGCCACATATTCATGGGTGCGCGGAACAGAACTCGATGATGGTACATCATTGGGAAATACCATCAGCAACAACCGCAACCTCAATATCAACTCGCAGTGGAATCTTGAAACCCTTTATAACCATATCCCCTTCCTCAAGAAGGTGAACGAGAAGTTCAAGAAGCAAAACACCACGCGCAACCAGAAGCAGGTAAAGAACAAGTTGGCGCAGAAGAAGACGGACAAGAAGACGGACAAGGACGCAAAGGACGGCAAGGAGTCAAAGGACGGTAAGGACAAAAAGGATGAGAAGGATTCTAAGAACGCGAAAGACGCAAAGAACGTCAAGGACGACAAGAAACTCCTGCCGCTGAACAAGAACACGTTCCAGAAGGAGATAGCCCTCAAGCCAGACACCACCGTGACAGTCAGCCACGGCAAGAAGTCGAAACGACTCATAGTAAGTGCGAAGACCAAGGAGGGCAAGGCTTATCCTATTAAATATAAGGTGGTGGATGAGAACAAGATTCTCATCAAGAACCTCGACTCGGTGAATGTGATGGTCAGTGTAACCCCGAAACCTGCCATCGATACCCAGTGGTGGTATAAGCCCGCCCAGAGTGCCGCCCGTTTCCTGATGATGATACGCAGTGTGAGCTTCACCTACCGCAACCAGTACAGCATGTCACTCCCGGGATTCATGCCCGAGGCTGGCGACATCTTCGGTCAGCGTAACAGTGGCGGAACGCTTGCTCCTGGTCTTGGCTTTGCCTTCGGACTCACTGGTGATGACTTCGTCAAGAAGAGCTACGACCGCGGTTGGCTTATGTCTGCCGACAGTGTGGCAACGCCTGCCAACACCAATGCCACTGAGGACCTGCAGGTGAAGATGACACTTGAGCCTGTGCGCGACCTGAAGATAGACCTCTCGGCAAGCCGCACCGTCAACAAGGCCAAGAGCATACAGTATATGTATGAGGGTTCGCCCACCACCCACAGTGGTTCGTTCACGATGACCACGCTTAGCCTCAAGAGCGCGCTCGAGGGTATGGGCGATGCCAACAACGGCTATTACTCCAAGTCGTTCGAGAAGTTCTGCAACTCCATAGCAGGATTCCGCGACCGTGTGCAGGCCCGTTATGCCGGCATCGACGGAGTGGGCGAGGTAAAGCAGTACAGTGGCGACGTGCTCATTCCTGCCTTCCTCAATGCCTATACATCCAGTGGAGGCGGCTCGCTCGACATCTTCCCAGCACTTCGCCGTATGCTCCCCAACTGGACATTGCGCTATAGCGGCTTGGGCAAGTTGCCTTGGTTCAGCGAGACATTCAAGAGCTTCAACATCAACCACGGATACAAGAGCGTATTCGCCGTGGGCAGCTATGCCTCCTACAGCACTTACCGTGAGTATATGGACGGTCTTGGATTTATCACCGACGCCACCTCTGGTGCATCAATTCCAAGTTCGATGTACAATGTATCCACAGTCAGCATCAACGAGTCGTTTGCCCCTCTCTTCGGTATCGACTTCACCATGCAGAACAACCTCACGGGTAAGCTCGAGTACCGCACCACCCGCGTGCTTTCGCTCAGTATGACCAGTGTGCAGATCAACGAGTCGCTCAGCAAGGACTGGGTGATTGGAGTGGGATATAAGATAAGCAACTTCAACCTCTTCGGTTCCAACACCTCGCGCAAGATCAAGAAGACGCAGAGGGGAGCCAAGGCAAAGGCAGACGAAAACGCCACCAAGACCACCACAACGGGCAACTCCCGCGGTGTGAACCACGACCTCAACCTGCGCCTCGACATATCGTTGCGCAAGCAGGCTGCCATCACCCGCGACATTGCCACGGTGACCTCGTCGGCAAGCAGTGGAAACACGGCGTTCAAGATGTCGTTTATGGCAGACTACACCCTCTCGCGTCTGCTCACACTCTCGGCATACTATGACCGTCAGACCAATACCCCGTTGCTCTCAAGCAGTAGTTATCCTACTACAACCCAGGACTTCGGACTAAGTGTCAAATTCTCGCTGACGAGGTAGAATATTGATTTTTTTCGTGATTTTCTTTGGTGTTTCAATATTTATGCGTAATTTTGCAGCCGATATTAATAATAGAATGTAAGTATGAAGAAATTATTAACTGTTTTTGCCTTGGCGGTAATGGGCTGGAATATGGCCTTTGCCCAGGATATTGCTGACAATGGCAAGATAGCAAATTACAAGCTGATAAAACATCTTGACCTCGGACTTACCCTCGGTTCCGACGGTATCGGTCTCGACTTGTCAATGCCCGTGGTTGACAAGTGGGTCAACGTGCGCACTGGATTCACGTATATGCCGCAGGTTGACGTTACCATGCACTTCGGATTCGAGGCCGGTGACGCGTCAATGACCCAGGAGGAAAGAGACCAGAAGTTTGAACGCCTTTCCGATATGCTGTATGAACTGATTGGCACAAGGGTGGACAAGGAGGTTGATATGGTGGGCACTCCCAAGTTCCACAATTTCAAGTTCTTGGTGGATGTCACCCCTTTCCGTAATAAGAACTGGCATTTCACTACAGGTTTCTATTGGGGACCGTCGCGTGTCGCATACGCGGAGAATGCCGTCTATGATGCCACGTCCCTCGTCTCAACATCTTTTTATAATAGTATGTATGACCGTGTGCTCAATTCCTACAACAATCTGTGGACAGAGTGGGAGAAACCGTATATGTCCTTGGGTGGCCAGGACCTCTATCCGGATGACAACACTTATAACAGTTTCAAGAGTTATGGCAGGATGAAGGTGCAGTTGGGCGAATATGTCGATACAGGCAAGCCATGCTATGTGGAGCCTGACGAGAACAATATGATGATTTGCAATATGAAGGTTAATTCATTCCGTCCCTACCTCGGATTTGGATATGGCGGCCGATTGTCCAAGAAGAATGACGACTTCAGGATTTCATTTGATGCCGGTGTGATGTTTTGGGGCGGAACGCCGAAGGTGCTTGTGAATGCAGTTGATGTGGTTGAGGACAAGGGGCTTGAGCCTTTGCTCGACGGCAATGGCAATCCGATGCTTGATGACAATGGCAATCCTATGATGACACAGGTCAGGGAAGCCACCGTCATTCATAACGTCCGACAGGTTGACTTGGCTAAGGATGTAAGAAACATAGGCGGCAAGGTTGGCGACTATGTTGACGTGATGAAGAAGTTTAAGGTTTATCCGGTGATAAACCTCCGCATTTCCAAGCGTCTTTGGTAAATGCGAAGGTCTATTCAGTTTATGACATAAATCCCTGGCGTCGCAATGCCCGAATCATACCCTCGGACATTGCGACGTTGTCTTTTCGGGTGTATCTGATGTCGGTGAATATCTGCGCGAGTGTTTCCTTGTTATTTATTCTCACAAACTCGCGGTTTTCTTCGAGAGACTCTTTCTCTGAGTAATATCTGTCGATAGTCTCAGCCGTGTAGGGCTTGTAAGTCTCCTGGTGTACGAACGACTCCAATGGCAGGCGGTCGGTGAGGGCAGGCTCCTCGTCGGGCCATCCCACTGTCAGTGTCGCCACTGGCATCACGAGCTGCGGCAATCTTAGAGCGTCGATAATCATCTCCGGCATATACACGGTCGTTCCCAAGAAGCACAGTCCTAATCCTGCCTCTTCCGCGAGGTTGCAGAAGGTCTGTGTATATAGCAGTGCGTCGGTTGAGGCATTGACGAACGACAGGAAATTGTCGTATCCCGGGTCAGCCTTTCTTTGCATACACCAGTCGGTGGCCCTTCTGAAGTCGGCGCAGATGGTGAGCACCACCGGTGCCTGGGTCACCATCGGTTGGTTGAAGTGTGCAGGGGCGAGAGCCTTCTTGCCATCTTCGCTGCGAGTGACGACGACACTGTAGAGTTGCATGTTTCCCATAGTTTGGGTGCGCGATGCCTTTGCCAGCAGGTCGCTGAGCATTTCGTTATCGACGTCCTTTGTCGCATACTTGCGTATGGTACGTCTTGTAAGGATATTGTTCATATACATATATTTATATAATTATTGTCGGTGCAAAGGTACAAATAATTTTCTTTTTGGAAAACTTTTCTCTAAAATATTTTATGAAAGTTTTCCCGAAAATATTTTTTTATCTCAGATATTTGTCGTAACTTTGCGCCGCAATTCATAAAACTTAGTAATGGAACCTTTAAAAACTTACACTTACGACGAGGCATACGAGGCCTCATTGAAGTACTTCGCCGGCGACGAATTGGCAGCCCGTGTGTGGGTTAACAAATACGCCATGAAGGATAGTTTCGGAAACATTTTCGAGCAGTCGCCCGAGCAGATGCACTGGCGTATAGCCAACGAGGTGGCGCGCATCGAAAACAAGTACAACAACCCGATGTCTGCCGGGCAGGTCTTTGAACTGCTCGACCACTTCAGGTATGTGATACCTGCCGGTAGCCCGATGACGGGTATCGGCAATAATCATCAGGTGGCATCCCTCAGCAACTGCTTTGTCATCGGTCTCGACGGTGATGCCGACTCCTACGGGGCAATCTTGCGTATCGACGAGGAACAGGTGCAGCTGATGAAGCGCCGTGGCGGTGTGGGTCATGACCTCTCCCACCTGCGTCCCAAAGGGTCGCCTGTGAATAACTCAGCTCTCACCTCCACAGGACTTGTGCCCTTTATGGAGCGTTACAGCAACTCCACACGCGAGGTGGCTCAGGACGGTCGCCGTGGTGCACTGATGTTGTCTGTTAGTATCAAGCATCCTGATTCAGAGTCGTTCATCGATGCCAAGATGACTGAAGGCAAGGTGACCGGGGCTAATGTATCGGTGAAGATTGACGACGAGTTTATGCGCTGTGCCGTCGAGGACAAGCCTTACGTGCAGCAGTTCCCGATAGACAGCGACAATCCCCAGTTCACACAGGAGGTGAATGCCAAGCGTCTTTGGGAGAAGATTGTTCATAACGCATGGAAGAGTGCCGAGCCTGGTGTATTGTTCTGGGACACCATCACCCGCGAGAGCATCCCTGACTGCTATGCCGACCTCGGGTTCCGTACGGTGTCAACCAATCCATGTGGTGAGATTCCTCTCTGTCCCTACGATTCATGCCGACTGCTCAGCATCAATCTCTATTCATACGTGGTCAATCCGTTTACACCCGAGGCATATTTCGATTTCGACCTCTTCAAGAAACATGTCTTTATGGCACAGAGGGTGATGGATGACATTGTTGACCTTGAACTGGAGAAAATTGACCAGATAATGGAGAAAGTGAAGGCAGACCCGCAGAGCGAAGAGGTGAAGGCTTCGGAATATCATCTTTGGGAGAAAATCAAGAGAAAGAGCGGTATGGGCCGCCGTACCGGTGTGGGTATCACTGCCGAGGGCGACATGATTGCCGCCATGGGACTGAGATACGGCACTCAGGAGGCAACCGACTTCTCTGTGGAGGTTCACAAGACCCTCGCCCTCACCGCCTATCGTTCATCCGTCGAGATGGCAAAGGAGCGTGGAGCGTTCTCTGTCTTCGATGCCAAGCGCGAGGAGAACAATCCCTTCCTTCTGCGCATCAAGGAGGCTGACGCCCAACTCTATGCCGACATCATGCAGTATGGCCGTAGAAACATTGCCTGTCTCACAATCGCCCCGACCGGCACCACATCACTGATGACACAGACCACCAGCGGTATCGAACCGGTGTTCCTGCCTGTATATAAGCGTCGCCGCAAGGTGAATCCCAACGATGAGGCTGTGCATGTGGATTATGTGGATGAGGTGGGCGACTCATTCGAGGAGTATATCGTATATCACAAGAAGTTCATGACATGGATGGAGGTCAACGGATATGACACCACCAAGAAATACACCCAGGAGGAGATTGACCAACTCGTTGCGAAGTCTCCCTACTATAAGGCCACTGCCAACGATGTCGATTGGCTTATGAAGGTGAAGATGCAGGGAGCCATCCAGAAGTGGGTGGATCATTCCATCAGCGTCACCGTCAACCTGCCGAACGATGTTGATGAGGAACTTGTCAACCGTCTCTATGTTGAGGCATGGCGCTCGGGATGCAAGGGATGCACTATCTATCGCGACGGCAGCCGCAGCGGTGTCATGATCTCTGTGTCAAAGAAGGACAAGAAAGACGGTAAGCCAGAGGGCACTCCCGAGACACCGTGCAAGCGCCCCGAGGTCACTGAGGTTCGTCCACAGGTGCTCGACTGCGACGTTGTGCGCTTCCAGAACAACAAGGAGAAGTGGGTGGCTTTCGTAGGATTGCTCAACGGCTATCCCTACGAGATATTCACCGGTCTGCAGGACGACGAGGAAGGTATCGTACTTCCAAAGACAGTCACCAAGGGAAAAATCATCAAGAATACCGACGAGAACGGCAAGCGCCGCTATGACTTCCAGTTTGAGAACAAACGCGGCTACAAGACCACCGTCGAGGGACTCTCCGAGAAGTTCAATCCCGAATACTGGAACTATGCCAAACTCATCAGTGGCGTGCTGCGCTATCGTATGCCCATCGACCATGTCATCCGCCTTGTCAGCTCACTGCAGCTAAAGAGCGAGAGCATCAACACATGGAAGAACGGTGTGGAGCGTGCCTTGAAGAAATACATCACCGACGGCACCGTGGCTACAGGACAGAAGTGTCCGCAGTGCGGACAGGAAACCTTGGTATATCAGGAAGGATGTCTAATCTGCAAAAACTGCGGAGCCAGCCGCTGCGGATAAATGAAGACCTCTGTGTTTATTGACGAAGTCCGCTTCCATGCCTTTCATGGGGTGATGCCCCAGGAGAGAGCGGTGGGTGCGGACTTCACCGTATCGCTGCGTGTGGAGTATGACTTCTCACGTGCGGTGGAAACCGATGACCTTGCGGACACCATCAGCTATGCCGACCTGTATGATATTCTCAAGGCGGAGATGGCAGTTCCCTCGCACCTTCTCGAACATGTGGCGGGCAGGATTATCCGTTCCATTGCCGACAAATACCCGCAGGTATATGCCATCAGCGTGAGGCTCTCCAAGGACAATCCGCCTATGGGAGCCGACTGCCGTGGGGCGGGTGTTGAGCTGAATTTTATTAATAAATAATAAATATGAGGGCATTTTGTGTGATATACCAATTTTTATTGTTACTTTTGCAAGATAATTTTAAGATAACTATATGAACAGAAGGATTGTTGCAACGATAATACTGATATTCACCATCTCTGTGGCTCTTGCCGCAAAGAAGGGATTCACCCTTGTCATCGATGCCGGACACGGCGGACACGATGCAGGTGCCCTTGGCACTTTCTCCAAGGAGAAGAATATCAACCTCAACGTTGCACTCGCTTTCGGAAAGCTCGTGGAGAGCAACTGTCCCAATGTCAAGGTGGTTTATACACGCAAGACTGATGTCTTTGTACCCCTCCATCAGCGTGCCGACATTGCCAACCGCAACAAGGCTGACCTCTTCGTCTCTATTCATACCAATGCCCTGCCCAAGGGGGCAAGGGCTGTGGGTCTTGAGACTTACACCCTCGGTATGAACCGTGCAGCCGAAAACTTCGATGTCGCAAAGCGCGAGAACTCCGTAATCCTGGTCGAGAAGGACTATCAGCAGCATTACGAGGGATTCGACCCCAACTCTTCTGAAAGCTATATCATGTTTGAGTTCATGCAGGACAAGAATATGGCGCAGAGTGTGGAACTGGCAAGATTAGTGCAGAAGCGCACTTGTGCCACTGCCCGTCGTCCCAACAAGGGAGTGAAGCAGGCTGGTTTCCTCGTGCTACGCGAGACTTCTATGCCCAGTTGCCTCATCGAACTTGGTTTCATCACCACTCCCTCCGAGGAGCAATATTTGAATACTGACGAGGGGGTGGCCAATATGGGCAGGGGTATTTACCTTGCCTTCTGCGACTATCTTGCCAAGTACGACAAGTCTTTCACCGTGCCTTTCAAGCCAGAGAGGGAAGAGCCGCAAATAAAGGAACAACCAGCGGAAAAAGTAGAAGAACAACCCAAACCAAAGGATGAGGCTAAGGAACAGCCAATGGATGAGGCTAAGGAACAACCAAATGATGCGGCTAAGGAGGAATCTAAAAAGGGCGAGTATGCTCCCGCTGCCTCGGACAGTGCTCCCGTATTCAAGGTGCAGATTCTCACCAGCAACGTCAAGCTCTCACCAAAAAGCAAGAGACTGAAGGGCAGGGAAGATGCCGACTATTATATGGACGGCGGAATATACAAATACACAGTTGGCTCTTCCACCAACTACAACGAGATTTACCGCCTGCGCAAGCAGGTGCTCGACAAGTTCCCCGAAGCGTTCATCATAGCCTTCAGAAACGGACAGAGAATGGACGTGCAGGAGGCAGTGAGGGAGTTTAGGAGAAT
>JBJEAV010000117.1:0-3422 GCA_051869395.1 Prevotella sp.
TCGCCCGACATCCCGCGTGCGATGTACGAGCGTGCGGCAGCCACCAACAAGTTCATAGCCACCGACGTTCCTGTGAAGGACGGTCGCGTAGAGCTTGTACACTACATCAAGGAGCAGAGCATCTCGTTCGAATACCACCGCTACGGCAGTGGTCAGCACGAGGCTCCAGCTATTGAATAACAACTCTCGACAGGGGGCTTGGGGAGTGGTACTTCCTCCCCAAGCATCCCCTTTTATATAAATAAATCAAAAAACAATAAATAGATTCAAATGAGAAGACAAATGTTAATTTTCGTGGCCACGATGCTGGTCACCGTCTCAACCCTTGCCCAGACGCTCAACGTCAGGGGAACGGTAATAGACGAAAACAAGGAGGCGGTAATAGGTGCGTCCGTTTTAGTCAAAGGAAGCAACATAGGCACAAAGACGGACATCTACGGACAGTTCTTGCTTGACGGTGTGAGGAAAGGCGCTGAGTTGGTGATTTCATACGTGGGTATGAAAACACAGACCGTACAGGCAAAGGCATCCATGAGTATTGTATTGGAAAACGACGCACAGATGCTCGACGAGGTAATGGTCGTGGCATTTGGAGAACAGAAGAAATCATCATTCACGGGTTCAGCCGGTGTTGTTGACAGCAAGAAGCTCGAACAACGCCAGGTGACCAACGTGATGGAAGCACTACAGGGTAACGTGGCTGGATTACAGGCGTATTCTCATTCGGGAGCACCCGATGCCGCACCGGAGTTCCGTATTCGCGGTATCAGCTCCATCAATGCGGGCAAGGCTCCGCTCATTGTGCTCGACGGGGCACCCTACGACGGCGACTGGAACAGTATCAACCCGTCGGACGTGGCATCGGTGACGGTGCTCAAAGATGCTGCCTCGAACGCACTCTACGGTGCACGCGGTGCCAACGGTGTCATCATCGTCACAACAAAGAAGGGCGACAAGGCAAGAACCAGTATCTCACTCGACGTGAAGGTGGGAACAAGCTCGCGAGCCTCCAAGAGATATGAGACCATCGACAACCCCGCACTGTATATCGAAACAAACTACAAGGCTCTATATAACAACTACATCAATCAGGGACAGTCTGTGGCATCAGCCCACAGCAACGCCAACAAGACTCTCACGGCATCGTCGCAGAACGGCGGTTTGGGCTATGTGCCATACGTGGTGCCCGCAGGACAGTATCTCGTGGGCGACAACGGCAAGCTCAATCCTAATGCCACCCTCGGCAACCGTGTGTATAACGATGGACAGGTATATACCATCATGCCCGACGACTGGATTGACGAGGCTTATCGCAACGCCACCCGCCAGGAATACAACCTCAGCATCAACGGCGGCGGCACCAACGGCACTTTCTTCGCCTCGCTTGGTTATCTCAATGCCGACGGTATCGCCGTGGGCAGCGACTACGAGCGTTACACAGCCCGCATGAAAGCCACCTATCAGGCTACAAGCTGGCTCAACGTGGGCGGTAATGTCAGCTTTGCACGCTCCACCACCAACAACGGTGCCGACGTGAGCGACACCGAGGACTCGGGTGCAAACAACATCTACAGCCAGATTATCATGATGGGACCCATCTATCCCGTCTATCTGCGCGACGGAGAGGGCAATATCCTGCGCAACGAGAACGGTATAGTGGGTGACTTCGGCGACGGTCAGCTCTTAGGCTCCGGCTACGTGCGCCCCTATCTAACACAGGTGAACGGCATCACCGAGGCGTCGATGAACACCAACAAGTGGGTAATCACCAACTTCTCGCTCAACGGATTTGCCGACTTCGACATTTGGGACGGATTGAAAGCCACCATCAACGCAAGTATCTATTCATATCACGAGGACTACACTTCCACCCAGCAGCCTTTCTACGGTTTCGGTCACATGTCCTATCCCAACGGCTACGTGTATAAGTACAACGACAACATGTTCACTCAGAACTACCAGCAACTGCTGAAATACAACAAGAAATTCGGCAAGCACAACGTGTCGATTCTTGCCGGACACGAGAGCTACAAGAGCAACACCGGCTACCTGTATGCCGACCGAAAGAACATGTTCTCATATTGGGGCAACCAGGAACTCAACGGTGCCACCACCTATCTGAGCAACGGCGGATATAAGGTGGATTACAACACCGAAGGCTGGATATTTCGTGGACTGTATGACTACGACGGCAAGTACTTCGGACAAGTGTCTTATCGCCGAGATGCCTCATCGCGCTTCCATCCTGATCACCGCTGGGGTAACTTCTACTCTTTCGGAGGTGCATGGATAATCACCAAGGAGAACTTCATGCAGGACGTGAAGTGGCTCAACGAACTCAAACTGAAGGCATCGTTCGGACAGAACGGAAACGACAATATCGGTGACTTCCTCTACACCGACCTATACGACATCAACAAGGGCGACGGCAACGACATCACCCTCACACTCTCGTCAATCGGCAACGAGAACATCACATGGGAGACCATCACCAACATCAACGTGGGAGTGGAGTTCCAGATGTTCAAGAGCCGTCTGCGCGGTAGCATCGAGTATTTCTACCGCAAGACCACCGACATGCTCTCATGGGTAAAGGTGCCATTGGAACTCGGATATGCCGGTTCTTATTATAATGTGGGCGACATGAGCAACAAGGGAGTGGAAATCGAACTCAGCGGCGAACCTATAGTCACCAAGAACTTCCGTTGGACCATCGGTGCAAACCTCACCGCATACAAGAACGAGGTGCTCAAGCTCAACGACAGTAATAAGTTCAACACCCTCGACGGACATCCCGGATATACCTCAAGCAGCTACTTCTACGGTGAGGGACTGCCTATGTACACATGGCGCCTGCGCAAGTTTGCGGGAGTGAACGAGAACGGCGAGTCGATGTGGTATAAGCACGCCGAAGACGGCAGTCTGACAACAACCACCGACCCGACAAGCATCACCCTCGACGAGGACTTCTTCGACTGCGGCACTGCCCTGCCCGACTTCTACGGCGGATTCAACACCGGCATATCAGCCTACGGATTCGACCTCAACATCGGATTCGCCTACAGTGTGGGCGGCAAGGTGATGGACTGGACATATATGCAGCTTATGCAGAATCCACAGTCGGGCCTCACGGGTATGGCAATGCACCAGGACCTGCTGAACGCATGGAGCACAGAGAATACATCCTCAAATATCCCACGCCTGTGCTATAACGACCAGTATGCCAACTACACCTCCGACCGCTTCCTCACCGACGGAAGCTGGCTCTCGCTGCAGAACATCACCTTAGGCTACGACCTGCCGAAGAAATGGGTGAGTGCCATAGGTCTTAACGGCATCCATATCGCCGTGTCGGGAGAAAACCTCACCTACTGGAGCAAGCGCAAGGGACTCGACCCGCGCCTCAACGCCACAGGTTCTAT
>JBJEAV010000118.1:0-15566 GCA_051869395.1 Prevotella sp.
ACTTTGCTAAGTATATGAAGCCGATGAGCTTCATTGAGAACTACCGCAATCAGGATGGTAAGGTTGACGAGTTCGGCAACCTCTATTCTGAGCGTTATCCTAATGTTGACTGGCAGGATGCCCTGTTCAAGGACTACACCATGTCATACAATGCTAATATCAACGTTGCCGGTGGTACCAAGTTCGTGAAATACTATGCCGCCGTTGACTTCGTAAATGAAGGCGACCTCTATCGCGAGTTCCCGAGCGGACGTAACTATAATACTGGTTATGCATACAACCGTATTAACTTCCGTTCAAATCTCGACTTCAATGTGACCAAGACAACTGTCTTCAAGGTTAACCTCTCAGGTTCTAACGCCACACGCAAGTCTCCCTGGAGTAACAGCGTTAACAGCGACTGGCAGATCTCACAGCAGTGGTCGGGTATCTATAATATCGGTCCAGACGTGTTTGTCCCTCTCTATGCCGATGGTTCTTGGGGTTATCTGCCTCACGGAACAAACGTGACCAACTCTGCACAAGGTATTGCTACCGGCGGTCAGCAGACTGTAACAACAACCCGTCTGAACACCGACTTCGTGCTTGAGCAGAAACTCGACTTCATCACCAAGGGACTTAACCTGCGTGGTATGATTTCATGGGACAACGTGTTTGTTGAGAAGAATCGCGGTATCAACGACCTTTACACTCCTGTACAGCTCAAGTGGATTGACCCCGAGACAGGTGCTGTGACATACAAGCAGTCCTACGAGGCATACGACCACTATGATTATGCTGTCGGTAACAAGTGGACTACAAATGGCGGTGAGGTTGACAACTGGAAGACACAGCGCAATCTCAACTATCAGTTGCAGCTCAACTGGGCACGCCAGTTTGGCAAGCACAACGTAACAGCCATGGGACTTTGGGGCCGTCAGGAATATGCCACAGGTTCTATGATTCCCTCTTATCGTGAGGACTGGGTGTTCCGTGCAACCTACGATTGGAACACTCGCTACTTCGTAGAGTACAACGGTGCATACAACGGTTCTGAGAAGTTCTCGTCTGACAATCGTTTCGCATTCTTCCAGTCAGGAGCCGTAGGATGGATGATCTCTGACGAGCCATTCATGAAGTGGTTCCGCGACAATAAGATTATCGATATGCTCAAGATTCGTGCCTCTTATGGTGAGATTGGTGACGACAACGTCGGCGACCGTTTCCTCTATCAGACACAATGGGCTATGGGAGGCGGACAGAATGGCGCCTCTTATCTCGACGTAAACCAGGGTAAGTCGCCTTATACATGGTATCGTGAGAGTGTCGTTGGTAACACTGACATCCATTGGGAGAAGGTGAAGAAGACCAACATCGGTATCGACTACGGTATTCTCGGTGGTCTCATCGCCGGTAACATCGAGTTCTTCCACGACAAGCGCGTTGATATCCTTGTAAATGGTAGCGAGCGTGCCGTGCCCAGCTACTATGGTGCAAAGCCTGCATGGATTAACAAGGGTGAGGTTAAGACCAAGGGTTATGAGGTTGAGCTCCGTTTCAACAAGACCTTCGCCAACAAGCTCCATCTTTGGGCCAACTTGAACATGACTCACGCTGAGAACGAGGTGATTATCAAGGACGACGCTCCTTTGAAGCCTGCCTACCAGCGTGCCGCAGGATATGCCATCGGTCAGACTCATTCACATCTCGACAGAGGTATGATGCAGACATACGATGACATCTACGGTTCGCCAAAGCACAATTCAAATGATAGTCAGAAATTGCCAGGTGACTACTATATCGTCGATTTCAACGGCGATGGTGTAGTTGACGACAACGACTCAGCTCCTGTCGGATATACTGGCACTCCTGAGAACACATACAATGCAACCATCGGATTCGAATACAAGGGATTCTCTATGTTCGCACAGTTCTATGGCGTAACCAACGTAACTCGTGACGTTACTATGATTAGCCTCTCAGACAAGAACCAGACCAATATTTACGACCAGGGTACATGGTGGAGTTTTGACCACAATGGTGCAGATGTTGTGACACCTCGTTTCGCAAGTACTCCTACCTACTATCATGGTACTCAGTATCTTTGCGATGGTAGCTACATTCGTCTGAAGAACATTGAGGTTGCTTATACTTGGACTGGCGGCTGGATTAAGAAGTTGGGTCTCAACGACCTGAAGGTCTTCGTCAGCGGTAACAACCTTTGGTTGTGGACCCGCATGCCTGATGACCGCGAGTCGAACTTCTCAAGCTATGGTGGCGCAACAGGTGCTTATCCTACAATGAAGCGTATCAACTTCGGTGTCAAGTTTAATCTCTAATAAATGGAATTGGAAATGAAAAACTTTTTAAATAAATATATATATAAAGGTGTGATGGCAGTCGCCATGGTGGCCGGAATATCCTCTTGTACCGATTATCTCGACAAGAATCCGGACTCGAATGTTGACGGCGACGCTGTTTTCACAGACTTCACCCATTTCCAGGGATTCGTAGAGCTTAACTACAACTGTATTCCTAACAAGGAGTCAAACATGTGGTGCTGTACGTTCAACTGGGGTGATGATGAGATTATGAATGCCGGTCTGGGTGACTCTCACCTAACTCACCAGATGGACCTTGGCAACTATCGTAACTGGTACAGCAACAACCAAACATTCTTGCATGCAAATTCAGATGCATTAGATCCTACAAGTTCCGACAAATATGCTCACTCATTGGAGCACGCATGGTACTGCATTCGCCACTGCAATATAGGTCTTGAGAACCTCGACAAGTTTCAGGGTTCTGCTGATGAGAAGAATGTTATTGAAGGACAGCTTCTGTTCTTCCGTGCATGGTGGCACAATGAGCTGATGAACTTCTTTGGCGGTCTGCCTTACGTTGACAAGGCATTTGAGCCAAGCGATGAGTTGAATTTGCCGCGTCTCTCATTCAAAGAGTGTGCCGAGAAGTGTGCCGCCGACTATCGTCGTGCTGCCGACCTGCTGCCTGCCAACTGGGATAACCATCCTGCCGGTTTGCGCACAAAGGGACACAACGACCTTCGTATCACCAAGGCTTGTGCTCTCGGATACCTTGGCAAGGTGCTCCTCTATGCAGCTTCTCCATTCAATGTGCATGGCGCATCAACGGGTTCGGGCAACTTCACTCTTACCTATCAGTATGACGCAGAGTTGGCAAAGCGTGCAGCCGATGCTCTTGGTGAGGCCCTGAGCCTTATTGAGGGAGGCACAACTCCTTATGCTCTTGCAGAGTATGTATATTCTGACATCTACAACCACACGATGGACAAGAATGCCAGCACTACCAACTTCTCTGACATCTTCTATACCACAGGTAAGAACTGGCAGATGCCTGGTACTGTTGAGGCCGTGATGCGTGGTACTATGCCTGATAACAACGGTTCTAACTGGAACTTCTCCAAGCTTTGGGGACCGAAGATCAGCGGTCTTGTTGAGCACGACGCTGTTATCCACATGCCTACTGCCAACTATATCAACTATGCATACGGTATGGCAAATGGTCTGCCTCTTGATGATCCTGAGTCTGGTTTCGATCCTACTCATCCTTTCAAGGATCGCGACCCACGATTCTATCATGACATTATGTTCGACGGATTTAAGTTTATCAACAACGACCCGAGCAAGGACGACAAGATTTATCAGTACTTGCCATTGCAGTCGGCTAATGGTACAGATCCTACAGCCGAGTTGATGCGCGATGCTAATAATGGTTCTCGTACAGGATATTTCTGCCAGAAGCTCGTTCCTCACCAGTGCAACAAGTATGATGGTATGTACAACTGGGGTGGTGCTCTTCAGACCTATCTTCCCTATATGCGTGTTGCCGACATCTATCTAATGTATGCAGAAGCTGGTGCAGCCGCACAGGGTGCAAGCTACAAGAGCAGCAAATATGGCAAGACAGCAGTTGAGGCCATCAACGTGTTGCGTGACCGTGTAGGCGCAGCCCATGTAGCAGACAAGTTTACCGCCGACCAGAAGAAGTTCATCGACGAGGTTCGTCGCGAGCGTGCTTGCGAGCTTGCCTTTGAGGGCTTCCGTTGGAACGACCTCCAGCGTTGGTTGCTTCTCACTGAGTATCCTTACAACATCAAGACCTCACAGGAATTCCGTCGTGTAGGTAATTTCGACTATTCGAAGAATGACCCACGTGATGCCGAGGTTACAGGATGGAGCGAGAAGGTGATTGTTGAGCGCCAGTTCAGCAAGAGACACTATCTGTTCCCATTGAAGAATGACGATGTTTATCTCTATGCAGACTTCGGACAGAACCCCGGATGGTAATAAGGTAACAAAATGTTAATGAAAACGAAGAAATTTATTATGAACAAGATATCTAAGAATCTTCTCGCACTTCTTGCCATCTGTGCCGCTGCACCCGTATCGGCGCAGGAGACGGCTGAAGACAGCACTCTTGTCAATGTGGCTTTCCGCAAGGTGGCAAAACAGGACATCATGGGTGGTGTATCTACAGTCAATGTCAGAGAGTTGACCGAGAAGAACTACAATACCTATAGTCTTGACAACATGCAGGGCTATGTGTCCGGTTACAATGGAGCCGGAATGTGGGGATATACCGACCAGCTTGTGCTCATCGACGGTGTGCCCCGTGAAGCTAACAACGTGAAGCCTGACGAAATTGAGTCAATCACCTTCCTTAAGGGTGCTCAGGCTGTTGTTCTCTATGGTAGCAAGGCTGCAAAGGGTGCCATTCTCATCACCACAAAGCGTGGTAAGGTGAACAATGGTCTTTCAGTGAATGTACGTGCCAACACTGGTTGGGCTGTCGCTAAGTCATATCCAGAGTATCTCGGTTCTGCCGAATATATGACATTGTATAATGAGGCTCGTGCCAACGACGGTCTTACAGCTCTTTATAGTCCTGAGACTATTGCCAAGTATGCTTCTGGTGTGAACCCCTATCGTTATCCCGATGTGGAGTTCTATTCATCAGAGTTTGTCAAGAAGAGCTACAACCGCACCGACGTGACCGCCGAGATTGAGGGTGGTAATGACCGCGCCAAGTTCTATGCCAACGTGAGCTACTATCGTCAGGGCGACTTCTTGAAGGTGGGCGAGGCAGCCAACAACTATGTTGACCGTTTCAATGTTCGCGGTAATGTGGATGTGAAGCTCAACAACTTCATCAATGCATACGTAAATGCCAATGCCACTTATTATAACTCTAAGTCGGCTAATGGCGGTTCGTATTGGAGTGCTGCTGCTACATTCCGTCCCAACCGTGTGGCTCCGCTGATTCCTCTGTCATATATCGACCCGAATGCACAGCAGGCTGTCAATCTGATTGGTACGACCAAGAACTATCTCAATGGTTGTTTCCTCGGCGGTTCGCAGACAGACCTCACAAACATCTTTGCCGACTACTACTTCGCCGGCAAGAACACATGGACAAGCCGTCAGTTCCAGTTTGACTCAGGTGTTGATGTAGATCTCAACTCAATCACAAAGGGTCTGAGCTTCCATGCAATGGTGGCTGTGGATTATCGTACAGCCTACACCTCGTCATTCAATGACACATACGCCACATTCACCCCGACCTGGAGCGAATATAATGGCAAAGACGTGATTGTAGCTCTCAACACATACGACACTGTTGACAAGCACTCTGGTGTTCAGAACATTTCAGGTTCGACAGACAATCAGACAATCGCTTTCAACGCTCACTTCGACTATGCTCGCACATTCGGCAAAGTGCATAATGTAAATGCAATGCTCGTTGCAAATGGTTATCAGCAGTCTGAGTCAGGTGTATATCATAAGGTATCTAACGCCAACCTCGGTCTTCAGCTCGGTTATAACTACGACCGCAAGTACTATGCCGACTTTGCTCTCGCAGCACCTTGGTCAGCCAAGCTCCCCGAAGGCAAGCGTGCAGGTTTCTCTCCCTCGTTTACACTCGGATGGAACATCGCTAACGAGAACTTCATGAAGGACAGTGCATTCAACGACCTCGTGCTCAGCGCAAGCTACAGTGACCTTGTTACCGACCTCGGTATCGACGAATACTACATGTATCTTGGTGCTTACCAGAGCGGCGGTTGGTGGGACTGGAACGGAATGTCGGGTCATTCAGGCGTGCAGTCAAAGCGTGGTTCCAATGATGACCTCGGTTATATCCACCGTAAGGAGTTCTCTGTAAACCTTCGTGGTTCGGTACTCGACCGTGCCCTCACCTTCGACGCATCGTTCTTCATTAGCAAGATGACAGGACAGATTATCACGGCTTCTAACCAGATGCCAAGCTACTTCATGGTATATTACCCAGAGTCTTCATTCCGTCCTTACATCAACTTCAACGATGACAAGCGCACTGGTTTCGACCTTGCTCTCAACTACAAGAAGAACTTTGGTGACTTCGGTCTGCAGGTAGGTGCCAACTACACCTACTATACCACAAAGGCCACCAAGCGCGACGACACCAACTATGCTGATGCCTATCAGTATCGTCAGGGCAAGCCGCTTGATGCCATCTGGGGATATGAGTGCCTTGGATACTTCAAGGACGAGGCAGACATCGCAGCTTCTGCCGACCAGTCATATTTCGGTCAGACCATCGCTCCCGGTGACTTGAAGTACAAGGACCAGAACAACGACGGCGTGATTGACAATAAGGACCAGGTAAACCTTGGCAAGGGCGGCTGGTATGGCGCTCCTTCTACTCTCGGTATCAATGTGACACTGAAGTACAAGAACTTCACTCTCTTCATGCTCGGAACTGGAAGCTTCGGCGGCAATGGCGTTCGCAACAACAGCTACTGGTGGGTTAAGGGTGAGGACAAGTACTCAGCAGCAGTACGCGACCGTTGGACTCCCGAGACTGCAAGCACAGCAGCTTATCCACGTCTGACAACAGGTAATGGTGCCAACAACTATGTGACATCTGATTTCTGGATGTACTCTACATCTCGTTTCGACCTCAACAAGGTGCAGCTCTCATACGACTTCGACAAGAAGCTCTTCGGCAACAGCTTTGTCAAGGGTGTTCAGGTGTATGTAAGCGGCAACAGTCTCCTTACTATAGCCAAGGAGCGTGAGATTCTTGAAATGAGTGTGGGTTCAGCTCCTCAGACACGTTTCTATAATCTTGGTTTCAAGGTTGCATTCTAAGAAAGAGAAGACAATATAAATAAAACAGAAATTATGAAACTGAAAAATATAATTCTAATTAGCGCAGCTACGATGGCTCTCGCTTCGTGCGACGACCTCTTCGAACCGGCTAACGAGAACAACCAGGACATCTCGTCAATGTATAAGGATGCCGACTTTGCCCGTGGTGTGCTCGACAATGCCTATCTCGTGCTGCCATATAGCGATATGCCGCAAACCGACTTGGCAACCGACGATGCCGTGTCGAACGACGCTTCGAATAGCTATAAGAAGATGGCTACCGGCTCGTGGTCGGCTGAAGTGAATCCTGTGAGCAGATGGAACGATGCTTTCCACGCCATTCAGTATTGTAATCTTATGATTGTAAATGCTGACAAGGTACAGTGGTCATACACCGACGAAAGTGTCAATCAGATGTTTATCGACAATTATCTCGGTAATGCCTACGCATTGCGTGGCTTGCATCACTTCTATGCCCTCCGTGCCCATGCCGGTATGGCTGAGAAGGATGGCGAGATGCTTGGTATCCCCATGCACCTTGAGTATGTAGATGGAAATGCTGACTTCAACGAGGCCCGTCTGACATTCAAGGAGTGCTACGACCTTATCATGGCCGACTGGAACAAGGCTCTCGAATATCTTCCCGAGCAGTATAAGTCAATCTCGAATTCTTCAGAGATTCCTGCAAAATACACCAGCATTGGTGCAGACATGACAGGTTATAACAAGGCTTTCGGTGATCATCATCGTGGTAAGATTGACGGTCGCATCATTGCAGCTTTCAAGGCTCAGCTTGCTCTTCTCGCTGCATCTCCTGCCTACAGCAAGGCCGGTGCATGTACATACGCAGAGGCTGCCAAGCTCGCCGCTGACTGCCTTGCCAAGTTTGGTGGTCTTGACAATATGCAGAGCGATGGTTGGAAGATTTTTGATAACACCACGTTCCTGAATAACTTCGGTGCTTCTGACGATGCTCCTGCTGAAATCATTTGGCGTGCTAACATCAATAAGACCCAGAGCTATGAGAAGGACAACTATCCTCCATCGATCTTCGGTAGCGGACGTGTTAATCCTACTCAGAACCTTGTTGACGCATTCCCAATGGCAAATGGTATGCCTATCACTGCTGAAGGTTCGGGTTATGACCCAAACAATCCTTATAGTGGTCGTGACCCTCGTTTGACAACCTACATCCTTGTTAATGGCGCAAAAATAGGTCATAACAATACAGTTATCAACACGGCTGAGGATTCACAGACTCTCGACGGACTCAACAAGGAGAACGGAAAATCAACAGTCACAGGTTACTACCTGAGAAAGTTGCTCCGCTCCGACGTTAACTGTAACGATGAGGCTTCAACATTCAACCACTTGCAGATTCGAATCCGTGCAACTGAGATCTTCCTCGACTATGCCGAGGCTGCCAATGAGGCAGAAGGTCCTAAGGCAAAGGTTGGCGGTGCTGGTTACTCAGCATACGATGTTATCAAGGCTATTCGTAGCCGTGCCGGTATCGGTGATTTGGACATCAATGGCAACAATGAGGATCCTTATCTTGAGGAGTGTGCCGCATCGAAGGAGAAGATGCGCGAGCTTATCCGCAACGAGCGTCGTCTCGAACTCTGCTTCGAGAACAACCGCTTCTGGGATTTGCGCCGCTGGTTGGCTCCTCTCACCGAGACCGCCAAGGGTGTGAGCATCACTACCAAGACTGACGGTTCTCTCGACTATAAGGTAATCGACGTTGAGAAGCGCAACTATGAGGACTATATGTACTATTGTCCAATACCTTATTCAGAGATATTGAAGTGGAGCAATCTCCAGCAGAATTATGGATGGTAATTAATAAAAAACTAACATTGAGATTATGAAATTGAATAATATATTTAAGTATATGTCCGCCGCAGTCTTGGCATTGGGCTTTGCCTCTTGCGAAAACGGCGACAAGGATTTCCCCGACTACGAGGAGCAGACTGTATATTTCCCGTATCAGTATCCTGTTCGTACACTCGTTATGGGAGATGACGAATATGACACAACGCTCGACAAGGAGCACAAGTGTAAGATTATGGCTACCTTCGGTGGCTCTTACAATGGTTCTAACGGTAGCGTGCAGGTGGCTGTTGACAATAGTCTCGTCAATGGGCTTACCTTTGCCAACGGAACTCCCATTAAGGCAATGCCCGAAAGCTACTACACACTCTCTACCACCAACCTTGAGTTCAATGGAACATATAATGGTGCTACTGAAGTGCAGCTCACCGATGCGTTCTTCAATGACCCCGACGCAGCCAAGGGCGTATATGTTATTCCACTCGTGATGACAAGTCAGAAGGGATTCACTGGTATCCTCGCAGGCACTCCAAATGAGGAGGGTGCTACTCCTTCACGTTTTGACGAAGGCGCATGGAAGGTTAAGCCTATGGACTATGTGCTCTATTGCGTGAAGTATCTCAATAAGTACTCTGGCTTTTGGCTTGCTGAAGGCAATGACGTGATAAACGACGAGATTGGTCAGAAGACTCAGAATCGCAAGGCTACATCTGTAGAGAAGCGTAATGTGATTGAGATTAAGACAAAGACTCTCTCGCAGTCAATCCTCACTGTCAGCTATCCTTTCGAGTACTGGGGTGTTGACGAGGATGGTAATCCTAAGGTATTTACCAAGACTCTCACAGCAGACCTTCTGCTCGCTTTCGACGATGCTAACAACTGCACTATCACTTCACTCACTGAGGGCGTAACAGCTTCTGGTAGCGGTAAGTGGGAAGACAATGGTGCCAAGAAGGCATGGAACGAGAAAGACCGTGATATGATCGATGTGTCATACAAGGTTGACTTTGGCGGTGGCTTCACTGCAGAGACTACTGACAATCTCATTTGGCAGCGCTCTGGTGTGACCGTTGAGGAGTTTTCACCTATTTATAATAAGTAAAAACATTAGTGACAATGAAAAGCAAATTAATAATCACAGCACTTGGAGCCATGCTACTGGCTTCATGTGCTGATACTTGGGACCGAGTATATGAAGGTGGCAATCCTCAGAAGGAAGGTTATGAGTATCTCTCTGACTATGCTCCTTTGAAGGATAATGTTGACCGCTCGAAGAATCCCAATTTCAAGGTGGCACTTGCTCTTGCAGCAAGCGACTACAACAAGCAGGAGCTCGTTTATGCGCTTGCCAACTCCAACTTCGACGAGTTGGTGACTGGCAATGCCATGAAGATGGCTTCGTGTGTCGATGATAAGGGTAATATGAGTTTCGGTACTGTAACCGAGTTCATCAACAATGCCACAGAAGCAGGAAAGAATGTATATGGACATACTCTTGCATGGCACTCTCAGCAGCCTATCAAGTGGCTTAGCTCACTTATTGCTGATAAGGAGATAGAAATGGACCCGGATGCAACTGTAGATAAGATTGATTATGAACTTGATTGCTCTACCCTCACAAGTTATGCTTGGAGTGGCAACCCAGAGTCTGTCGTAACAGAATGGAACAAAGATGGGGCTGTTGTTATCTACAACCCTGAGCCAATTGATCCATGGTATGTACTTCAATATTGGCTTGTTAATGGTATTACTCTCGAAGAGGGAAAGAAATATAAGATTTCTATTGAGTGTAAGGCTGAGGGTGCTGAAGAGCCAAATATCCGCTTCAAGATAGGTGACTGGAGTGGTGGTGATTCCCGAAATTTCAATATCCCGGTTGGAGGTGATTATGATGTGATTGAGTTCAATGTAACACCTACTATGAAGAGTAATGGACTTTTCTTCCAGCATGGAGACTTTGCAGGTACGATTTACTGGAAGTCTATTAAAATCTCTCATGAAGAAGCGGCTGCCATAGATATTCCTGTTGACCATATAACAAATGGTGCTATGGAAGTGGGATTGCCAATGGATAATTTCGTCGTTCGTGAACCAGGAAAGGCAGACGTGTCGGGAACTCCTATCGAAGGCGGTCCCGAAGGTAAGAACTGCATTAAGATTACATCTACAGCCAATCCTGCAAACTCTTGGGATACTCAGTTCTTCATCTATACTCCTGACAAGGTTTGGGAGGCTGGTGAGGAATACAAGATTTCGTTCTGGTATAAGGCTTCTGAGGATGCTGCATGCGAATCACAGTGTCATGCTGCCCCAGGTTCATATCTACACTGGCAAATGCTTCCAAGCAACCCGAACTTTACTACCGAATGGCAGTATTACGAAAAGACAGGTAAAATACCTGGTGAAGTGGATGGTAAGGGTATGCTTTCTATCGCATTCAACCTTAATGTAAACAAGAATCAGGTGGATTACTATTTTGCCGATATTCATTGGATAACTTATGAGAAGGGAAATACCCTGCCTCTCACTCCCGAGGAGAAGAAGGACACCCTTACATGGGCTATGGACCAGTGGATTGGTGGTATGATGACTGCCTGCGAGGGCATGGTTAAGGCTTGGGATGTCGTTAATGAGGCAATCTCTGGTGGCAATCCCGACAGCGAGGGCGTATTCGCACTTCAGCACTCTGAAGGCTACAAGCCTGGTGGTACATGGGATGTAGGTGGCGATGCCTTCTACTGGCAGGACTACCTCGGCGACCTTGACTACGTTCGCACTGCTGTGGCAAGCGCACGCAAGCACTTCGAGGCAAACGGCGGCACACCAAGCGAGCTGAAGCTCTTCGTCAACGACTATAACCTCGAAAGCGATTGGGACGACAACGGCAAGTTGAAGAGCCTCATAGCATGGATTAAGCGTTGGGAGGCTGACGGCGTGACAAAGATTGATGGTATCGGCACTCAGATGCACATCTCTTGCTACATGAATCCTCAGACTCAGGAGAGCAAGAAGAAGCACATCACTCAGATGTTTGAGCTTATGGCTGCCTCTGGCAAGTTGTGCCGCGTATCTGAGCTTGACATGGGCTTGGTTGACGCCAACGGCAACACAGTTAAGACTGCCGATGTCACCGAAGAGCAGCACAAGGCTATGGCCGAAATGTATAAGTTCGTTGTATCGGAGTATCTCCGCATTATTCCTGCTGACCAGCAGTGGGGCATCTGCCAGTGGTGCGCTACCGACGCTCCTGCTAATAGCGGATGGCGCGGAGGTGAGCCTGTAGGACTCTGGGATAGCAACTACTATCGCAAGCACACCTACGCAGGATTTGCCGACGGACTTAGTGGAAAGTAAACAGTTAGGTTTTTATTAATACTTAGTAAAGATTATTATCTTTAGGTATGAGCTGCGTCGTGAGACGCGGCTCTTACTGCTTAATATGGTGAGCAAATCTACAATTTATTCGATAAAAGTTTGGAGTTTTCAGAAATTATGTGTAATTTTGCTCCCGAATAGAGTAATAATATAATATTTGCTGAATTATGGAAGCAACAGTTTCTTTAGATGGTATATTGACATTTATAAATTCTTTGTCGCTCAGCTCTCGCAATAAGAGATGGCTGGGTGAGAAACTTATTGAGTCAAGTGAGGACACATGCGCTTCAGATACCAATATTACTTCAGAAATGATAAAAAAGCATTTCGGAGTGTGGGCAGATGATAGTGCCCCAGAAAAGATTATTAGGAATATTGAAGAGTCCAGATTATCATCAAAACAACCTCTTTGCTTGGATTAGTATGAAGAAAAAGTATCTACTTGATAGTAATATATGCATCTATTTTTTGCGAGGGAAAAAAGGGATTGACTCAATGATTCAAAAAGTAGGTTGGGAGAATTGTTATATTTCCCAAATGACTTTAGCAGAATTATTGTATGGAGCTGAATGTAGCAAAAATATTGAACGCAATAAGAAAGAAGTGTATTCATTCTGTCACGATATAAAAATGTTGGCAATTGATGATGTTATTGAAGAATATGCAAGACAGAAAGCTATTTTGAGAAGGAATGGAACACCAATTGATGATATGGACATTTTCATCGGCTGTACCGCAGTCGTTAATGGTTGCGTTATGGTTACGGAGAATATAAAACATCTCAATAAGTTGGAGAACATCACAATAGAAAACTGGGTTGATAAAATTTAAATTTATATGGATACAAAACAGGCAAGACCACAGCTTTCGTTCACCGAGGCAGTGAAGAGCACGTGGCAGAACATCACCAACTTCAGGGGGCGGGCACGCCGCAGTGAGCTTTGGTGGAGTTTCTTGGTTTATGTGGCAGTGAGCGCAATAGGCAGTTCATTGCTTGGTGGTAATTTTATGTTGTCATTGGTTTTCAGCATTGCCTTGTATGTATGGATTGCGGCAGTGACAGTGCGTCGTCTGCAAGATAATGGCCATAGTGCCATTTGGGTGTTTGCCTCAATTCTTGCAGGCATTGCATCTTCTGTGTTTATGTCATCGTCGGGCGACTTGGACCTTATCTCTGCCATCAATGTCACTCCTTCGGATATTATAGAAGTGGTAACCAAGCCCGTGTATCTCGTTCTTGGCGCAATCAGTACGATAAGCAACCTGATGATTCTCATTTTCTGCCTTCAGGACAGCGACCCTCTGCCCAACAAGTACGGCGAATCACCTAAGTATTGCTGATAACTGAGTAATGAACGGGAAAGTTCAGTCAGGTAACATTTCAATAGGTATTTGATACAAATATGTAGTTTTGTTAAGTGGAAAGTATGTAACTTTGCAGCCGAATTGCTATAAATCCATTTAATTATAAAACTTACATGAATCAAAGATTACTTATTTTGTTGACGCTGCTGTGCTGCGTGTTCTCAGTGACAAAAGCACAAGACAATGTAGAGGAAGGCATTAATCATGTACTTCAAGTGACAACCTCTGGGGCTCAGGCCAATATCTGGGACTGGCAGATACACCGCCGTCTCAGTACTCCGCTCACAGTGGGCAAGACCTATCGCCTCACCATGCGCATAAAGGGTTCTGCTGGCGGCACACTTGCATTCTGGCCTATTGACGACGCATCAAGCAATAAGGATCAGTGGGGAGGAAGCAAGGACTTGCATTATCTCACGGCCTATGATTTCTCAACTTCATGGAAGGATTATACATGGGAGTTTACCGCGGGATTCCCCATCAACAAGTTCCAGTTCGTATTCGGACAGTATGGTGGCAGCATCTTGTTCGACGATGTGAAGTTTGTTGAGGTGGGCAATGAGGACAAACTGATAGTGAATGACGACTTCGAGGGCGCACTGCCCGCTGCATGGGAGAAAATCTCGTGGCAGAGCGGAGTAAGCTTCAAGGTGGTGAGCACATCGTATAAGGGCGACCTCCTGCAGGCTATCAAGGATGCCAAGGCTGCCCTTGAGGCAGGTGCCGACTTGACTCGCGAGGAGGCTGTGGCTGCACGCAAGGCTCTTGAGGATGCAATCGCTGCCGCCGAGGCGTTCACTATAGAGAATGACGAGGATTATCTTGCCGAGGCTGAAAAACTGAAGAAAGTAACTGCACAGCTGACACAGTGGATTGGAGTGCCTGACTCAGCTGACCCCAACTTCCAGATTTATCTCTGCTTTGGACAGTCGAATATGGAGGGCAACGCCACTCCCGAGGCTCAGGACTATGAGAATGTGCCTGAGAGATTCCAGGTGATGGCCGCCGTGAACTTCAACGACCCGAAGCGTGAGATGGGCAAGTGGTACACTGCCGTGCCGCCTCTCTGCCGCCAGGGTACAGGACTCACTCCTGCTGACTATTTCGGACGCACCATGTGTGAGAACCTGCCGGAGGAAGTAAAGATTGGCGTGGTGCATGTGGCAATCGGTGGTACAAGCATCAAGGGCTTCATGGAGGAATATGTAGGCGACTATGTAGCAGGTGAGGCTGACTGGTTTAAGAACATAATGGCTAATTACGACAACAACCCCTTCCGCCGCCTTGTGGATATTGCCAAGAAGGCCCAGCAGTATGGTGTCATCAAGGGAATACTGATGCATCAGGGCGAGACCGACGGCGGTATGGGCAACTGGACTGAGAATGTGAAGAAGGTGTATGAGCGACTGCTCAGCGAACTGAATCTCTCGGCAGACAATGTTCCTTTGCTTGCAGGTGAAACAGTTCAGACGGACCAGGGCGGAGCGTGCGGCGGATTCAATAATGTTATAGCAACATTGCCTAATGTCATCCTGACAGCTCATGTCATTTCGTCCAAGGACTGTCCGCAACGAGGCGACGGCTTGCATTTCACTGCAGAAGGCTATCGCATCATCGGAAAACGTTATGCCGAGAAAATGTTAAAGCTGCTTAGCGTCTCTACTGGTATTAGTGGGCTTCAGTCTTCAAAGACTGCCGGTATAAAACTCTACGACCTCTGCGGACGTCAGACTGGCGATTCCTCCAAGGGACTGATTATCAATTCCGCTTCAGGCAAGAAGTACCTAAAGAGATAGTATCCGCTATGCAAACAGGTCATCGAGCATCACTACCGATTGGAAT
>JBJEAV010000119.1:0-3382 GCA_051869395.1 Prevotella sp.
CAACAAGAATAAGGGCGAGGAAGCGGGATTCATCATCAAGGGTCTCGACTATGCCGCAATAAAGTTTGTCACCACCAAGGAGGGATGTTTCCTTCGTTTCGTCAACTGCAAGAACGCGATGAAGGGAGGCAAGGAGGAGGTGCTGCACGAAATGCCGCTCACTCTCGTAGAGCTTGAGAAGCCCTATACCCAGAAATACGCAGTGGATGACATTCCCCAGCCTCGCCATGCCACTCAGGACATATATGTGCGTGCCGTGGTGAAGAGTGCGGGCATAGGCAATGGCATCACCTCGTCTGCGCAGTTCTATTATAGTCTTGACGGCAAGAAATACGAGAAGCTCGGCTCTCCCTTCAAGGTTAAGGAAGGCAAGTGGATAGGAGCCAAGGTAGGATATTTCAACTGCCGCTCATCGGTGAGCAACGATGGAGCCTTCCTGGATGTTGATTGGATTAAGTTTACGAAATAATACCCAATGAGAAAAAGATTCTTTGGAATATCATCACTGCTTATCATAGCAGCGTTGAATATTAATGGTGCAAACCCCGTGACGCCTAATGGTGTCATGGGGTTTGCCACGTACAATGCCCTTGGCACTTGCGGTGTCACCGGAGGTGGAGCGGGCATGGTGGTACACGTGAATACACGTGCGGAACTCGAGCGTTATGCCTCAAGCCCTGAGCCTTACGTCATCATCATCGACAGTGACATCACAGGTGGCGGAGTCAACGACCTACAGGATGAGATATACGTCAACTCCAACAAGACCATAATAGGAGCTGGAAGCGGAAAGACTCTCAACGGCGTGGCACTGTTGTCCCGCGACAAGCAGAATATCATCATACGCAACATAAGGCTTACGCGCGGGCGCATCGACGGTGTGGCTTTCCACAACTGCCATCACGTATGGGTAGATCATTGCGACTTCAGCAACTCCTACGACGGACTTCTCGACATCACCAACGGCTCTGACTTTGTCACAGTGTCATGGGTAAGACTGCACGACCACAACAAGGTGAGTATCACCAACTCGGGCACTTGCCATTATGATGACTACAACAAGGAGCGCGTAACCTTCGCCCACTGCATGTTCGACAAAAACACCCAGCGCAACCCCCGCATCGGTTACGGCAAGATGCACATTTACAACAGCTATTGGGAGAATATAAAACTGTATTGCATAGGTTTCCACTCACAGGCACAAGTGCTGTCGGAAAACAACTACTTCTCCGCCACTGCACGTCATCCTTTCTGCAACCAATACACCGACCTCCTACCCTATCGCGGTTATCTCACAGACAAGGGTTCGTTCTTCGCAAATGGAGACCCTGGAAGAAGTCACAACCATCCCTTCACCGACATTTCCTATAGCCCTCTCGACTATTATGAATACAGTTTCGACCTTGACGCTGCCGAGGATGTTGTCAATAACACTCCCAACGGTGTAGGTCCTCAGTTGGGAATACAGTATGAGCCGATACTCAATCCCGGCAACGGAGCGATTGACATTCCTCTCTCGCAGCGCCTCTCGTGGGGAACGGTGGATGGCGCATCTTCCATGAAGATGTATTTCGGCACAAACCCCGATAAACTTAAGCTGACAAGTCCCAAAGCAGTGAAACTCCGTCATTCCACACGATATTACTGGCGAGTGGCGGCAATAGTGGATGGCAAGGAACACATGTCACCGCTTTACACATTCATCACGGCATCCCCAAAAGCCACCAAGCCATATCCCGAATCAGCCTCCATGAATCCTTGGCTTCGTTATCCATCATCAGGCACAGAGTTCTGCACAGATATGCCTCTCACATGGTGTCAGGCTGCCGACGCAGTTAAATATAAGGTATATCTCTCCGCCAATGAATCCTCTCTCAACAAGAATCTCATTGGCGAGACATCCTCACTTTTGCTCATTCCCCCTTCGCTGTCCACTGGCACCAAGTATTATTGGCGAGTGGATGCGGTGAAGGCCAATGGTTCTGTTGTCAAAGGCGATGTATGGACGTTCAGTTCTCCAAATAAGAGATGGCATGAGGGCAAAAACGAGGCTGAGGACATGTATTTATCGGGCATTGCCTTCCTCGAAAAGAATGAATCCGCATCAAACGGCGGCGTTGTTGTTGGCGACCAAGGTCCCGGTGCCATCTGCGGCACATGGGAAGGTGAGACGGGACGTTATGCCATAGAGACCGCGGTGTTCAACCAGAAAAGCGGTGCCAACTATGTCGGCGTGTCTGTCAACGGCAAGCTCATTGACGAATGGTTGACCACCACCGATAATGATGACCTCGGCGTAAGGAAGACGCGCAACACTGCAACGCTGCAACGCTGCAACGCTGCAACGCTGCAACGCGGAGATGAAATACGCATTGACTTCGTGGCAGGTCTTGTTGAGGGGAAAGTCAACGAAGGCCGCGCACGCATTGACTATATAAATATCATTCCGACAAAGGATGAGTTTATAGAAGTCACACGTCCTTCGGGCATCCATCATTCTCCAGAACTGTCCATCGGTCATGACTGCGAGTATCTCTTGCTGAAGGATATTGTCTTCACCGACACTCTTGGCACCATAGGCGACAAGGGAGAGACACAGGTGAAAGACAAGTTCAGCTCTTGGGTGTCTAAGACTTCCTCTGGATATACATTTTATGTCAAGCAAACTGCCATTGTAAAGTTCGTATATAGAAATTCGGATGGCAAGGAGACGGAAGTGATTAAGGATTTGGACAAGAATATCAACAATGAAGTTACTGCCTCTGATGCCATAGCCGACGGAAGGCTCTATGCCATCAAACTATACAAGACATTGCCCGCAAAGACTATCTACAAAAAGCCTGTAGCTGAGAGCGGCAAGGATTATGAGTTGGTATGGTCATCGGATGTGATATTCACGGATAGCATTGGCATGAAGGGCAATCCGGGAAAGACACAGATGCGTGATGGCTATGACGAGTGGATAAAATACGTCAACCCCATGGCCAACGAGGTTCTTGCCAAGAAAAATCCCAAGGCTTTCATTGACCCTGAAACAGACAAGGAATGTGGAGGATTATTGCCAAGGTATGATGCAGAAAAATCAGGGGATAAGTCGAAATCAGCTGATTATTCCTCATACGTTGTAGGCATTGACAAGAATATCACCTATTGCATAGAAGCCTGCCGTCGCATAAAGTTCTACTACACCGGCTCCGGTGGTTCATCCACAAGCATAAGGATAAAAGCCTTAAACCTCACAACAGGAAAAGAGCAAATCATCGAAGGTGCTCCCGCCCCTGGCAAGAACGTCGTATCAAATGCCGCAGAAGTAGAACTCGACCCGCAATGCCGTTACAAAGTAACAATCTCCGGCACAACAGGCGACATGGTCATATATGCA
>JBJEAV010000120.1:0-3369 GCA_051869395.1 Prevotella sp.
CCTTGGTCATATTCTTCATCCACTGCGGCTGCTTTTCGAGATAGGAGGCATAGTTATACTTGTCGAAAAGCTCGATGCCGCATCCTCCGATGGCAACGTTAATCACTCCCACCCTGATGTTCTCTGGCAGTCTTTGCACCATCTGGCGACCGAAATAGTCAGCCGGGGTAAGTCCCGTATAAGGACGGCAAAGCGGTGGAACGGCAGTGTGCCATTCTCCCTTTTTCCATCCCAACTTAGCGTCGTCCATAGAAGCCATCGACACAAACCTCGGACTCACGCCCTCCATGTCCTGCTTCTCATATCGGGCATTACCCTCCATGTTCGACTGTCCGAAACACAGGTAAATGTAGAAATTCTCGTCCTGCGCCTTCACGGTAACCACTGACCAAAGAGCCAGGACAGCAATAAATAGTTTCTTCATGTTTTATAATAAAATGTTTTACGTTTCCTTTGATGGTGCAAAATTAGCCATTAATTTCCGATTGGGCAAATCAATACGTTGCATAAACTTGTGATTTTGTATCATTTTAGCGTTTTCATCGCATTTTATCGCCATTTATTTGGTTTTTCGGGTAATAATGATTAATTTTGCACACGAATAACGGAACAATATTACAAATAGAATACAGACATGTCATACGAGTTTCTTCCTCAACTGAGGAACATTCATTCAACAAAAAAGCATCCGGGACGGGATGTCGCTGACGGTGACTTCCTCTTTGTCATAACGAAGGGAGCCAACGGTCCGTCACTGAAGACCGTCAACAAGTCACTTAAACCGATTGAGCCGGACTATCACTACTTCTCGGGCGAGAAGTCACAACTGCTGCGCTCACTCGACAAGATACGCGAGGAGAAGGCATTCGAGATATCGTGGGACGACAACGGCGAGGACATCTGCCTGAACGAATATCCTCACCTGCTATACCTGCTCATGAGATGCGACAACATAGCGGACGAAAAAGGCAACAAGGTAAGTGTCAACAACGACGCCGCCACCATGGAACTGCTGCTCACCAAGAAGAAAGGATGGATAGAGCCATTGCTTACAGTGGCAGGAAACGCCGACTTCCAGATGCTCAGCGACTCTTTTGTCATGACCGAAGGCGAGAGTCCTGAAATACGTCCCATAGCGTCCATCGGCGACAACTTCCGCCAACTGGAGTATTTCCGCCAACCATTGCCCGAAGCAATGCTCGAACAGTATCTCTCGGTGTTCTTCTCATTCGTAGCCAACGTGACGGTGAAATATGAGGATTATGACATCGAGACCACCGAAGGAGAGATAACGCCCACATTGGCATTGTCGTTTGAGAAGATTAATGCCGACAAGACCCTTTTCCTGCGACTTGTGGAGAAGGTGAAAGGACTGCCCATGGACTTCGTGGAGCAGTTTGACGTCAGTATGGTGGCTGCCGTGGGTGTTGACAAGAAGATACGGGTGCGCCACCTGTCGCGCCTGCCCTTGGAGACAGATGCGACGGCATTGAGAAAGGAGATAATAAAATACGCACCCGACCGTCAGGCACAGAAGAGCGTGTTCTGCGAGAACAACCTGTTCGTCATTCCCGAAGACACCGCGGGACCGTTCCTGCTGCACGCACTGCCGTCACTGCTGAAGAGATACGAACTCATCGGTGCTGAGAAGCTGCGTGAATATAAGGTAAAACCTATGACACCGTCACTTAATGTCAAGCTCTCGTCAGGTATCGACTTCCTCGAAGGCGATGCCGAAGTGACACTCGGCGAGGAGACATTCTCACTGCAACAACTCTTCTCACAATATTCATCCAAGAAATACATACAGTTGTCTGACGGCAACCGTGCCATACTTGAGGATGGCTACATGCGCCGACTTGAGCGCATCTTCAAGCAGAAGAAGGGCAAGGACGGAAAGATAAAGGTGTCGTTCTTTGACCTGCCCGAGATTGAAGACCTTATCAACGGACCGTTGGAAGGAGACGCCTTCAAGCATCACCGCGAGGTGTATGAGGGATTCAACAAACTGCAGGAGCAGACCCTCGCCACCAAGAAGCTCAAGGCGGAACTTCGCCCATACCAAAAGGAAGGTATAAAATGGATTAAATACCTGTATGACAACAATCTCGGCGGCTGTCTTGCCGATGACATGGGACTCGGAAAGACGGTGCAGACCATCGGTGTGCTGACGCTCATCTATCCCAAGGAAAAGAAACCCACACTCATCGTTATGCCACGAAGCCTGCTCTTCAACTGGCAAAACGAAATAAGCCGCTTTGCGCCACAACTGTCGGTATATACCTATTACGCACAGGACAGGGACATCAAGAGTGCAATGAAGCACCAGGTGATTCTCACCACATACGCCATAGTGCGCAATGACGTGGAGATATTCAGCAAGCAGTCATTCCACTATGTCATCCTCGACGAAAGCCAGAACATCAAGAACACCACCACGCAGACCACCCAGGCGGCATTCCTGCTGAAAGCCGACCACAGGCTCGCACTGAGCGGAACACCCGTGGAGAACAACCTCTCGGAACTGTATTCGCTCTTCCGCTTCCTCAATCCCACCATGTTCGGTTCGCTTGAAGACTTCAACAGCCGCTATGCCGCACCCATACAGAAGGACAACGACAAGGACACCCTTCTCGCACTGCGCAGGAAGATATTCCCGTTTATGTTGCGCCGACTGAAGAAGGACGTATTGAAAGACCTGCCCGACCGTATCGAACAGACCCTTTATGTGGAGATGACAAAGGAGCAGCACGACTTCTACGAGAAAAGACGCATATACTACCTACAACAGGTGAGACAGACCATCGCCGCGGAAGGCATCAACAAGTCACAGTTTGTGATGTTCCAGGCTCTCAACGAGTTGCGACGCATAGCATCCATCCCTGAGAGTCTGAGCGACGGACATATCAAGTCGCCAAAGCTCGACCTTCTGTGCGAGACACTGCTCGAAGCCGTCGCCAACGGACACAAGACCGTGGTGTTCTTCAACTTCATAGCGGGCATAGAGCAGATGAGCGAGAGACTGGATGCCGAGGGCATAGACTATGCCTGCATGACCGGTTCGACACGCGACCGCAAGAGCATCGTGGAAAGATTCCAGAACGACCCTCACTGCATGGTGATGCTGATGACACTGAAAACGGGAGGTGTGGGACTGAACCTCACCGCAGCCGACACGGTGTTCATCTTCGAGCCATGGTGGAACAAGGCTGCGGAGGAGCAGGCCATCAACCGCCTGCACCGCTACGGCCAAACCGCCAAGGTGCTGAGCTATTCACTCATCACCCAACAGAGCATAGAGGAGAAGATCCAGTTGCTGCAACAGCAGAAGGCAGAGCTGTTCGAAGGACTCATCGGCACCGACTCCTC
>JBJEAV010000121.1:0-1539 GCA_051869395.1 Prevotella sp.
TGTAGGATATCTGAAGGAGTCGCAGGAGAGGAATAACATTAAATAGTTGGTGAGTAAATTAAAACACAAAGACACAAAGAAATGAAGATTATATTTGGATACAAAGACAACAAGCGACTTAAAAGTCGCCACAAAGGCTTGCAGTGGGAAATCTTTGTGGACTTTGTAAGCAGCTTTGCTGCTCATTGTATCTTCCGTAAGCGAAAAATGCTTTGTTTCTTTGTGTCTTTGTGTTTAAATAGTATTACGTGAATAATTACAGCTTAAGTAAACTATATTTAAATTTGAAGAAAATGGAAAACAAGAACTTAGCTGCAATCGACATCGGTTCTAACGGTGCGCGACTGCTTATCAAAAACTTAAAGGAAGACTCTATGGGAAACGTGGAATTCACCAAGGTGCTCTTCCTACGTATTCCCTTGCGATTGGGCAAGGACGTGTTCACCCTCGGCGAAATCAGCGAGGAAAGAGAGCGCATGATGATGTGCATGATCAAGAGCTACAAGCAGTTGATGAAACTCTACAACGTGGAGCGTTATCGCGCCTGTGCCACTTCAGCCATGCGCGACGCTAAGAACGGCGCGAAGATACTGAAGAAAATCAAGAAGGAAACCGGTATCGAAATCGAGATTCTCAATGGCAGCGAGGAGGCAAAGATACTCTACAACAACTCGGTGGAGTCGGCGGAATCTGTCAACGGCAACTATGCCTATGTGGATGTGGGCGGTGGCAGTACGGAGATTTCCGTGCTCAGCAACGGCAAGCTCGTAGGCAGCTGTTCATATAACATCGGTACAATCCGTCTGTTGAGCGGTGCCGTCAGTCCTGATGTCATCGACACCATGAAGGCTGACATGACGGAATATGCCAAGAGCTATCCCGGCATCATCATCGTGGGTTCGGGCGGCAACATCAACAAGCTCTCGCGCATGTTCCACGAGAGCAGCAAGAAGAGCAAGCACAACATCCTGCCCGTCAGGAACCTACAACAGATACACGACGAGATGAAGCCCCTGAGCATCAAGGAGCGCATTGACAAATACGGTCTGAAACCCGACCGTGCCGATGTCATCATCCCCGCCGCCGAGATATTCCTCAACGTGGCCCAGGCATTGGGATGCACCGAAATCCACGTGCCCAACATCTCCCTCGCCGACGGGATTATCGACGGGATGTATAAGGAAGAAAGGTAGATACCACAATTTTTATAAAAAAATCAAGAAATCCTTGGCTATTCCAAAAATTCTTTGTACTTTTGCGCCAACAAAAGACATTAAATATATGGAAGCAGTAACAACAAGAGAGTTCAGGTCAAACCCGACCCAATTCCTGGCCAAGGCAAAAGCAGGCAATCCAGAAGACATATTAATGGAGAACCAGCTATGTGCAGCTCTTGACGAAGTCAAAGCACATATTGATGGACAGATCAAGTTGCATAATGCAAAAGAACTTGTATTCTGATGGAGATAATTGCAACATCAATCTTCTTGCATAGTGCAAAGAAAATCGCCAAGAGATACAAGTCCTTCAATGACGATT
>JBJEAV010000121.1:1639-3337 GCA_051869395.1 Prevotella sp.
GAATATATTAAACTACTTGGAATTTAAAAAACAAGGGTCAGGTGGAAATTCACCTGACCCTTATTTTTTACTTCCTTGCCCCGAAGAACTTCTGGGGAGCGGGGGCTGAATAGTTCTTGCCTCCTACGCTGAGGGTAGTCTTAACTATAGAGGTGAGACTTGAGCCGTCGGTGGCTCCTTCGGGGAGGGATGTCGCAGTGAAATCCCATGCGGCATCGTAGTTGGGATTGTCGAGCTTGTTGGTGTCAAGGGCATAGTTGGTGAACTTGACACCGAGGTCGTTGGCTGCCTTGGAGATTACACTGTGGGCATCAACGGCATCCGAATAGTTCTTGTTGGAGACGTAGTTCAGATATGGAACGGTGGTCTCGTCGTCGATGTCCTGCTGCAAGGTGCTGACAATCGCACTGGCAGCATAGCAGTTGTAGTCGATGACCGACTTGTCATCGCAACCGTCCTTGACTCCGGGAGTTCCCCACTTGGGAGCCTGGGTACGATACTTACAGTTGACCATAAGATTGTTGAACACGTTGACGAGGATGTTCTTCTCTACATATATGCAACCGCCCTTGGTGCCGTCGCGACGCCATCCCGCATTGATGATGGTGTTGTTGTATGCCACACACTTTGCCTGTCCGCGTCCAGCGGCATCGTCCTGACCGGAACTTGAGAGCTTCAGTCCGTTGGTATTAGGACTATACATCACGTTATATGCTACCACGGTGTTTGTTCCGGCCTTTACGTTCACAGCCTCGCCACCAGTGGCCCCGTTGCCCGAGAAGGTGTTGTTGGCGATGATGGCATTACCGCCCTGCATATAGATACCGTCGGCAAATCCGTTGCGGATGGTGCAGTTGGTGACTACCAATGAACCCTTGAACTGCGGACCGGTGGTAATCTGCACACCATAGTCCTCACCTGCGGTATATATGCCCGAAGTGACAGAAGGAGATGTCTCAATCATCGCGCTGCCAGCATACTCAATGATACAGTTGTCGAAGAGAGCCTCGGCATTAGCGGCAGAGTTGTTGATCATAAATCCGCCCCAGAGGTTCTTGCAGTCGGTGACATTGGCAAACTTGCGCTCGGTGGCGGGAACAGAGAAGAGAATCGGGGCTTCCTGAGTTCCCTGACAGTAGATATTGCCATCCACGGTGAACTCAATTCCCGCTCCAGAGGCATCGGATGAGTTGAATATCACCTCAACGCCCTCCTCTATGGTAAGGCTCTTGCCGGCAGGCACTTTCAGCTGACCGGTTACGGTGACTGTGGTGTAGGCCTCCCAAGTACCGCTTACCTCACCTGCGGCACTGATAGCCTTGTTGGTGACACTCACGCTGAGGGTCTTTGCCAATGATGGCATTGCGGCAGGAGTTGCGGTGATGGTGGCGTTACCCGGTTTCAGTGCCGTAACCACACCGTTTTCAACCTTGGCAATCTCATCGTCTGAGGATGTCCAAGTGATAGTCTTGTCCTTCACATCCTCAGGGAAGAACTGGACGTTCACGTTGAGTGTCTCGCCCGGAGTCAGTGTTGTGGCAGTCGGGTCGATAGTGAATTTACTGAGAGTCACTGTTGACTCATTGTCATCGTCATCGCTACATGACGTCATCACAGCCGCCGGCATAATCATCAATGCCATGGCAGCCCAAATTCCAAAAATCTTTTTCATACAATTTAATATTTTAATACTTTAAT
>JBJEAV010000122.1:0-3335 GCA_051869395.1 Prevotella sp.
TGCCGCAAAGTCCTGAATACTCGTCGAACATCGACACCTGCTTCAGGTTGTTAAGTTCAGAGAAGATGCTCATCTGGGAGAACTTCGTCACGCCGGTGATGAAGACAAACTTCAAGTATGCTCCCTCTTTCTTAACCACTTGATAAAAACCACGCAGAAAGCTACGCATAGCTTCAAGTTGTTCCTTATCATACAGCAAGCGCATCAGAGGGGCGTCATACTCATCAAAAATCACCACAACGTTCTCACCCGTCTGTTTGTTGGCATTATGAATAAGGTCACTGAAACGGGCGCCGACAGTTATTGATTCCGGGTCACTGCCATATATTGCCTCATATGAACGCAACTGCCTTTCAAGGTTTGACTTTGCCTCAGGAATACTGTAGTTCTTCAGGTCGCTCATATCGAAATGAAGCACGGGATAGGCCTTCCATTCCTTCTCAAGCTCCATTATCTTCAAGCCCTCGAAGTATTCCTTCCGCCCTTGGAAATAAGCCTTGAAGGTGTTGCAGAGCAATGACTTGCCGAAGCGGCGGGGACGGGCGAAAAACACATAATTATATCTATTGACAAGGTCGAACAACAAGTCTGTCTTGTCAACATACACCAAACCTTTTTCGCGAATAATAGCGAACTGGTCGGTATCAACGGGGTATCTGAATCTACTCATACTCTCGGCATTATACGTTTATAACACTTTTCTGCGGCAAAGGTACGCATAATAATTGAGAATTCCAAGGAAAACAATAAAAAAATCCCGAACTGCCAGGCAATTCGGGATTAATGATATGTGACGGGGACGGATGATTATCCTTTTGAAACCCTTGAAAATGAGCAAAAGCAGAGATAGCCCACACAGATGAGAAGGATGCAGATGCCGGCAGAGATGCTGTCGTATGTGTCCGTCGCCCAACCGATGAGAGGTGTGGCGGCACCGCCTCCTGCCACTGCGGTAATCATAAGGCCTGAGATGAGATTAGCCTTTTCGGGGCGCACCTGCACTGCCTGGGAGTAGATGATCGGGAAGATGCATGAGCAAAGGAATCCTACGGCTCCGATGAGTGCCAACGTCCACGCCTCGGGCAGCCTGACCATGGCAAGCACCACCACCACCACTATGCAAGCGATGATATTCCATCGGAAATATGTTATCGAGGATATCTTTGTCATAAGGAACGCTCCGAGGAATGCGCCTATGGTGCGGCAGATAAAGTATATCTGCGGAGCCACACCTGCATCCACAAGGCTCCAGCCATAGCGGCTCACCATAATCTTCGAACTGACGAAGTTGGTGCCCACATCGGTAGCCACTACAAAGAAGATGCCAAGGAAGAGAATGAATATGCGGGTGTCGCGCAGCAAACCGAAGGTGGAACCCACGGTGACATTGCTATGCTCCTGCTCCTCGCGCTCTATCGGCGACACCCACAACCATAAGGCTGAGAGCAAGGTGATGACACCGAGTACGGGGAACACGAGATACCAGTCGTCATTACTGCCACTGCCAAAGACATTGATGGCAAAAAGGATGATGAACGGACCGCTGAACGAGGACAGGGCTTTGACCACTTGTCCTGATGTTACGGCTGAGGTCATCTGACGGTCATTGGTAATGATATTCTTCAGAAGCGAGTTCTGCGACACCTGCAGTATGGCATTGCCTATACCGAGCATGGCATATCCCGCAAGACATGCCCACGACGACTGGAAGAGAGGTATGAACATTCCGACAATGGTGACTCCCATACCAACGAGGACGGTGTTCTTGCGACCCCAACGATTCATCTTGATGCCTACTGGCACACTAAAGAACAGGAACCACACGAACACCATTGACGGAAGGAAGCCAGCCATGGTGTGGCTCCATCCGAATGCCTCACGTGCATATTCCGACGATATGCCTACGATGTCACAAAATCCCTGTATAAAGAAGCTGAGCAACACAGCTCCCACTGCAATATTACTTTTATTCTTCATAATTCAATATTTCAATCTTTCAATTTTTCAATTTTCCAATTCCTTCAATGTAGTAATAATCCGCATAAATGATACTTGCATCAATCTCGCTTCCGGCGGGATGATGACCCGTGGAATGTAGCAGGAACGCAGAGTTCTTATCCCCTGAGAGATAACGCTCCGTACTCAGCTGGGCGAGCATCTTTATTGCCATCTCACGATAATACTTGCCATGGACACCGCCGATGAAACCGCCCAAGTCGAGCAATGCCGACGCCACCACGCAGGCTGCCGAAGCATCCTTGGGGGCATCAGGACGCAGGTCGTCCATATCCCATCGGGGGATGAGGTCGTCACTCGTCTCTTGCAGTCTTTTCAGATAGATGTCGGTCACTTTCCGGGCGAAGGCAAGGAACAGCGGGTCGCGGGTGTATTTATACACCATGGTATATCCATAGATAGCCCACGACTGTCCGCGTGCCCACATCGAGTAGTCGGCATATCCCTGATGGGTTTGTCCGCGAAGGAAGTCGCCGGTGAGAGTGTCGTACACAGCCACATGATAGCACGACCCGTCGGGACGGAAATGATGTCTCATTGTGGTAATGGCATGACTCACGGCAATGTCATGGAGAAGAGGACTGCCCCCATTGCGCGAAGCCCAGAAGAGCAGTTCGAGGTTTATCATATTGTCCATGATGGTGTTATGGCCTCCGTAGTCCTTCACGTGGCGGGGCCACGAGAGTATTGTCCCCACCTTGGGATTATACAGAGTGGCGAGCGAGTCGGCAGCGGCGAGGGCGGTGCGGCGATAATGCGCGGGAGCCTTGTCGCCCAAGGCCTCGATGCCTTTGAGCCACGAGTTGATGGTGATAAACCCGAGGTCGTGGTCGTATGCCTGACGAGTAGCCACAAAGTCCAATGCCTTGGTATATCCCTCGGCGGCACTGCGAATCTCCTCGTCGCCCGATGCCTTATATGCCATCCACAGTACTCCGGGCCAGAATCCCGAGCACCATTCCTCGGGCTTTGCCTTGCGGCAGTTCCATATCTTGCCGTCGAGGATATTCCGCGGCATCATGGTGTAGTCATACTTGCCCTCGCCCTCACGCAGTTGCGAGAGAGCGGTCCTACCTTCCCCACGCAGTATTCCATCTGACTGTCGGCAGAGAAGGTCTCTTGTTTTTTCTTTGTTGCGGCATAGGACGAGGCGGAGACAAATGCCGCCATCACAAATGCCATAGTCCTTATACTTCTCATATACATGTTATTTTGCAATCAGTTTTTTCAAATAATACGTTTAATCAAAGGAAAATACTAAATAAATCCAAGTATTTTTCTCGATTTATTCGTATAATAAATAAAAAAAGGTTATCTTT
>JBJEAV010000123.1:0-3326 GCA_051869395.1 Prevotella sp.
ACTATGCTGTTGTCCTTGGCATAGTTGGCAAACAGCTCGCGCTTCTTGTTCTTCTCGTCCTCGATGGCCTTCTCGGTGTTCTTCACGTCGTCCTTCTCCTCCTGGGTGATTTCCTCAGGTTTCTTCTTGTCCTGAGACTGATGGAGGGCGGCGAGACGAGCCTCCTGACCCTTAATTTCTCCCTCGATGGGCTTCAGGGCCTCGGCGGTGTTGCTCTCGCAATCGTCGAGAACCTTCTTGATGAGCGGATGGTCGGAGTTGAGCACAAGGTTGTATGAGTCGGGCATCTGGGCGTAGAAACTCATGCCTGCCTGCAGGCGGCTCATGTCCTTCATACGGCGCATGTACTCGCTCTGGGTGATGATTACAGGCTGTGCCTGCTCGCCCATCGGCTCAACGTCAACATAAATCTCAGCCTTCTCCAACTTCGGCAACTGGGTGGTGAATACAGTTGAGAGATGCTCCTTCTTGTCAGCCTCCAAGGTTTCCTTCTTGGCATCCTCCTTCACGATGATGCGCTCGATGATGTCGCTGTCAACGCGGGTGAAATGGCTCTTCTCGAGTTTCTGCTCCAGCATCGAAGCTGTGGGCACGTCGAGTTCGCCGTCCATGAGCAGCACGCTGTAACCCTTAGCCTTGGCTGTCTCGATGTAGCTGTACTGCTCCTCCTTGTTAGTGGAATACAAATATACGAGGTTGCCGTCCTTGTCGGTCTGGTTGTCCTTGATGAGTGTGCGGTATTCGTCGAATGTAAAGTACTTGCCCTCAGTGTCTTTCATCAGTGCGAAGTCCTTGGCGCGGTCGTAGAACGACTCCTCGCTGAGCATTCCGTAGTTGATGAAAATCTTCAGGTCGTCCCATTTCTCCTCAAATCCCTTGCGGTCTTCCTTGAAGATGCTCTGCAGACGGTCGCTCACTTTCTTGGTGATATATGTGGCAATCTTCTTCACGTCGCGGTCGCTCTGCAGGTATGAACGGCTCACGTTCAATGGGATGTCCGGTGAGTCGATTACTCCGTGGAGAAGTGTGAGGAAGTCGGGCACGATGCCTTCCACCTGGTCGGTCACGAACACCTGGTTGCAATAGAGCTGGATCTTGTTGCGCTGCAGTTCGATGTTCGACTTTATGCGCGGGAAGTAGAGGATACCAGTGAGGTTGAACGGATAGTCAACGTTGAGGTGAATCCAGAACAGTGGCTCGTCCTGCATGGGGTAGAGTGTGCGGTAGAACGACTTGTAGTCCTCGTCCTTCAGGGTGCTTGGAGTCTTTGTCCACAGCGGCTCCACATTATTTATAATATTGTCCTCATTGGTCTCCACGCTCTTGCCGTCCTTCCATTCGGTCTTCTTTCCGAATGCCACGGGCACTGCCATAAACTTGCAGTACTTGTTGAGCAAGCCCTGGATTGTGTTCTTCTCCAGGAACTCCTTGCAGTCGTCGTCGATGTGCAGCACGATGTCAGTTCCGCGGCTCTCTCTCTCGGCATCGTCGATTTCGTATGCCGGTGAACCGTCGCAGCTCCATTTCACTGCCTTTGCTCCTTCCTTGTAGCTCTTGGTGATGATATCCACCTTCTTGCTCACCATGAATGACGAGTAGAAGCCAAGTCCGAAGTGTCCGATGATATTGTTGGCGTTGTCCTTGTATTTCTCCAAGAAGTCGTTCACGCCGGAGAATGCTATCTGGTTGATATACTTGTCGATTTCCTCCTCGGTCATACCGATACCGCGGTCGCTGATGGTGAGTGTGCCTTCCTTCTCGTCGAGGCTTACGCGTATAGTAAGGTCGCCCAGTTCGCCCTTGAAGTCACCTCTTTCGGCGAGAGTTTTCATTTTCTGCGAGGCATCGACAGCGTTAGACACCATCTCGCGCAGGAATATCTCATGGTCTGAATACAAGAACTTTTTGATGACGGGGAAAATGTTCTCGGTAGTAACCCCGATGTTACCTTTTTGCATATCTATTCTTTTTTTTATTTATGTTTTTTGTCATTATATAAAGCAAATGTTATGCCAATAAGTCATCCATGGCATCACATAAAGATGTTTCTGCCATTTTGTCAGACAACTCAATTTTCTAATATAAACACAAAGACACGAAGAAACAAAGCATTTGTCGCTGTTGGAAGATACAGAGAGCAGCAAAGCTGCTTACAAAGTCCACAAAGTTTTTCGACCAGTACGGTTGGGATGCGGATGCCTCTGGGAGCGTGGGCGTCTCGCCCGCGGCTTGTCGAGAAAGCATACATCTTTCTCCTGCGAATAATTTGATTACTCAATTTTCGGAAGTAACATATCTGTCTGTATATGAGAATGCCCGCGGGAAATTATTTGTGGTTTTGGGGTGCGGATGCCTCTGGGAGCGCAGGCGTCCCGCCTGCGGCCTGCGTAGAGAGTAATTAAAAAAACGCGGTGGAAGAAATATGCTTTGTCGGCAGGCCGCGGGCGAGACGCCCACGCTCCCAGAGGCATCCGCACAGTTTTTTACTTCAGAAACTTGAGTTTGATTACTCTCTACGCAGGCCGCGGGCGGGACGCCCACGCTCCCAGAGGCTTCCGCATTGGCAGCGGGCGATGTGGCAGTTCCTTAACTCCCAAAACATTGAGTACATCAGAAACTTAAGTTAAGAACTTATAATAAAAACTCAGTGCCTCCGTGTCTCTGTGTTTAAAATCCCTGTCCGCAAGGCTTTGTGGCGACTTTTAAGTCGCTTGTTGTCTTTGTATCTAAAAAAACTTTGTCCCTTTGTGTCTTTGTGTTCTAATAAATAGGATTAGTTGAATTGTTACATTATTCCCGCATAACTGTTGAATATCTGTCTATAAGCTACAGAAAAGTTCTCCTAAAGCTATAGTAAACCTCTCCCTAAGCTACAGAAAAGTTCTCTTTAAGCTATTCAACATCCATTCGCATTAATGCGAACCGCCGTTCGCCTAAAGCGAATGTACGTTCGCATTAAGGCGAATGCACATTCGCCTAATGCGAATAGATGTCAGACAGTTATAAAATAACTTTTTTATAAGTATAGAAAAACAATAGTGTAGCTATATAACATCAACCTTGTAGCTATTAAACAAATAACATACAACTATAAAAAAACGACCTTACAGTTGGTTTTTAGAATATTCCCAACTGTAAGGTCGTTTTTATTCAACTAAGCAATGTTCTTATTTACTGTTAATCACTTTCTTGCCGTTGATGATATACACACCATTTGGAAGGGTGGAGATGGTTGACTCGCCTTTGCCTACCTTGCGTCCCGAAGCAGTGAAGATGTCGGATGAAGAAGATGCAGAAGAGGCAGGAGAGTCGGAGACTGTGGGCTG
>JBJEAV010000124.1:0-3326 GCA_051869395.1 Prevotella sp.
CCATGGAAGGGCGACTACGACTGGAAAGCCATAGCCCTGTAAGGGCGACATAACTCAGGATAGGGCGGAAGCCCTATCATCTCGACAATATTTCCCTCTTCTCCCCCCTCCCGCCAAAGGCGGGAGGGGGGAGAGAGAAAAACACAACATACACAGGGTTGACACCCTGTGCTATTCTATGTCGCCCTTTCAGGGCTATTAAATACATTATTTAGGGCGACATAACACAGGATTGTCAATGCTGACGCATAGCCCTTTCAGAGCTACTACGCTCGGAAACCATAGCCCTTTAGAGCTACTACGCATGAATACAACCGTACAGGTCAACATATTGTAACACAAAAAAATAAAAAAGAATGGATACATTCAAGAGATACCTCATCACCGCACTGATATTGCTGCTCAACACAGCATTGGCCAATGCCGACAAGAAAACGGAATGTGACCGCTACCGCAAGGAAATAGCCACCGTGGACTCTGCCAGCGTGCAGAGCTACATAGCACAGGTGAACAAGCAGCGTGCCGCCAACCAAGTGGCGCAACAGAAACTGCGCAACAACCGCCAGCGAAACATCCTTATGACCAGCATCGTGGCGGGAGGACTGCTCGTGACGACACTGCTCGCCATGGGACTCATCATGCTCAGAAGATACAACCGACGGCTGAAAGAATCGGAGCAACGACTCAGCGACGCACGAAGGATGGTGGAAAACTCGGTGAGGCTGAAAAACCTCTTCCTCTCGAACATGAGCCACGAGATACGCACTCCCCTCAACGCCCTCGCGGGATTCTCAGCCATACTTGCCGACAACAGCGTGGACGACGAGAGCCGAAAGCAGTTTGAATGTATCATACAGCAAAACTCCGATCTGCTTATGAAGCTCATCAACGACGTGGTGGATTTCTCCAACCAGCAAAACGGCGAGATGCAGTTCAGGCTGGAGCGGCACGACGCAGTGGAGATTTGCCGGAATGTGGTGAAGACCGTGGATAAGGTGAAACAGACCAAAGCCACCATCTCATTCACCTCCGACCTCGACTCGCTCCCCATCACCACCGACGAAGCCCGACTGCAGCAGCTGCTCATCAACCTGCTTGTGAACGCCAACAAGTTCACCAAGGAAGGCTCAATCACCCTCTCGCTCACCACCGGTGACGACGGAATGGCACACTTTGCCGTCACCGACACGGGATGCGGAATAGCCCCCGACAAGCGAGAGCAAGTGTTCAACCGATTCGAGAAAATCAACGAGAACGCACAAGGCACAGGACTCGGACTCTCGATATGCCGATACATCATCGAGCGTCTCGGAGGCCGGATATGGGTTGACCCAGATTACGACAAAGGCGCGCGATTCTGCTTCACCCACCGCCTCGTCTCCATCGCCCTGCTGCTGCTCGCCACATTCGGCTCATACGCCAAGACCGCCGAGGAAATCAAGGTTGACAGCATGCGCAAGGAGGCCAAGGCCATGCCCCACGGCGAGGAGCGGCTGCAGAAGCTGTCGGAACTCGTCACCGTGTCGCAACTCATGCCCGACGGCATCAAGGACGCCCACCTCATGCTCGAGGAGGCGAAATACCTGAAGAACGACACATCGCAAGCCAACGCCTTGGCATATATCGTCAACCATCACTACATGTACGACGAAACCGTGGATAGCGTTGTCTATTGGGCAAACCACGGCATGGAGGTGGCAAGCAAATGCGGGAGCTGGCGGATGTACTTCGAGATGCAATACACACTCATCAACTCATACATCTTCAACGGCCGGTATGAATACGCCCTCGACGAGTCGGTGAAGATGCTCGACGAGGCAACAAGGCAGAAAAACTTCTCGGGAATAACCAAGGCATACGTCACACAGGCTCAGATATACATCGGCACATACCGATGGCATGAGGCCGACGAGGTGATACGCAAGGCGCATAAGACAATGTACAAGGAGGACGACCTGCAGATACAGTTCACAGTGCTCATGCACCTGCTCGACTACAGTATCTTGGTGCACAACTTCGAACGTATGGACAAGGCTCTCGACGAGATTGACATCATCATGGACAAGATGCTGAAGATGGCACCGGGGATGGAAATCACGCTCAACGACCACCGCCTCTTCGTGGAATACTGCCACATCCTCTACTGCTCATACAAGCACGACTTCCTCAAGGCGGCTGCCCACGAAGCCAAGGGCAAACACTTCTATGAGCGACTGAGCTATCCCCCCTACAAGCCGCTATATCTCTACGCCCTCTGCTTCAACCGCATAGAGCGCGAAATGCTCGACGAGGCGATGCAAATCAACATGAAGGCCATGAAACTAAGCGAGGAAATCAACGTGAGGACATCCAACAAGATATTCTGCCTCACGATGCAGGCCGACATCCTCTACAAGCAAAAACGCTACGGTGAGGCTCTCGCCATATACAAGCGGCTCAAGCACACCACCGACTCCATAAGCTCAGCCATGTCGAAGGAGCAGATTGACGAGCTGCAGAAAATCAGCCATATCAACAACCTGAAAGCCGAGGAGGAAAAGCTTAAGGCACAGAACGCCACGGCCGTAATGGTGCTCATAGGCATAGTGATGACAGTGCTCATAGCGATAATGGCGAGACTCGCACTGACCCACCGCCGACTGAAACGCACTGAGAGCCAGACCGCCAACGCCCTCGACGAGTCGAAAGAGAACAACCGTCAGAAGGAGCGGTTCTTCAACACGATGAGCCAGGCCATACGCACTCCGCTGCGGGAGGTGATGGACATGTCGAGACGAATGGTGGAGGACACGTCGCTCACGGTGGAACAACGCTCCCGCATGGCGGACAACATCCGCAGCCACACCGACCGCCTGATGTATCTCGTGACGGGAGTGCTCGACCTCTCGCGCCTTGAGTCGGGCATGACCAAATGGCAGGTTTCCACGCATGATTTCATTGCCGTATGTCGTGATGCCATTGCCAAGGCTTCGGCTAAATGGCCCTCAGCCCGATATTCGCTCGACACCGACATAGAGGAGTATCCATGCGACATCGACGCCCCCCGCCTGCAGCAAGTGATAGAGAGCCAGCTGACGGGCACCATCGACCTCCAGGATTTCGAAGGCGACGTTCGCGTCATCATCCGCAGCCGTGGCGACTCGCTCCATCTCAGCATAGAAGGCAGTCCCCTCGTCTCCCAACCCCAGAACGAGACCACCCAATTGCGCCAGGACATCAACCGCCTGACGTTGGCTTATTTCCCGTTTATCCGCTGACATATAGCCCTGAAAGGTAGGGTGTTCAAAATAGGCTTCAAAAACCTACGCATTTTTTGCCAATGGTTT
>JBJEAV010000125.1:0-3304 GCA_051869395.1 Prevotella sp.
AGGTTAAGAATGAGACTATTGATTTTGCTTCTGTAATTACTGCTCCTGAGAATCCAACAAAGGAAGGTTATACATTCAAAGGATGGTTTGCTGGAGAGACACAGTTCGTAGAGGGTGCAACAGTGCCCGTCGGTGGTATTACATACGAAGCTAAGTGGCAGATTAACCAATATACTATCACATTCGACACCGATGGTGGTTCTGAGGTTGCTTCTATCACTCAGGATTACAATACAGCGGTAACAGCTCCTGCTAACCCAACTAAGACTGGTTATACATTCGTAGCTTGGGACAATGAGATTCCTGCAACTATGCCAGCTGAGAATATCACTATCAAGGCTACATGGAAGATTAACCAATACACCATCACATTTAATAGCAATGGTGGTTCAGAAGTAGCTTCTATTACCCAGGACTATGCCACTGAGATTACAGCTCCGACGGCTCCAACAAGGGTAGGTTATGATTTTGCTGGTTGGGATAAGGAAGTTCCTGCTACAATGCCTGCTGAAGATTTGACTCTTACAGCTCAGTGGACTGCTAAGAAGTTCACCTATACATTTACAAAGAAAGACAATAAGGACAACGTAGCAAGTGATGTTATTGAACTTGAACAGACATTTGATGCGGCTGTTGTTATGCCTACGGCTGAGCAGTTAAATTGGGAAGGACATACATTCGATAAATATGTAGAGAGTGTTCCTGAAACTGTAACAGAAGAAGGTGCTAAGACTTTCACCGCTTTGTATAACATCAACAAATATACAGTTAAGTTTGTTGTTGGTGAGGATATTCATGAAGCTATACTTGAATATGGTACAAAAATCACAGTTCCTGAGATTCCTGCCAAGGAAGGCTATACAGGTGCTTGGGATAAGGTAGTGGCAGAGACAGTTCCAGCAGAGGATGTAACTTACACTGCTGTATATACTCCTATTGAATACACTGTTACATTCAACACCGATGGTGGTTCTGAGATAGCTTCTATCAAGGTTGCTTATGGTAGTGCAATCACATTGCCAGAAAATCCGACTAAGGAGGGATACACATTTAAAGAGTGGGAGAATGTTCCAGAGACAATGCCAGCTAAAGATGTAGAGCTTAAGGCAATTTGGACTATTAATAAGTATATTGTGACATTTGACTTCGGATTCAATGAACTCTATGACGAGAAAGAATATGAGTACAATGCAGAGATCGTGATTCCCGATGTTCCTGTAAGAGCAGGTTGGAAATTCATAGGATGGAATCCTGAAGTTGACGCTACTGTTCCTGCCCATGACGTAACATACACCGCTCAGTGGGAGTTGGATGTCGTTAAGGTGCGCTTCGTATTCTGGGATGATAACATGAAAGAATATGAGTATAAGCCAGGTGCAGAAATCACTGAGATTCCTGAAGTTCCCGCAAGAGAGGGTTACACATTCAAGGGATGGGATATGGAAATTCCTAAAGTAGTTCCTGAAACAGGTGGAGAATTGGTAATCACTGCTGTTTGGAGCATAAATAAGTATGCTGTTTACTTCATCGCTAACAAGAAGACTATCTATAGCGAGACTCTGCCTTACGGAACTCCTATCGTAGCTCCTGAGGCTCCTGAGGTTGAGGGTTACACTTTCGTAGGATGGACTCCTGAGGTTGACGTTACAGTTCCTGCAAGGACTGTTTATTACGAGGCTGTATATGAGATTAACACTTATAAGGTGACATACTATCTGAACGACGAGGTTGTCAATGTTGCTGAGGTTAAGTATGGCGAGGAGATTCCTGCTTACGAGCCTACAGTTGAGGCTGGTATGAAGTTCGACGGATGGCAGGAGGAGATTCCTGCGGTGATGCCGGCTTACGACCTCGAAATCCACGGTACTACCTCTGGTATCGAGACTGCTATCAAGAACATCGTGGCCAAGTTCGGTGAGACATTCGATGTTTACAATGTTTCTGGCCGTCTTGTTCAGAGAGTGAACGGTGCAAGCGATATCACAAGAATACCTGCTGGTATGTATATCATCAACGGCACCAAGGTGGTTATTCGCAAGGACTAATCTCAGATTGAGATTCAGATAAATAAAATTCGGGCTGCATCCCATTGAGGGTGCAGCCCGAATTGTTTTATTGAACATCTGTGCCTCTGTGTTTAAATTATCCCTCGCGATAGAAGTCGAGGGCTTCCTTTATTTCTTCTGCGGTGGCGGTTTGGTTGATGAGGATGTCGCCTATGCCGCCGAGGAGGGTGAAGTTTATCGTTCCGGCTACGTTCTTCTTGTCGTGCTTCATGAGGGCGAGAAGTTCGTCGTAGTCATCACAGGTGAAGGACAGGGTGCCGTAGTGCTCGCGGATGTATTTTACCGTCTGATGGAGCTTGTCGGTGGGGAATCCCGTTTTCTTGGCACTGAGATACAGCTCGCAGATGATACCGTAGGCAACGGCATAGCCGTGGAGTATCGGGGTGCGCTTCATGGCAAACGACTCGAAGGCGTGTCCCATGGTATGACCCACGTTGAGAGCCTTGCGTATGCCGTGCTCCAAGGGGTCTTCAAGAACTATGCGCTCCTTTACTGCCACTGATTCCGCCACCATGCGCTGGAGCTGCGAGAGGTCGGGATGATGGATGTCGTAGTTGACAAGCTCAGCCCACATCGCCTCGTTGTTGATGAGTCCGTGCTTGAGCATCTCGGCATATCCCGAGCATAGGTTTTCGTCGTCCATGGTCTTGAGGAAGACGGTGTCAAGAATAACGTAGTCGGCATTGTTGAACACACCAATCTCATTTTTCAATCCGCCGAAGTTAACACCCGTCTTTCCGCCTACAGATGCGTCCACCATTGATAGTAGGGTGGTGGGGATGTTGATGAACTTGATGCCGCGCTTGAATGTAGAGGCGGCAAAGCCTCCAAGGTCGGTCACCATACCGCCACCGAGGTTCACCATCAGCGAGTGGCGTGTTGCCCCCATACGCTGCAGTTCGCCCCACACGTGGCTCATTGACTCCAGTCCTTTATTAGTATCGCCGGCAGGGATGGTTATGATGCCAGCCCTGTCGGCGATAGACTGCACCACGGGAGCGCAGAGGCGGAGCGTTGTCTCGTCGGTGAGTATGAACAGCTTGTCGTGCTCAAGTGCGGCGATAGCTCCCCCGAGTGCTTCCGTGATGTTGTCAGAAAGAATTATTTTTTGCTTTTCCATAATTGTGAAGAAGTGAAAGGGAGTAAAAAGGAGAAATAGGAAGTTAAAAGACAATAGTTAAAATCATGCATGAACATTTGTCCTATATCTCCTCTTATCTCCTCTTATCTCCTTTTAT
>JBJEAV010000126.1:0-3287 GCA_051869395.1 Prevotella sp.
CACCCTATCCTAGGTTATGTCGCCCTTACAGGGCTATGCGGGGGAGGTCCGTTCGGAGATAGGGTTACACCCTATCCTGGGTTATGTCGCCCTTACAGGGCTAGCTCCGGATGTTATGTCGCCCTTACAGGGCTAGCTCCGGATGTTATGTCGCCCTTACAAGGCTACCGATGAGCTAAAGGCTCATCGGACTTACAGGGCTACATCACGGGTCACCGAGGTATTCCATGATGATGCGCACTTGCCTCGTAGTGAGGTTCTTCTTATGCCTGTGGGGGATATTCAGGTCATCCAATGCCGCCAACAGGTCGGGACAGTTGTCTATCCATCGCAGCAATGCCTTGACCGCCGAGCGGGGCGTGCTGTCAGGGAAATACTGTTTCGCTAAATCTCTTCGTTTCATTTTTTTAGAAGTTAAAGAAGTTAAAGAAGTTAAGGAAGTTAAAGAATTAAAAAATTAAAGAAATTAAAGTGGCATACTTCTAATTCCTAATTCCTCATTCCTAATTCCTAATTCCTCAAAACCCCATCTCAATCCACTCCGAGTCATCCACTGTGCGGATGTCTCCCGGGAGGGGGATCACCTTCTGCAGCTCGCGCTTGCAGGAGTCCTCGGAGGGACGCTCGTCGTAGCGGCCGCAGGGCTGGCGCACGAAGAAGAGATGGCCGGTGTGGCAGAGGCTCTGGTCGCGCACCTTCATCACGTTCACTAATGTGTATGACGGATTGGCGCTGCCATCGCTCTCCTTCGACTTAGACGGAATCATGAACACTCGCTTCACCGACAGCAGATAGTCGGCAAGGTTGGCCCAGTGGGCACTGCCCGAGATGGTGTATTCGTCAATCTCCTCAAACTTGCCCGCGGCATCCTTGACTAACTTGCGCGGATGGGCGACTATCACCACCCACACGTTCCTCTGCCTGCCCCACGACTGAAACCGCGTGAGCACCTGCTTTATCTGCAGCGTCTCGCTCTCGATGTTGTGGTCAGGCTCGATGAAGAGATAGGGATCCACATAGAGGAAATGTACCGGCTGCCGACGCATGGCCTCCTCGCACAAACGGATGATGGCGTTGGGGGTGGGACGGCGGGTGCCGAGCGAAATATTCACCACATGACTGTCAAGATAAGACATCACATAAGTCATCTGATGGGGCGTGAACCCGTTGAAGTCGGTAGTGCCGAGAGCTATGCGCACGAGCGACGCCAGGTGCTTGGCCTTGTTGGGCTCCTCGAACGAGCAGAAGCACACGCCCTTCTTCTGATGGAAGGCGAGATGCGACATGAGGCATCGGCACCAGTCGGTCTTGCCGCTGTTGGGCTTGCCCGTGACGACGATAAGCCCGCCCTCGTCGGTGAGCCAGAGGTGGCGGTCGGTGAGCTCGCCGAAGCCCGTGCCGTAGCCGTGGTCATACAGTCCGTTGAGCACGTCGAGCACCTCGCTGCCGATGCTTGCCGAATAAACGAGGTTGCTGCTGTCGGGGAAGCTGACGGCATTGATGGTCTTCTGCACCGCCTCCTCGCCCTTGGCGGCAAGCAGGTCGGAGATGTCCTTGTAGCCGAAGGGCAGTCGCGTTACTCCCACCGCCTTGCCGTGCTTGTCGTGGAAATAGTCCCTCAGCGAGTGGGTCATCTCATAGCCCGGCTTGTCCTCGTCGTGGCATATTATCACGCGGCTCACGGGCTTGAGCCATTCCACAAAGGGCTCCATATACGAATCGGGCTTAGCCTGCGCCCCGTTGGGCACGGATATGACATATCGGAATCCCGCCGTCACGAGCGAGCAGACGTCCTTCTCGCCCTCGGTGACGATGAGCGTGATGCTGTTGGCGTCGCCGAGTCGCTCGGGCCACAGGCAGTCGATGTTGTAGGGCGGTATGGGCAGCACCTCGTCGGGGATGCGCCATTGCAGGAATTTCTTTTCGTCGATGGCGCGCAGCTTGACGTTGGTCACCTGTCCCATCACGGTGTTCACGTATGCGAGGCACTTCCTCCGGGCATTGCCGATAAACTCCCATGTGGTCTTGCATCCAAGCATCTTTGCCCCGAGCGTAAATCCGAGGGGCACGATATAGTCGATCACGTCGTTGTCGGTGTCGAAATCCACGAGACAGTCAACCTTAGGGCTGTCAATGGCGAAATAGTCGGAATAAGAGATTTTCATAATCATCAATCATTAATCAATAATCATTAATCAATAATCATCACTCACCCCTCCTTCCACTGTTTGAGGAACTTGCTCCACTGGGCAGTGGGCGAGGGACGGTCGGGCGCGTCATCGGGGATGGGGAAGACGTTGCCGCCGGAGTCATACAGGCGCTGGGTGAAGCCGGGATAGCAGAACTCGTGAGGGCCGTGTGGATGGTCCAGGGCAGGAGCCGCCGCCTCCTCTTTTTCCCCATTCCGGGGAGCCCCGGAATGGGCCCCATATATATTATTATTATATATATCCAGATTGAGTCCTGGAATCAGGTTATTTTGAGGACTGTCCTCGGCGGGGATTTTATTGGAGCCCGAGTTGGTATAGACAGGCGACGAGAACCACATGATTCCATATATGTTCATATTGCAGGAATCACATTTCTGGAAGGTGAACGACCCGCACTTGACCACCTGTTCGATAATCCTCTTGGGATTGTGGTAGTGGAATACTTTGCCGAGCTTGTTGAAGTCCTGGCACATGATTCTTCCCTCCTTGTTGATGAGGAAATCGATGCCCATGCCGATGTAGAGCTTAAGCAGCCTCATGTTGTTCGACCCGGAGATACCGAACTGATGTTCCCACTTATGTATCTCCGCATACAGTTTTTTGATACAAATTACTTTCTGCATAGTTATATAGATGTTTTAAGAATAAGAAATTTCGTGTGCGAAGTTACGAATTATATATAAGAACGCCAAAAAAGTCGTACCCGACATATTCGGTACGATTTTCAGAATAATTAATATATTTAAATAAAATTCAATAGAAAAATGACAAGAAAAAGAGTATTTGAAGTAAATCCTTCGTTTGCCTCGTTCATCAACGACGAGACACGTCGTCTTGGCATTTCAGCCGAGAAAGTGTATGCCAAGACCGGCATCAGCAGGGAGGCGTTTTGGACTCTTAAATCGCAGATGCGAGAGAGCATGTAGCCTATCCCATGTATTATTACCTCGCCATTCTGCGGGCGATAGAAACGTTCTACGATTCCCCCGCCGAGGTAGCCCGTCTGCGCCAGAGGTGGGTGGAGGCGCTGCAAGGGGTGAGTGTTATTCGCAGGAAATGATTATTGATTAATGATTA
>JBJEAV010000127.1:0-3286 GCA_051869395.1 Prevotella sp.
ACTTTATTCTTATACGGTTTGTCGGACTTAAGGAGCATTCTCCTGAGTCCTTCGTAGTCCTCGTGCATATATCTTTCCTCCACGGTGGAGTCGGGTATGACGAGATGTCTCTTCAGTGAGTCAACAAGTGCTGTGGAGCGTTTGTGAGCAAGTCGCTTGTTGTTGTCGTAGCCGCCTTCCGGGGACGCGCTCGACCTGATTACCATCAGTTTACATAGACTGAACTCTTTGCTAAGGTTTTTTAGGGCTTTAGTAAGTTCAATGAATTGAGCGTCACTCCGGGATATTTCCGCCTTGTTTATCTTGAAGTATATGGGCAGGGCTTTCTCCCAAAGACAACTGTCGCTGACGTTTGGCATCAGAGTGTCTGATTGGAGTATGACTATGTATGACGGCAATTCCACCGAATTGACATTTGCCGTTGTTATGATAGTTAGGAGCAGTGTGGTGATTAATCGGCTTGTTTTGTTAATCAGTCGGTTCACTTTCTGCCTATTAATATTCTTAATTATTAGGCTGCAAAAATACAAAATTATTTAGTAAGTTATTGTTTTTATTAAGTCTTTTTATGAATCCCCCCCCCTAATTAAAAATATTTAACAAGGAGGGAGGGTTAAGTATTCATCGCACCAAGGGTGCGCAGGCTTCGATGAGCCACTCTTTCATCTCTTCGTCGAGATAGGGAGAGAGTGCCTTGAACACATTGGCATGATAGGTGTTGAGATAATCTATCTCCTCGTCGGTGAGCATGTCGAGGTCTATCGGATTCTTGTCTATCGGACAAAGCGTGAGGGGCTCCAATTGGAGGAACTTGCCATAGGCGGTGTCCATATACTCGGTGATGAGCATCGTGTTCTCTATTCTCACGCCAAACTTTCCCGCAAGATAGAGTCCAGGCTCGTTCGTCACCGTCATTCCCGCGCGCAGGGGTTCGGGCTTGTATTCCATGCGTATCTGATGGGGACCCTCGTGTACGTTGAGATAACTGCCAACGCCATGTCCTGTGCCGTGGAGGTAGTTGAGTCCCTCGCGCCACATCGCCTCGCGGGCAAGTGCGTCCAACTGGGTGCCAGAGGCATTGGCGGGGAATTTTGCCATGGCAAGTCGGATGTGCCCCTTGAGCACCAAGGTGTATATGTGCTTCTGCTCGTCGGTGACAGGACCGAGGGCTATCGTGCGGGTGATGTCGGTAGTGCCGTCAAGATACTGCGCACCGCTGTCGAGCAGCAGCAGTCCCTCGGGCTTCAGCTCGGCGTCGGTCTCTGCCGTGGCTTCGTAATGCACTATCGCGGCGTGCGGACCGTAACCCGCTATTGTGTCGAATGAGATGTCACGGAACAGGGCCTGCTCCATCCTGAAGGATGTCAGTTCCTCATCCACAACCCTTTCCGTCACTCCGCCGTCCTCCACTGCGGGCACAAGCCAGCGCAGGAACTTCACCATAGCCACTCCGTCGCGCACCATCGCATCGCGGAATCCGCGTATCTCCACGGCGTTCTTCACCGTCTTCATCGATGGCACAGGGGAGGGAGCCATCAGCTTCGGTCGGTCGCCATATATATTATATAAGGTGTAGGATGTCTCATTGGGGTCAAGCAGGATATTATATCCCGAATATTTCAGCAATCCCTTACCTACATTTTCATAGGCATCAATTGTCACACCTATGGACGTGAGATAGTCCCTCACATCTACGGTCAGCTTTATGGGATTGATAAAGAGCGTGACCTTGTCCTGGGAAATCAGCAAATAGGACACCACCACTGGATTGCAATGGGTGTCGGTACCTCTCAGGTTGAGAGTCCATGCTATGTCGTCGAGGGCTGAAATAAGCATACCTTCCACATGCCTGTCGCGCAGGGCCTTGCGTATGCGGGCAATCTTGCTCTCGGCACTCTCTCCCGCATATTTCAGCGGATGCACCACGGCGAAGTCAAGCGGTATGGCTGGTCGGTCATTCCATATCTTGTCCAAGGGGTCGATGTTGGTGCGCAGGGTGATTCCTCCCTCAGCCCTGAGCTCGGCGGCAAGAGACTCCACGGTGTCCACAGAGTTCACCATACCGTCGATACCAACCACCGTACCTCCGCTCACGGCGAGTTTCCTTCCGAGCCACTGGGCAATGGTGGGCGTTCCCTCTATCTTGAGTTTCATGAGTTGGAATCCGGTTCCCGCCAACTGTTCTTCGGCGGCGAGGAAGTATCGCGAGTCAGTCCACAGCGCGGCATCGTCCATGGTGACAACAGCCGTGCCAGCCGACCCGTTGAATCCGCTTATGAACTCCCTGCCCTTCCAGTGGTCGGGCACATATTCGCCGTTGTGCGGGTCAGTACTCGGAAAGATAAAGGCGTCCATTCCCTCCTTCCTCATCAACTCTCTCAGTTGCTCAATACGCTTAATTATTATGTTAGAATCCATAGTTTTGACATTTTGACATGGCAAAGTTAGCCTTTTTATATGAAATAAACAAATAAATGGGCAAAAAAGAATTAAAAATTTTAAAAAGATTGCCGACATATTCATATTTTTAGTATCTTTGCACTGGAATTTAAACAAAAAACGAAATATATTATGGCATTTTTAACTGAAGACAAATTGGTGATTGTAGGCGCCGGCGGCGCTATTGGTTCAACAATGGTTCAGACAGCTTTGACTATGAAGCTGACTCCTAACGTATGTCTCTACGACGTTTATGCTCCCGGTATGGAGGGTGTGATGGAAGAGATGTTCCACTGCGGATATGACAGTGTGAACCTCACTGCCACTACCGACGTGGCTGAGGCATTCAAGGACGCTAAGTATATCATTTCTTCTGGCGGTGCTCCCCGCAAGGCTGGCATGACCCGCGAGGACCTCCTCGCCGGCAACTGCAAGATTGCAGAGGAACTGGGACAGAACATCAAGAAATATTGCCCCGACGTGAAGCACGTGGTGGTTATCTTCAACCCTGCCGACCTCACCGGTCTCGTGACACTGCTTTATTCTGGTCTGAAGCCTTCACAGGTTACTACTCTCGCAGCCCTCGACTCAACCCGTCTGCGCAGCGAGCTTTGCAAGAAGTTCGGCGTCAAGAGCGACGAGGTTACAGGTTGCCGCACATTCGGTGGACACGGAGAGCAGATGGCAGTGTTCGGCAGTAAGGTGAAGATTCAGGGCAAGCCTCTGAGCGACATCATCGGTACCGACGCCCTTCCCCAGGAAGAGTGGGAGAAGCTCCGCACAGATGTTGTGCAGGGTGGCGCAAAGATTATCCAGCTCCGCGGTCGCAGCTCATGGCAGAGTCCTG
>JBJEAV010000128.1:0-14983 GCA_051869395.1 Prevotella sp.
AGATAGAGGGTGCCAACCACGGATTCAATGCCGCCAACCTTGGCAGTATGGGCAGTATGATGGGGGCATCGGCAGATTACGACTCCCAGGTAATGCCTATCGTGCAGGCTTTTCTTAAAAAATAATAATCAATATAATGTGACTTGGCTGCCTCTATCAGCCGTCCCGTTAAGGAATTGAAAGGCTTTGAGCGCATATCGTTGAAGGCTGGCGAGAGTCGCGAAGTCAACTTCACCATCGTGGATATGCTCAAGTTCTACAACAGCGATTTGCAATATGTTGCAGAGACAGGTGACTTTGAAGTGATGGTCGGCGGAAATAGTCGCGACGTACAGAAGTTGAAGTTTACACTGCAATAATTCTATTGATGTGACAGTCATAAACAATCATATAATTGCATGTTTTATGAGAAAAATTTGGCAGTAAGGGAAATAATGTGTATCTTTGCCCGAAAATTCGTAGTCTTTCCAGTTTATGGAGAGAAAAGTGAAGTTTGGTATGAGAGAAGATACGTATAAAAAATTCTTTATTTCCAACTATCAACGTACAGTATCCTTTGCCATTAGTCTTGTGAAAAACGAGGAAGTGGCAAAGGATATTGTACAAGATGCGTTCGAACAGCTGTATCATTCAGGAGTGAACCTGAGTGAGGCAGAATTGCGTAACTATCTATACAGAACACTGCGAAACAAATGTGCTGACTACTATCGCCGTCTATCTATACACGACAAATACAGTGAGTATGTAATTCATTTTGCCCAAACAAGCGAGACGGCAGAGGAGCATGACAACAAATTAGACGAAGTGCTTGGGCTGATTGAAAAATTGAATCCGAAGACAAGGCAGGTGCTGACAAGTCATTATCTTAAAGGGAATAAATATAGGGATATTGCAAAAGAGTTGGATATTAGCGAGAGTGCAGTGAAGAAGCATATCATTAAGGGGCTGAAATTTATTCGTGAAAATATGATAAAAATCTTCATTCTTTGGTGCCTAACCTGCCAATGATGCCGATTATATAAATGGATGTGAATATGAAACATTTATGATTTTAATTGTTAATTATGGAATGTACAGAAGAAAACAAGGTTTTTCACGAAGAGATTGTAGATGATGAGGCCTCTATGGAGATGCAACAACTCGTCATGGAGGCTCTGTTAAATGGCGAAGACCGCGGCAATGAGGCTGCTAAGGAGTGGAATAGGTTTGCACTCAAAGTCGGCATTAAGAATCGGCGGTTGGCTATGAAATATATAATAAGGTATGCCGCCTGTGTCGCTGTATTATTTATGTCGATAATAGGTGTGTGGATTTACCAGACACGACAAGGCAGTAAACTTGTAGTTTATGCTGCAAAGGCAGATTCGGGTAAGATTGTCATCACCTCTGGAAATACCACTACCGTTGTCAGGAAAGACTCTATCGAAATTAAGCAAGGAATTAAACCTGCAGAATGGCAGACAATATCTGTGCCCCCGACAAAAGATTTTCATCTCCATTTGCCTGATGGAAGTAAAGTGTGGCTTAATGCAAATGCTGTATTCTCCTATCCTACTCGTTTTGGCAACATTCGTGAGGTGAAACTTGAAGGCGAGGCATATTTTGATGTTGCCTCTGACCACTCACATCCGTTCGTTGTAAAGACTGGCGATGTTGTCGCAAGAGTGGTGGGTACGGAGTTCAATGTCAAATACGACAAGGGTGATGTGCCTTGCATAACATTGGTTAGCGGACGTGTTGATATTGACGACCTGACAGGAAATAAATTGGCTGAACTATATCCTAACGAGTCTGCCAAGGTAAATGCAGGAATGGTGAGTAAGCAGGAAGTTGACGTGGAAGACAAGATTTGCTGGCGTGACGGCATCGAACTGTTTGATGATGACATGCTCGAAGATATACTCATAAGAATAGGTAGCTGGTATAATATGTCGGTGGTGTGTCATGACATTCCAGAACTTAAGTACCGATATCATTTTATCTACGATCGTCGTTCTGATGTGCAAGATGCAGTGAAAATGCTCTCTGAAATATCGAAATTGAAGATAAATATTGAAAAAAACACTATTTTTGTTGATTAGGGGGTGCCCGAAGTTACAATTTGTACGATACCATATTGTACAAGTCAAGTAACTCAAACAAAAATAGTATGATAAGGACATCTACCATTAGAAAGGTCATTTTGACCGTGACGCTGTTGCTTCCTCAGGCTATGGTGCCCACTGTTTCTGCTTTCGTTCCTTCGATGCACCAGAATGTAGGTGAGCAGTTGACAACCGCCTTGAAAAAGATTGAGAAAGCCACGGGTTATCGCATCAGCTATGCCCAAAATGACTTGAAGGATTTGAAGGCTCAGGGGACGACATCGTCGAATGACATACACAAGGCCCTTGACACCGTGATTGGCGACTTGCCTCTTACATATAGTATAGAAGGCAAGTTTGTCACCATTTTCACAAAGAAAAACAAGTCAACCAACTCTGATGCTGAGGTCAAGACTACCACCCTAACCACTCTTACGCTCAGGGGAAAGGTTGTTGACGAAAGTGGCTACGGTATTCCCGGTGTGTCGGTGAAGGTGCCGAGTATGAAGACCGCTATAGTCACAGCTACTGACGGCTCGTTCACGCTTCTGCTACCACAGGGCAGAACAACCAAGCTGCAGTTCTCGTTCATAGGAATGAAAGAGGAAAATTATATTTTCAACGGCAAGCGCAACATCACCAATCTTGTCATCAATATGAAGGATGACGCAAAAACGATTAATGAGATTGTAGTCACCGGTATTTATTCAAGAAAGAAGGAGAGTTTCACCGGCTCTTCACAGACTTACGATGCAGAAGAACTGAAACTTGTGGGCAACCAGAACCTTATTCAGAGTCTAAAGACGCTTGACCCTGCATTTACCGTATTGGAAAACAATGATTTCGGTTCCGACCCCAATCGCTTGCCTGACCTTGAGATTCGTGGCAAGACAAGTATTGTGGGACTAAAGGAAACTTTCGGCGAAGATCCCAACCAGCCTCTTTTTATTTTGGACGGTTTTGAGACTACGCTCCAGAGTATTATGGACTTGAGTATGGACCGCATAGCATCTGTAACTGTGCTGAAAGACGCAGCCTCTACTGCCATTTATGGAGCTAAGGCGGCCAATGGCGTGGTTGTAGTTGAAACAAAGGCTCCTGAGATGGGTAAGTTGAAATTCATGTATAGCGGCAACTTCAATGTTTCATGGGCAGACCTTACTGACTACAATCTGATGAATGCAGCTGAGAAACTGGAATTTGAAAGATTGGCAGGCAACTTTACGTCCAATATTGCCGACTATCAGGAATTTCAGGATATCAGGTATAACAAGCTTCTTGCAAATGTTCTCAGGGGTGTTGACACGTATTGGTTGTCGGAACCCTTGCGCACAGGTCTCAACCAACGTCATTTCATCAGTGCCCAAGGTGGAAACGAGCAGCTCCGCTATTCATTGGGAGTGAGCTATAACAAAATTGACGGTGTGATGAAAAAGTCAAGCCGCGATATTCTTAGCGGTAATATCGATGTCTTGTATAGAATGGGGAAGTTGACATTCTCCAACAAACTCACTGTTAACGTCACCAAACACTCAAACCCCACAGTGGCATTCTCTGAATACGCATCTGCCAACCCATATTATCCTAAATATGAGGAAGACGGCACCATCGGAAAATGGCTTGAATACAAGGAGAATTCGATGAGCACTACTGATGCGTCGGTTATTGTCGGCAATCCGATGTATAACGACCAGCTCAACAGTTATGACAAGGGAGAGAGTTTCGGCGTAAGGAATAATTTCAGTATGGAATACCGACCGTTGAGCTTTTTTTGGATTCGTGCACGCCTTGGATTGACAAAGGAGACAAGTGACGGCGAAAGGTTTACGTCCCCTGAGAGTACAGCATACGATCAGGTTGACCTATTGAAGAAGGGCTCGTATTCCGACCAAAGAAGCGATGGATTCAGCTATGATGGTGACATCACTGCAACATACGGTCAGCTGCTTGCCGAAAAACATCAGATTAATGCAGTACTCGGTGCGTCGATACGCGAAAGCTCTGATATGACTAAGGGTTTTTCCGCTGTGGGATTTCCTGAGGGCAATTTCACTACACCAGGATTTGCCAACCAATATACTGAAAGCGGCAAGCCTACCTATAATGATTCAAAAAGCCGCACTGCCAATTTTTATTTCAACGGAGGATATTCTTTTGACAACCGCTACCTTCTGGATGTTAACTATCGTCTTGACGGTTCATCCGTGTTTGGCACCAACAAGAAATTTTCGACAACATGGGCCGTGGGATTGGCATGGAACTTGCATAATGAGAAGTTCCTGAAGGATACCAAGGCTTTCCAAATGTTGAAGATAAGAGGGTCTATCGGTAATCCGGGTAATCAGAACTTTGGTTCATATAACACATTGACCACATATAAGTTCAACAACTGGATGACCAATAATTTCGGTACAGGACTCTTGATTGACGCAATAGGCGACCCAGACCTCGCATGGCAGAAAACCATTGACTTGAATGTCGGTCTTGATGTAAGTGTTTGGAATCGTCTTCACCTGAATCTTGACGTGTTCCACAAGAACACCGACCCGTTGCTCGCATCCATTGGAATACCTTCATCCGTGGGTGTTACCAGCCGTCTTGCAAATATAGGCAAGCAGGTTACCGATGGTTTCAATGGAACTCTGCGATATGCCATCATCTATCGCCCAAAGGATAGAATTAACTGGACGACGTCACTCTCTTTCAGTCACGTCCGTTCACATTATGAAAATATCGGTTCTACACTCGCACAGTATAATAATGAGAATCTGACCAAAAATATGACTCGTTATTATGACGGAGGTAGTCCAAGTGCCTTATGGGCTGTGAGGTCAGCTGGTATCGACCCTGCCACAGGTAAGGAAATCTTTATCACCAAGGGTGGCAACTACACTTTTACACATTCATACGACGATGAGGTGGAGATTGGTGATACAAGACCTGACGTAGAGGGCGTTTTCGGCAATGTGTTTTTCTTCAAGGGATTCTCTGCAAGTATATATATGAGATACAGTCTTGGTGGCGATACTTTCCTAAGTACATTATATGAAAAGGTGGAGAATATCTCGTCTTCGGCACTTGCCAAGAACCAAGACCGTCGTGCCCTCTACGACAGATGGCAGAAACCAGGTGACAATGCCAAGTTTAAAGGCATATCACGCACGGAGACAACACCAATGTCGTCACGATTCGTTTCTGTGAACAACTACCTTACCATAGAGTCCATACGCATTTCATACGAATTGCCGTATTCTTTAACCAGGAAGATGGGCATACAAGGCATGACATTCAGTGCATATATGAATGACATTGCCCGTTGGGCAACGGTCAAGGAAGAGCGAGGTATCAGCTATCCTTTCTCGCGCAGCGTATCTATGGCATTATCACTCAATTTCTAAAATGTGCAACAAAAAACTACGGAAATATGAAAAACAAGATATATCACACATTGACTGTTATGCTGCTGGCTACAGTATGCACAGCATGCACTGATTGGTTGGACATACAGCCAAGCGACCGTATTGCCGAGGAGAACAACTTCTCTTCACAGGCTGGATTCAAGAAATCCCTCAACGGTATATATGTTGAACTTAACAGGGATGCAATATATGGCCGCAACCTGAGCTGTGGCTTCATCGAGGTGCTTGCACAGAGATATGCCGTCAGCGATGAAAACAGGTCGGTCAAGGAATATATGCTCTTTAGATACGATGGTTCTGATGCAAAGAGTATAATTCAGAATATATGGGACACCTCATATAAGCTTATTGCAAACATCAATGCGATAATTAAGAATACGGAGAGTAATTCCGATGTGCTCGTGGGAAATTACTATCGTATCGTGCGCGGTGAGGCTTTGGCATTGAGGGCGTATCTTCATTTTGACCTTTTCAGACTCTTTGGTCCTGCATACGACGAAACCTCAACGGTGAAGACAATACCATATCGCACGCAGTTCTCACTTGATGTAGAACCGCAGCTTACACCGCTCAATTTCTTTGAACGTCTGGAGCAAGACTTACATGAGGCAGACAGTCTGCTTGCGGATGTTGACCCCGTTATAACCTATGGCGTGAATGGTGATCCTAAGGACGATTTCCTCAAGTATCGCAATTTGCGTATGAACTACTATGCTGTGCAGGCTCTTGCAATGAGAGTGTATTATACTATAGGCGATGACGAAAAAGCATTGGAATATGCCAAGAAGGTAATTGCCGTGCAGGAATCGCATTTCCCATGGATAAAGCCGAGCAAACTCACCGCGGCTGTTCCCGACAGGGTGTTCACTTCTGAGGTCATCTTTGGATTGCAAAACCTGCAGCGCAACAACCTTTATACGGGCTTTTTTGATGGTTCAAACCTCAAATTGTCCTCATTGCTTGCACCACGTACGGATTGTGTTAAGCAAATTTTCGAGAATGACCAGGTCGATTACAGATACTCGTCGGCACTAAAGAACCAGGTGGAGATTTCAGGTACTCAATACAGCATATTCAACAAATACCAAGGTGATTCTTCCGACTCGCTTTGCAATCAGCTAATACCTATGATGAGGGTGAGCGAGGCATACCTGATTGCCGCAGAGTTATCCACGGCTACCAAAGACAGGCTTGCATATCTCAACGAATTCAGAAACCACAGGGGAATACGTAGTCAGGAATTTGCAGATGACTATGACATCAAGATTGAGAGACGCAAGGAATTTTGGGGCGAAGGACAACTTTGGTTTTGGTATAAGCGTCGTCAGATGACCAGTATCAAGGATGCCATCTCTGCATATGGTGAAACTAAGATTAGTGTTGACAAATATGTGCTGCCTATACCGGACAGTGAATCTAAATACAACTAAATAAGCGAGGATTTAAGTTATGAAAAGAAATATCTTATATTCAATAATGTGCCTCTTGGTAATGGCATCCTTCGTCTCATGCGAGAGGGAGATGATGGATTATGAGGGTGGCAATGGCATCTATTTCGATACCGAAGGAATGGTGCTCGACACAGTAAGTGTTCATTGGGGGCTGAAAAACAGTGATGTTTCCGAACAGGAAATACAGCTCAAGGTGATGCTCATAGGTAATGTGACTGACTACGACCGCAATTTCTCGGTTGAGATAGAAACAAGAGAGGGGGATGACAGCGCCGCTATTGAGGGAGTACACTATGAGCCTATTCTAAAGCAACACACCATCAAAGCCGGAGAGGCTGAGACAACCATAAAGGTGAAACTGAAACGTGCTCCCGACCTGCTGAACAAACCTGCGAGATTTGCCATTAAGTTGGTTGAAAACGAGGAGTTGGCTTTTCTTTATACAAGATATGGCGCACAGATGGTGGATGACACCACTGTCGTGTCACGACCGCTTGACTATCAGAGAGCCATCTATATTGACGAGAATTTCCCCATACCCACATGGTGGACTTATTATGGAGAGCCATATTTCGGAGACTGGAGTATGAAAAAAGCAATACTTATCTGTGATGTTATGGAAATTGACCGTGAATTGTGGATGAAGGATATCGTAACTGGACTGACGGCCGGATATGTAAAATTCGCCGGAAGGTATATGCAAAGATGGCTCAATGATAACCCGCAGTACGAAGATGACGGAACTCTTATGGTTATGGGACCAGAGTCTCAGGGGTTTTAATTGCTACAAATGGTAGGCATAATAATATAAAAATAATGAAGACATGAAAAAGTTTGTTACATATATTTTTGCCGCACTGATGGCGGTTACATTCGCGGCATGTGCCGAAGACAAGGGCAACTATGACTATCACGAAATCAACGAGGTCACCATTGAGGGCATTAAGGAAGGCGAGACCGTAACTAAAGTGTCGTTTATTGACCATCTTGTAATAGATCCTCAGATAACATCCTCAGCAGGAAGAAACAACGAAAGCGATTATGAATACACATGGAAGATGTTGCCGGCAGGTGTCGATTTCGATAAAATTAATAACATTGATGATGCTGTCATCTCGCGTCAAAGGAAAATCGACCAGCTCGTTACGTGGGAGCCAGGTGATTACTCAATGTTTTTCATCGTCAAGGACAAGCAAAACGGACTGTGTGCTACTGCCAGTTTTAAACTTAGGGTTAAATCCACCACCAGTGAAGGATGGATGGTTCTGTGTGACGATGACGGCAAGGCACGCATGGATATCATATTCAATGTGGATGTTGACAATGACCTTGTCGCACATAATATTTGGCAGGCATCAGACTTCAATCCTGGCAAACCTGTGCGTATAATATTTAACTACAATTTATATGAGACGGCAGCATTGCTCGTCACGGACAAATCAACATATAATCTTGATGTTACCGACTTGCATGTGGGGGAGGACAATGAACTGAAATGGCGTTTTGGCATACCGCCTGAAGACCTTCGAATAAAGGCTTCAGCCATGTCACAGTTCTCTATCAACAATATGTGGGTTATTGTCAATGAGAAGGATGAGGTGTATGCTCTTGATCGTTCGGTGAATAACAGTATGTTCGAATTCCCCATAAACAAGGTGGATGGTGCTACGGAATTTAAGGCGGCACCCTTTGTTGGAGTGAGCTATAACAATCAGTACAGCGGCGGTTATGGGTGCGCCCCTGCCGTACTTTACGATATGACCCACCGCCAGTTCCTCATTATTCGCAACAATTCCCAGTATCCGTCGCCAATCACCTTCAGCGGTTCCACTATGTTCACTGCCGAAACAGGACGTGATATGGTGTGGATGGAATCTGCTAAGGATGGTCGTATCTATTCTATACTGCGCGATCCTTCCGACAACCGTTTTTATTTCTACTGTTTTGAGCTTAGGGCTAACTATACCCCTGGTGACTATTGGTGGGAAGAGGGCAAATACGAGGAGTACAATATACAGCACTATTACGGTGAGGTATTGGGCAATGGTCTAGCTACCGCCTCAATGTTTGCCGTCAACCATCAGTTCCCGTATATTTTCTATGACAATGGCAACGGCGTGTATCAGTTTGACATGGGACACCCCGATGAGGAAGCAAAGGAAGTGCTGAGTTTCCCAGGAGAAACAATCAGGGCTATCAAATTCTGTCCTATGGTGGCATGGGAGTCATACGAGGAATGGGAGCGTGAACGAGGGTATCATCTCGTCGTGGCTACTGTAAAGGACGGTGCAGATACCAATGAATGTGGCATTGTGAGGATGTATGAGGTGCCTAACCTTATGAAGCCTTTGGTGAAACTGAAAGAATATGTGGGACTTGGTAATATCGTGGATATAACTTACAAGGAACGTAAGAAATAATGAAAACATACTTAATAATAATTACCGAAAAAATGAAAAAAATGAGAAAAAGAACATTTGTTGCTACAATGGTGTTTGTTCTTGCCGTGTCAAATGTCATGGCTGGCACTTACAGAGTGAAAGGCAAGGTGGCTAATCACGGTGGGCGGATTGTGCTTGTGACTCCTAACCTTAATGGAGGTGTTGATACTCTTGCAACATCAATCAAAGCCGACGGCAGTTTCGATTATCAAGGTCAATTGGACGAACCGATGTCAGCAGAACTTCGTGCTTACAACACAAGGCTTGCAATACCTCTTATTCTTGAGGATGCCACTGTAGAAGTAGAGGTAGACGCCAAGCGTCCCTCGGCCTATATTGTTAATGGGGGAGGTGAAATGCAGAAGTTAGCAAATGCTTTTCGTAAGAAGGAATATGCGTTAATATACGAGGCTGACTCCGTGAAAAGGATGATGGAGAAGGAATATGCCAATGACCCCGCTTTTGGAAGAATACAGGTGAAGGGAATGATGCAGATGTACAACGACAAGTACGAGAAGCTTGAGGATGAGTTTATCAGGCAAAACGACAACATAGTCAGTGCTACAATTCTTGGCAGAAGATTGCGCGAACTGGTGGGCAGCAAGAAGATTACGGCAAAATATGACATGTTGGGCGAGAAGGCCAAGGCCACGCTCTATGGGAAACTCATGCAGCCTTGGAGTGACAAAATATCACATATCATCGTGGGAGGTACGGCACCTGACCTTACGATGAATACACCCGAAGGCAAACCGCTTTCAATTCACGGAGTGAAGGCAAAGGTGAAGATTATTGACTTCTGGGCATCATGGTGTGGTCCATGCCGTGCGGAAAACCCCAATGTCAAAAAGATATACGCAGAGTATCATGATAAAGGACTTGAAATCATAAGCGTCTCTCTCGATGCAAAGTTGGAGCCATGGAAAGCGGCTATCGAAAAAGACCAACTGCCATGGCTCCATATATCCGACCTTAAGGGGTGGAACTCTGTGGTCACCGATGTTTATGAGATTCACGCCATTCCACAACTCTTTATTCTTGATGCAGATAACAAGATTATCGCAGAAGGCCTTAGGGGTGAGGAATTGGAACAGTTTATTGCAGGATTATTCAAATAATTCATTTATAATTCACATTTTTAAAACAAAACATTATGAAGAAACTTTATCTTTACATTACGGCGCTGCTCTTGGCGGCAGCTCCTAAGGCAATGGCTATCACTGTTGATGACCTTGTAGGTGAATACTCAACAAAGACTGATGGCAGTACTAAACTTACAGCTGGTGGTATTCAGGGCACGGCACAGAGCTTTGATACCTACACGATGACTATCAAGAAGGTGGATGACAATACTGTCACCTTTACCAATTTTGCCAACTGCAATGTTGACTTGACTGCCACTGTTGATTTGGAAAAAAAGACATTCACTTTCACCAGCCAGACTTTTCCATTGTCTGGTATTGGTTTTGCCTTCCGTCCATATATTATGGATGGCGCAAAGGTTGAATGTGTTGAGGATGAACCCGTAACCGGATCATTCAATGATGATGCTTCTGAAATCAAAATCAATGAGTGGGCTATTTTTTATGGCGCAAAAGGCAGCAGAACTGCATACGCAAACGGTACTTCTGTGCTTACTCCCAAAAAGGCTGACGATGCTCCGCTGAAGACTTTTGAGGCAAGCTATGATAACGGAACATGGGAAGCTGCCCAGTCAGGCACATGCCATATCGACGTTTATGAGGACTATTTCGTACTGCGAGACTATGTGAAGCAAGGCTCAAAGATTAAGTTCACTTACAATGCCGAGACTAAGAAATTATCAATGAAGGAACCTGTTTATACCTGGGGATCTCCAAGCTTTGTGAATCCAGGTAATGGTGCATGGTATCTCTCTTTTGTTATCGACAACGACGCCATTGCATTCTCTCCTGACTACAAGTTGTCAACATTCGACATTGACGAGAATGGTGGTACAATGGTTATCTATGCTGACTACTACAAGAACTATAATGACCTCAACCCTGTAGCTGTTTACATAGCAACCATCACTTGGGGTACTGGTGGACCTTCTACTGGTGTTGAGGCTGTTGAGGTTCAGGATGATTCCAATGTTGCTACATTTAATCTTGCCGGCATGAAGACTAAGTCGGGTCGAGGACTTGTAATCCGTGGCGGGAAGAAATATTTCAGCAAGTAATACATATAACATAGGATTAAAAATCAACTGGCTCGCACTGTTTAGATGTGAGCCACTTTTTTATTCAAAGAATGTTAAGAAGAAAAAGAAATTACGATAAAAACTTGTGAATATGGAATGTATATAGTATCTTTGTACCCAAATTTATAAATAAGAAGTTTATGCTTAGTTTTTTCATTTTTATCCTATTGGTTTTTTGTTGCGCATCTCTTTCCGCTCAGCAGTTCCGACAGGAATTCGGGTCTCCACGCAAGGCTTTCGTGGAGGTGGTGGCAATACCCGACCATGGGGACAGTTATTACCGTCAGGGGCAGCCTGCCACATTGCGGATTTATGCCCGCGAGGGTGGGGTGCCGCTCAATGGAGTGACGGTAAAGTATAGGGTGGGGCGGGAGATGCTCCAGCCCAAGGATGCCGACTCTACCACGTTTGTCGGTGGAGAGGCTGTCATACGTATGGGTACAATGACCGAGCCGGGATTCCTTGCATGCCAATATGAGTTTGTGGCTGGAGGCAAGCGTCAGCGCGACCTTGTCAAGGTGGCATACTCTCCTGAGCAGATCCGTTCGTTCACCGAGATGCCGAAAGACTTCACCAAGTTCTGGCAGAACGCACTGCGTGAAGCCCGTAAGGTGAATCTCGAACCGGAATACTTTGATGTGCCCGATGCCACTGACGACAAGATTGAGACCAAGCTCGTAAGGCTTCATGTGGGCGAGGACAAGTGGATATATGGCTATCTCTCGCGCCCGTTGGACGGCAGGCAGCATCCAGTGGTGCTCGTACCCCCTGGTGCTGGCAGCCAGAAAATCTATCCCTCCGACTATTTCCCTAAGGCGGGAATGGTGTATCTCAAGATAGAGATTCACGATAACGACCAGCGTCTGCCTGATGAGGAATATAAACGGGTGTGTGGTGAGAAATGCAATGGATATATGCGTCGCGGGATGGCATCCAAGGACACTTATTACTATAAGGATGTGTATGTGGGATGTGCCCGGGCAGTTGACTTCCTCTGTTCTCTGCCCGACTGGGACGGCAGAAACGTCATCGTTACCGGTGGTTCGCAGGGTGGGGCGTTGTCAGTTATCACTGCTGCCCTCAACGAAAAGGTCACCATGTGCGCCCCGTTTTATCCTGCTCTGAGCGACCTTACCGGTTTCCTTCACGGCAGGGCGGGTGGTTGGCCTATGTTCTTCTCAGGGTTGTTCGACGACAGTCGTGTGGATATTCCCGTTGAGCAGGCCCTGCAGACCTTGCCTTATTTCGATGTGGTCAATTTCGCACGCACACTGCGTGTTCCCACCTTCATGAGTTGGGGATATAGCGACGATACCTGTTCGCCCACCTCGGTATGGTCGGTATGGAATGAGATAACTGCCCCAAAACAGAAGGACATAACCCCGACCAGCGGTCACTGGCGTTTCCCGGGCAGTCAGGAAAAGTGTTTCAAATGGATGCAGGACAATCTGCGATATGAGTGATTATTCACCCAAATCTGGCATCGGCACCTCTGGTATTATCGTGTCATTGGTGCTGGTGCCGTTGTAGCCGTTGATGAACATTGAATAATAAATCGGCATATATGTAATGCCATTCACCGTTCCCACTTCACGGTTGTTGCTGAACACGATGGCTCGTGATATGGTGTAGTCGGGAGTGGAAAGAAACTTGTCGAGGGCACTATGGATGGTGTAGTCCTTGCCCGACTTCACTTCTATCGGCACAACACTTAGGGTGCTATAGTCATCCACGAGGAAATCAACTTCGCCACGTTGCTTGTTGTCATAATAGTGGAGACGGTTGCCGTGGGCATGCAGTTCCTGTGCGACAACAGACTCATATACAGAGCCAAGATTGATGCTCCTCTCATCGCGAAGTATCGCATTGATATTCAGTCCGTACAAGATGCTTGTAAGTAATCCTACGTCGTTGAGGTAAAGCTTTATGAGATTCTTGCTTTCTGACTCGATAAGCGGAAACCGCGGATTGCTGATAGCTTGCACAGCCATGGCTATGCCGGAGTTTGTCAGGTATTCAAACTCCTCAGCATAGTCGCTGAACTGCTTGTGTCCCGCCTTGTCTTCAATGCGCTTGACAACAACACGTTTCTTCTTGTTTTCCATGTTTGACGGAATCATTTCGTAGATTTTCCTTATCACGAGGCGTCGTTCTGCATCATACTGTGACGCATCAATCTTGTATAGGTTAATTATATCACGTTGCACATCACGCACATGAGACATATTCCTGGCCTCAAGAAACTTGTTGACTGCTTCGGGAAGTCCTCCTACGAGAAGATAAATCTTGAACTGCTGCAAAAAATAGTTGTGCAAGGACTCGTTGAGCGACAAGTCATTGTCATACGAATCCCTTGCGCAGTCAATTGTAGCTTGTGAGCATCCCATGGCAAGCAGAAACTCCTCGAAGTCAAGTTGGAACATCTCTGTTATGGTGATGCTCCCGATGGGGACAGATGCAGTTTGTGACAAGGCCACACCCAGTTGCGAACCACTGGCTATGTAAGTATATCGTCCCTCCTGATTGAGAAACTTCAACATTGTCATCAGGTGGGGATAGCTTTGTATCTCATCGAGGAATATCAGTGTATCAGACTTCTTTCCGAGATTGTCACCTGCCATTGCCCCCAATTGGATATGGAAGTCATCAACGCTCCTTACTGTGGCAAACAGGCCTTGGCCTTCTTTGTCTTCCTTAAGGTTGATTTCGATAAAATGAGGGAATAACCTCTTACCGACATACCTGATTAGATATGACTTCCCGATTTGTCTTGCTCCATTCACCAACATAATCTTGTTGGGTTGGTTGAGCAAGTGGCTTTCTATCTGTGATGCGAACTTCCTGTAAAGCATAGACATATATATTGATTATTTTGGCTGCAAATATACATGTTTTTTTCTGTTTGCGCAAGCTTTCAGGACTTTTTCCGTCATTTTGACTATCGTTTTCGGGAATTATTCCGTCATTTTAGGTTTGAAAAGCAGGAATTATTCCGTTTTGTTAAGCTAAATATTTGCAGTATCAATCTTTTCTTTGTACTTTTGCACTCAAAAGCAGTAATCTTTGACATCACTGGCAAGATCAAACATCAACTCATCAACGCTCGAATCCCGCCAACATCCAGGCTTCTACTTTGTCGGCGAGATGCTCGATGTGTATGCCATCACAGGCGGTTTCATCCTACAGCCAGCATGGACGATGGGGTATGTAGTGGCAAAAATGTAAAAAATACACCTCTATATTGAATCCACTTTTTAATTGAGGATTAATGGAGGTGTATTAGCTGATAAACAACAACTTAACAAAATAATAGGCATAAAATAATCCACTTTTTTCAGATACTTCCGGATAATTGTATTAAAAAAGC
>JBJEAV010000129.1:0-3274 GCA_051869395.1 Prevotella sp.
CCTTAGGCAATCCTCTATCTTTTCTTCTATTTTTCTGTACAGCATACACTTTTCCATCATTTTTGACCCTGCAAAAATACACTTTTCCTATAAAATAAGCAAGTAAAAAACACACTTTTCCTACGTGGTTATTGTTTTTTAACTATTGAAGATGATACCCGTAACTATTCAGCTAATCCTATTTATTTGAACACAAAGACACAAAGAAACGAAGGTTTTATTTAGATACAAAGACAACAAGCGACTTAAAAGTCGCCACAAAGGCTTGCAGTGGGAAAACTTTGTGGACTTTGTAAGCAGCTTTGCTGCTCATTGTATCTTCCAACAGCGAAAAATGCTTTGTTTCTTCGTGTCTTTGTGTTTAAAATTATACCTGCTGAATAGTTACTGATACCCGTCATAGCTAAATAATATAAAAAAAACGCGATTTCTTTTGTTGTTTCATTATAATTATGTAACTTTGCAGCGTATTATGCACTGAAGAAAAGAAAAACGAAATATAATTATGGAATACAATTTTAGAGAAATCGAAAAGAAGTGGCACGAGAAGTGGGTGGAAAACAAAACCTACAAGGTCACTGAAGACAAGAAGCGCAAGAAGTTCTACGTACTCAACATGTTCCCCTATCCATCGGGAGCGGGACTGCACGTGGGTCATCCCCTCGGATATATCGCAAGCGATATCTATGCAAGATACAAGCGCCAGCAAGGTTACAATGTGCTTAATCCTATGGGATATGACGCCTACGGACTGCCGGCTGAGCAGTATGCCATACAGACGGGCCAGCACCCTGAGGTGACTACAGTGGCTAACATCAACCACTATCGCGAACAGTTGGACAAGATTGGATTCTCATTCGACTGGGACCGCGAGGTGCGAACTTGTGCTCCCGACTATTATCATTGGACCCAGTGGGCTTTCATCCGTATGTTCAAGTCTTATTATAGTCTTGCATCACAGAAGGCCCAGCCTATCATAAAGCTTATCGAGCACTTCGAACTGATGGGTACTGAGAATATATCTGCCGCCTGCACTGAGGAACTGCATTTCACTGCCTCTGAGTGGAACTCGTTCTCGGAGAAGAAGAAACAGGAGGTGCTTATGAACTATCGTATCGCATATCTTGGCGAGACTATGGTGAACTGGTGCCCGAAACTCGGCACTGTGCTTGCCAATGACGAGGTTGTGGATGGTGTGAGTGTGCGCGGAGGTTATCCCGTGGTGCAGCAGAAGATGCGCCAGTGGTGCCTGCGTGTGTCGGCTTACGCACAGCGTCTGCTCGACGGACTGGAGACTATCGACTGGACCGACTCGCTCAAGGAGACACAGCGCAACTGGATTGGTCGCTCTGAGGGAACTGAGATGGAGTTCAAGGTGAAGGACAGCGACAAGCATTTTACTATCTTCACCACACGTGCCGACACTATCTTCGGTGTGACATTCATGGTATTGGCTCCAGAGAGCGAATTAGTGGATGAACTTACCACTGCCGAACAGCGTGCTGCCGTGGATGAGTATATAGCATACGTGAAGAAGCGCACTGAGCGCGACCGTATCAGCGACCATCGCGTCACTGGCGTGTTCTCAGGCTCATACGCAGTAAATCCATTCACAGGCGAAGCCATCCCTATCTGGATATCTGAATATGTACTCGCAGGATATGGCACCGGAGCCATCATGGCAGTGCCAGCCCATGACTCGCGCGACTATGCCTTCGCCAAGCACTTCAACCTGCCCATCATCCCGCTCATCGAGGGAGCAGACGTAAGTGAGCAGAGTTTCGATGCCAAGGAAGGCATAATGATAAATTCCCCAAGAACCGGCATAGCAGAACCCCCCACCGGGGGGCAGGGGGGCTCCTCTCTCTCCCTCAACGGATTGAGCGTCAAGGAAGCCATTGCCGCCACCAAGAAGTTTGTCACCGAGAACAATCTCGGACGTGTCAAGGTGAACTATCGTTTGCGCGATGCCATCTTCTCTCGTCAGAGATATTGGGGAGAACCGTTCCCTGTATATTACAAGGACAATATGCCTTATATGATTCCGAAGGACAAGTTGCCTCTGCTCTTGCCCGAGATTGACGAATATAAGCCTACCGAGACTGGTGAGCCTCCATTGGGACGCGCCAAGAAATGGGCATGGGACACCGTGAAGGAAGAGGTGGTTGACAAGTCGCTCATCGACAACAAAACCGTATTCCCACTGGAACTCAACACTATGCCTGGATTCGCCGGTTCTTCGGCTTATTACCTGAGATATATGGACCCGAAGAACGACAAGGCTCTCGTGGGCAAGGAGGCTGACGAGTATTGGCAGAATGTTGACCTGTATGTAGGCGGTACTGAGCATGCCACAGGTCACTTGATCTACTCGCGCTTCTGGAACAAGTTCCTCTATGACAGCGGTTATTCCTGTGCCGACGAACCATTCAAGAAGTTGGTCAACCAGGGTATGATTCAGGGACGAAGCAACTTCGTATATCGTATCAACCAGGAGGGAGCCGACCATCCTACATTCGTTTCCTTCGGACTCAAGGGCAACTATGAGGTTACTCCTATACATGTGGATGTGAATATCGTGAGCAACGACCAACTCGACATAGAGGCATTCAAGGCATGGCGTCCTGAGTACGCAAATGCTGAGTTCATACTCGAGGATGACAAGTACGTATGTGGATGGGCGATAGAAAAGATGTCAAAGTCGATGTTCAACGTTGTAAATCCCGACATGATTGTAGAGAAATACGGTGCCGACACTCTTCGTCTCTACGAAATGTTCCTCGGTCCTGTCGAGCAGTCGAAGCCATGGGACACTAACGGTATTGACGGTTGCCACCGCTTCCTGAAGAAGTTCTGGGCATTGTTCTGGAGTCGCGACGATGAGTTCCTTCCCAACGACGAGGAACCGACAGCAGAGCAGCTCAAGAGCCTTCACAAGCTCATCAAGAAGGTGACATTCGACATCGAGCACTTCTCATATAACACCAGTATCTCGGCATTCATGATTGCCCAGTCAGAACTGGCACAGTCGAAGTGCCGCAGCAAGGTTATACTGAAAGACCTCGTTGCCCTCATCTCTCCCTTCGCTCCCCATATAGCCGAAGAACTATGGGAAGCACTTGGCGAACAGGGAAGTGTATGCGATGCAGCCTGGCCCCAGTGCAACGAGAGTTATCTCGTGGAGAGCAGCATGCAGCTCACCGTCTCCTTCAACGGCAAGGCCCGCTTCCAGATGCAGTTTGCTGCCGATGCCGACAACAAGACCATCGAGGAG
>JBJEAV010000130.1:0-3271 GCA_051869395.1 Prevotella sp.
GGCTCCATGATGACAGCGGGAATATTGCGCTTGGCGAGTTCGGCATACAGATACTCGGCATCGGTATTAGCGGGATTGGTGCTCTTGGCATGTCGCCAGTCGAGATAGTTGAGCTGTATCTGCACGAAGTCCCACTTATACTCGTCGTGCTTCGACAGGAGATAGTCGAACACACGGATGTCCCCGTGATACGAGAAACCAAGGTTGCGTATTCTGCCTGCCTTGCGCTCCTCCATCAGGAAGTTGAGTATGCCGTTGTTCTCATATCTCTCGGCATATTCAGCCATGGCATCCCTACCGCCACCAATGGCATGCAGCAGCATATAGTCGATATAATCCACACGCAACTCCTTCATCGAGTTACGATACATCCCGATAGATGCCTCACGACTACGGGTGTCGGGAGAGAAGTTCGACAGTTTGGTAGCCACAAAATACTTGTCGCGAGGATGGCGACTGAGAGCTATACCCGTGGCACGCTCGGATAACCCCTGACAATACACGGGCGACGTGTCGAAATAGTTCACACCGTGCTCAAGGGCATAGTCAACCAGTCGGTTAACTTCCTCCTGGTCGATTTCCTCATTCACTTCCTCGTTCTCACTTTTCGCCGGCAACTCCTTAGTGGGCAGCCTCATCATTCCGAAACCGAGAATTGACACCTTGTCCCCCGTTGTCGGATTAATACGATATGTCATCTTGTCCTTGGGCACCTCGCCCTCAGCCGAATCCTTGGCTTCTTTCTTGTTGCCGACACAAGACGCAAGTCCGGCAGTAGCTAATCCTGCCACACCCATCGTCTTGATAAATTCCCTACGTGATATATTCTTGTCCATTCCTAATCTCTAATTCCTAATTAATACACGCTATGCCTCTCATGTCCCTCGACGTAAATCGCACTGAACGGACGGGCGGGACAGAGGTTCTCGCATGCTCCGCAACCGATGCATCGCTCGGTGTCTATTACGGGTATCTTCGGCGACTCGTCGTCCTTAGCATCCATGTGAACCATCAAAATGGCTCCCGAAGGACAGTGGCGGGCACAGTTGCCGCAGCTCACACCGTCGGTGACAGGCAGACAGTTTTTCTTAATCCACACTGCATGACCTATACGGATGGAAGACTTCTCCGCCATGGTTATCGGATGTATGGCTCCCGCAGGACATACCTCGGAACAACGTGTACACTCGGGGCGGCAATAGCCATTCTCGTATGACATCTCCGGCTGCATCAAGGTCTCCAAGTTTGTGGAAGGATGAAGCACACCGTTAGGACATTCCGACACGCAGAGTTGGCATGCAGTGCAGTGTTTGGCTAAATGCCATGCTCCCTTTGCTCCCGGTGGAACGATAGGAGTGGCGCGATTGGGCTTCTGCTTGTCCTCGATTGCGGCAAGACCGCCATCCACCTTCTTCTCCTGCGCCTTTATAAAAGAGGTGGCTGCAAGAGTGGCAGAAACAGTTAAGAAATTACGACGGGAAGCCTCACCCCTAACCCCTCTCCAAGAGAGAGGGGAATGATTTGCTTTATCGTCCTCATGGGTATCTACTCCCCTCTCTCTTGGAGAGGGGCTGGGGGTGAGGCTTATTGCCCCATGCTTGCAGTTCTTCAAACAGTCCATACAAGCCACACAACGGCTATAGTCGATACGGTGGTTCTTGGCATCAATGCAAGATGCCTTGCATTTCTTGGCACAACGCTTGCAATTATTACACTTCGACGTGTCGATCATAGGACGGAAAAGGGCGAAGCGCGAGAAGAATCCCAACACCGTGCCCACAGGACAGATGGTGTTGCAATATGTGCGACCTCCTGTCCATGCCAATATAGCCACAATGATGAACGAGACTCCTGCCACAATGGCAACGGGCGACAGCGATGGCGACACGACACTCGACACCATCCTGCCGTATGAACTATATGGCGCAAGCAGAGCGACAAGAGGTCCGAATCCCGCTATGAAAGCCACAATGAATGCCACGAGTATGCCGTATCTCAACCATCTCTTCTCGCCGGAATACGAGAAGCGCGATTTCTTCTTCTTTCTCCTTCCGCTCAACCATGATATAATGTCCTGCATAACACCGAGCGGACATATCACCGAGCAATACACCCTGCCCACAAGCAATGTGAGCACCACCAATGCCACTACCGCCACCACATTCATGGCGAGCAAAGCCGGAAGGAACTGCATCTTGGCAGTCCATCCCAACCATTCCTGTACTGTCCCCGTGGAATCCACAAACAAAGCCGTAACAGACAGGAAAAACAGTGCGGCAAGGATAATTCTTATCTTTCGCAACATAGCTTCCGTTTTCGTTAATTATTATCGTTTTCGTTATCGTTACATTCTCTGATTATTCGCCATCTTCAGTTCCATCAGCGACACGTTCTCGTTGCGGTATCTGGCATTGGGATTCTTCTCCTTGCCGTCGGGCCATGTTCCTTCCTCCTGCTCAATGAACTGTATCGCCTTCTGCGGGCAGTTTTGTATGCAGGCGAAGCAGAACTCGCAGTCGCCTTCCATCCTCACTCCCCTACCCGTCAGGTCGTAGTTGCCTCGCGGACAGACGTATGTGCATACACCGCAGTCTATACAGTCGTCAGTCACCTTGAAATATTTCTCGCTTCTCAGGAGGAATCCCACCTCGGGGTCGATACCAGTGCGCTCGAGGAATCCCCTGTGCTGGTCGCGTTCCTCCTGTGTCACAGGTTCGTGCCACTGCTTATGGGCATCGATGTCGGCGGCAACCTTCTTCAGGTTTTCGGGCACATGCTTGTCAATCTTCATCTGCTCGTTCATGTCGAAGTTGGGCAACCAGTTATCGACCATGATGAGCGTACTGATGTAATCGAACTTATTGCCAGTCTTCTTGGATATATCGTCCCATATCTCCACCGAACTGCACTTGCGGTTGCCGTAGGTCAGCACCGCAAACAGATAGTCGGCCTTCAAATGGGCTTTCTTGATGAACTCCCTCACCATATACGGCGGCATGTGTCCATATACGGGATAAACCAGTCCTATCTCGTCTGCCTCAATCTCAAACTGCTTCTTGCGCATAAGCTGCGGAATACTGAGCATCTCGCCGTCCTTGCCCGCCAGTTCGCGCGCCACATAGAGGCAGTTGCCCGTACCCGAGAAATACAGCACCACCCTTTTCTTGCCTTTTCCCACGCATGAAGTCAGCGCGACAGCCTCCGTGGAAGCCATCATCACCGCCAATGCCGCACTTCCCATCATCTTGATAGCCGCGCGCCGTGATATTCC
>JBJEAV010000131.1:0-3255 GCA_051869395.1 Prevotella sp.
TCTTCATTCTTCATTTACAAAAGAAACTCCGCGCACCGCGCCAACTGCGGCAGCAGCCTCGACGTGTCGCATATCGGAACCCGCAGTCCCTCGCTGTTGTTGAGGGGCTTGAGCGTGTCGGTCATGGCGTTGAGGATGTCCCACTTGGTGCACATCCCCGCGCCGCCCTTGCCGAAGTGCTTTATCAGCACCTGCTCCATGCAGTGGTTAATCTGGGATTGCGTCAGCGGTGGCACCTCGCCCGTGCGCAGTGATTTCTCGGATGTGTCGGCCTGAATGCGCAGCTGCATCAGTCCGCCGAAAATCTGCTGCATGTCGGATTCATACACGAGTTGTTCGTCGAGGCTCTGTATAATCTCAGCCCATTGCGCCTGCATCGCCCCCTGAGCCACCTCTTCAATCCATCCCTCCACGGTGGGACGCCACCAGTCGGCTCCCGCCAATTCCTTCTTGTCCAAGTCGAGGCGGCGATATCCGTAGTTGGCAATGAGTTGCTTTGCGCAGAGGATAGTCTGATTGCGGCAGATATGGATGTTAGGCCCGATGCCGATCTGAATGCCGTGCTGGGAATAGCTGATGGCAATGGCAACAGAAAACACACGGCCCCCCAAGCCACCTAAGCCCCCCAAGCCCCCCTCCGTCTCCCCCTGGGGGGAGAGATTGGTTACCTTCTCCGCTGGTTTCTGCGCTCGAAGCATACCTTTCTCCTCCCCTCGGGGAGGTTGGGAGGGGGCTGCTGGTGCTTGGGCCGTCATCCTTACAGTTGCAAACACCCTCCTCAGCAGATGCGCCCTGATGCTGCGCTCCCCCTCCTTCTCCTCCACCTCGGGCAGCAGCGCCACACCTGGCCTCTTGCCGTCGAGGTTGTTCACTGCGAACATGTCGCCCATCTCCACCTCCAAACCTGCACTGCGTGCAATGTCGGAGATACCATTGATGAGATCCGAGTGATAGATGCCGCCTAAGGGGCGTCCATACACGTCGTTCTCCTTGTACGTTGCCTCCAATTCGGCCAACGTGATTGTCTGCACCTTCTCCTTTGAGAAGTCAAACGTCTTTCTTGCTTCTGTTGTTTCCATAACTAAAAAAATGATTTCTCTGTAAAAATGTAAAATGTAAAAATGTAAATTATGAGAATACAGTGGTATCGTAAATATTAGTCTTTAACTTCTTCCATAGATTCTTACCAACTTTTGCAACTATACCTTTTTTAATCATAGTAGCTATCGCAGATTGAGCTGATTTTTTATTTAGATAAAAACCAGATATATTCTCAAGACTGAACATTTCAGGTAATTGAGCGAATCTATCCGCAAACGGCGATGACTTCTCCCTCACCTTATTCTCCTCAGCCTTGGTCTCCCAAGTGCTGAGCAACTTGTTGCCCCACTGCCTTATCGAGGCAAACATCAGCCAGTCGCCTATGAGCCTTGCAAACTCCTTGTCTTCCTCTGTCACCACGAGCTTACCGGTTTTCCTGAAGTCCTCATACTGCATGCACACCATCCTCGGCAGCGTGTATCTTATCATATAAAGAGGTATGCGCTTGCGGAAGTACTCGCGGCAGTCGTCGTTGTCGAGCTTGGCGAGGTCGGTTTGGTTGTCACACCATTCCCACGCTGCCCTCACGAGCGGTTCGCAGTCTATCCTGCCCGCCAATTCCGACAGCTCCACGCACATCTTCACCACGTCCATATCCTCGGGCGCAAGGCGTATATCGTCGAATTCCACGGGCTGGTCGCCCTTGTAGTCTGTCATCACGCCCTTCGTCGGCGGCATGAGCCACAGGGCGAGGCGGGTGATGAATCCGTCGTCCAGGTCGCCGCCCCTCACCTTCTTCAGCACGCTCGACTGGGTGGATGAGATACACTGGTTCCAATTTACTTGGATGAGTCCGTTGGCACTGCCGTTGTCGGCATAATCTACTCCCGCCCATTCGTTCTGAAACGACTTCAGCTCCAAGTCCAACTTGCCTGCCCACGAACCTACTTGAACTCTCAGAGCCGTAGCCAACTCCGTCTCGGTGGTGAACAGGTGGAGGTGCATCGCGTCGGGACTGTCGCTGGTCACGGCATCCGTCAGACGGTTGTACAACACCTTATTAGATATAGTCGAAGGCACGTATCTGATGGGCAGGTGGGGCTTCGCCGGAATGTCCTTTTCCTTCGCGCCCTTCAACTGCTCGTTGCGTTCCTTCTTCTCGGTGTATTCCTTCTCAGTCTTGCGGAATGTCTCGTCCTGCTGCTTCATGGCATACATCAGCACCTTGTCGAGGTCGGCGAGGAAGGACTTGCCTGATGCGGGCGGACCGATGACATACACGAGATACGACAGTCGGTAGAGCCTCGCGTCGTAGTGCTGGAAGTAGCACTGCGTGAGATACGTGCCCGTCATAGCCCCTGCCACGAGCACGCCGCCGAGTTTCAGTTTGTCATCCATTTTGGCAACCGCCCTCGCATATATGTCTCGGGGGTTGTCGGGATGTAGCAGAGGGAGAAGGCGCGAAGCCCAGAAGTCATAGTCGATTTCATCCTGGTCGTCAGCGATTTCTCCTGAGCCGAAGTAAGGCAGTTCGACACCACTATTCTTACAAGCCATTCTGACTGATTGCGGGTATCCGCAGATCGTCTTATAAGAGAGAGCAGCATCCACGATTCTTTCGAACTCCTTTGCGTCCCGTCCCTCAATGAAACGACACACGGCAGATGTATGTAGCATCGCGACAAGTGTGGCTTTGTCCATGTCGCAGAGGTAGCGCAGGTCGCGAGCCATCCGATGAACGAACTGATGACGTTCTCCAGGTTGGGGTACGCCATCCGTCCAGTCTTCCTTTCGATAAAGCTTTGTGTATTCCTCCACGATTCGAGCAAATGGGACGCCATGGATAAGCCCCCCTCCGGCTCCCCCTGGGGGGAGAGATTGGTTACTTCCTCCGCTGTTTCCTGATGCGGATGCCTCTGGGAGCGCAGGCGTCCCGCCTGCGGCCTGTGCGCAGCCCCTATATTTCCATCCAAATTGTCTGTCATAATCTTCATTGTTATATTCAAAAATATCCGAGTTAATAAATAGTATATCCTCCTTTGAAGGACAATAAGAGATTCGAGCCGCGTCCTTGCACGCCTTGTCGCACTCGATGCACAGCTGTTTGCAGAACCACTCCTGATTCTTGGCGATATCGCCAATCGAGGCGTCGGCTTTCAGCACGTATTTCAGTCCGTGTCCCGAGGCGGTGATGAATCCCAACATCAGCCGGTC
>JBJEAV010000132.1:0-1563 GCA_051869395.1 Prevotella sp.
AAATCATAAATATTGTAAAAGTTGAGGCTTTTACAAAAGAAATGATTACTTTTGCACTTTCAAAAGAATCATAATATGAGTTTGACAAGTATTATAGGTAAGGTTTTTGTGCCTCGACAGAAGGAATTGGAGAGACACAACGACGAAGGCGAGCAGATGCAGAGACACGTGCTCACCACGTTGCTCGAGTCCGCCAAGGACACTGAATACGGAAGAAAACACCTTTTCGACATAGCCAAGGGATATGAGGATTTCACTGCCAACACCCCCCTGAACACATACGAGGAACTGAAAGGTGACATCGACAGGATGAGGCATGGAGAGAGAAACGTGCTCTGGCCGGGAATAGTGAAATGGTATGCAAAGTCTTCGGGCACCACCAACGACAAGAGCAAGTTCATTCCCGTAAGTCCCCAAGGCCTGAAAGACACCCACTATCGTGGAGGTCAGGACGCTGTGGCAATGTATCTCGCCAATAATCCCAAGAGCCGTCTGTTTGACGGAAGGGCATTGATTCTCGGTGGAAGCCATTCGCCTAACTACAATGTGGCAAACAGTATCGTGGGCGACCTCAGTGCCATTCTTATCGAAAACATCAACCCACTTGCCAATCTTGTGCGTGTGCCGAAGAAACAGACTGCACTGATATCTGATTTCGAACTCAAGCGCGACCGCATCGCAATGGAGACGCTCAACAAGAATGTGACAAATATCAGCGGTGTGCCTTCGTGGATGCTCTCGGTGTTGACAAGGGTTATGGAACTCTCGGGCAAGACCCATCTCGAAGAGGTGTGGCCCAATCTTGAAATGTTCTTCCACGGAGGTGTGGCGTTCACTCCCTACCGCAAGCAATATGAGCAGCTTATAACAAGCCCCAAAATGCACTATATGGAAACATATAACGCAAGCGAGGGTTTCTTCGGGCTTCAGAATGACCCGAAGGACAAATCTATGCTGCTGATGCTCGACTATGGAGTGTTCTATGAATTCATACCTATGGACGAGTTCGGAAAGGAGAAACCCACGGTTGTTCCGCTATGGGGAGTGGAAACGGGAAAGAACTATGCCATGGTGATTTCCACCACAAGCGGATTGTGGAGATATATTATCGGAGACACTGTGACATTTACAAGCATCAATCCCTATAAATTCATAATCACAGGCAGAACCAAGCATTTCATAAATGCCTTTGGTGAGGAACTCATTGTGGATAATGCCGAAAAGGGGCTTGCATACGCTTGCCAACAGACCGGTGCCCAGGTTCTTGAATACACTGCCGCACCGGTGTATATGGACGAGGGCGCAAAATGCCGACACCAGTGGATTGTGGAATTCAGCAAGGAACCCGCTGACCTCCAGTATTTTGCAGAACTGCTCGACCGCCACTTGCAGGAGATAAACAGCGATTATGAGGCTAAGAGATACAAGAACATCACCCTGCAACATCTCGAACTGATAAAGGCAAAGCCAGGACTCTTTGAGCAGTGGATGAAGATGAGGGGCAAACTTGGAGGTCAGAACAAGGTGCCAAGACTGAGCAACTCGCGCGAATATGTCGAGCAA
>JBJEAV010000132.1:1663-14884 GCA_051869395.1 Prevotella sp.
TGGAGGTCAGAACAAGGTGCCAAGACTGAGCAACTCGCGCGAATATGTCGAGCAATTGCTGAAGATGAATTAGGAATTAGGGATTAGGAATTAGGAATTAGAAATTAGGAATGAATAAGATACGCTATAAACTCGTCAACTTGTCAACTCGCCATCTTGTCATCTTTTTGTTGATAATGATGATTTACGGCTGTGCCAGAATGGGGCAGCCCGATGGCGGTTGGTATGACGACAGACCGCCGCAGATAATCGCCACAACACCTGCCGACAACGGTACGCAAGTGAAGGGAAAAAAGGTGGTCATATACTTTGATGAGTTCATTAAGGTTGAGGACGCGACTAACAATGTCGTGATATCACCGCCACAGCTTGAGATGCCTGAGATAAAAGGGGCGGGAAAGAAAATTGTGGTGGAACTGAAAGACTCACTCAAAGAAAACACCACATACACCATTGACTTCTCAGATGCCATCACTGACAATAACGAGGGCAACCCGTTAGGAAACTATACCTTCACGTTCTCTACTGGAAATCAGGTGGATACGTTGGAGGTGTCGGGAGCTGTTCTCGACGCTGGCACGCTTGAACCGGTCAAAGGCATAATGGTGGGACTATATGCCGACCTTGAGGATTCCGCCTTCACCACCAAGCCATTGTTGAGAGTGGCACGCACTGACAGTCGCGGGCGTTTTATCATAAGAGGTGTGGCGAAAGGAAAATATCGTGCATACGCCTTGCAGGATATGGATGGCGACTATATGTACAGCCAGAAGGGAGAAATGTTGGCATTCAGCGACCGCATCATCGAACCCACTTGCGGTCCCGATGTAAGACAGGACACAATATGGCGCGACTCGTTGAGGATTGACACCATCGTGAGGCGCGGGTTCACCCATTTCTATCCCGATGACTTGGTGCTCAGGGCATTCACAGTGCCGCAGACCGACAGGTATCTGATCAAAAAGCAACGTCAGGAGCCAGAACGCTTTGAATTCTACTTCAGTTATGGCAGTGACAGCCTTCCCAAACTCAGGGGACTGAACTTCGATTCCGACGAGGCATTTGTCATTGATGCCAGCCAAAAGAAAGACACCATCACATACTGGCTTCGCGATACGGCACTTGTCAACCGGGACTCGTTGGAGATAGAATACTCATATCATGTGACTGACACACTTGGACAACTTGTGGCACAGACAGATACATTCATCATGGTGCCAAAGATGTCATACGAGAAGCGTACGAAAATGCACGAGAAGGAATTGTCGAAATGGCAGAAGCAGCAGGACAAGCTGAAGAAGCGAGGAGAACCCTACGACTCTATATGGCGACCGAAACCTCTTGAAGTCAAGGTGAGCGCACCTTCCACCCTGACACCTTTGAGCAACGTGTATTTCACGATGCCGGTGCCCTTGGCGAGATGTGACACGTCCAAGATACATCTCTTCTCCAAGGTGGATTCGCTATGGATACCGATGCCTTTCGCCTGGAAACCTGTTGAGGCATCAATACTGACATATCGTTTTGAGGCTGAATGGCAACCCGACACGGAATATAGCCTGGAGGTGGATTCAGCTGCCTTTGAGAGCATTTACGGAATAGTCAACGACAAGATGAAGAACGGTCTGAAGTGCAAGAAAGAGGAAGACTTCGGCAGCCTTGTGGTAAAGATTTCGGGATTGCCCGATAGCCTGAGTGCCGTGGTGCAACTGCTTGACAAGTCGGGAAATGTCACAAAGGAGACGAAGACCCAGGAAGACGGTTCGGCAGAATTCTTCTGGCTCAACGAGGGGCAATACTATCTCAGCGCGTTCATCGACCTAAATGGCAACGGCATTTGGGACACAGGCGATTTCCATCAGGGACGTCAACCCGAGGAGAGATTCTATCTGCCCAAAGTGGTGGAGATAAAGGCCAATTGGGACATCACCACCCAATGGAACCTGAGGGCTGTTGCTCTCGACAGGCAGAAGCCCATGGCTATAACAAAACAGAAGCCTGAGAAGGAGAAAAAACTTCAGGACCGCAACAGGAAGAGGGCGGAGGACTTAGGCATCCCCTTCGACAAGATTCCTTCGCAAATGAAGATAGCAGTGAAAAAATAATCATAATTGTATAAGGCAAAATACGATAAGGACATGAACAGAAAGCTATATGCAATATTGCTCACAGCCTTGTTCGGAATATCAATCCAAGCTAAGGCACAGTGCGGGATAGAGAACACCGCATTCGGTTCGGGTGAGTTCCTCACCTACGACCTGTATTTCAACTGGAAATTCGTGTGGGTGAATGTTGGCTCTGCCTCCATGAGCACCACCAAGTCTAAATACAAGGGCAAGGATGCCTATCGCTCAAGCCTTGTCACCCGCAGCAGCTCCAAGTATGACAAGCTGTTTATGCTTCGCGACACTCTCCTGTCCTATACCGACATGTCGCTCTCCCCACTGTATTTCCGCAAGGGAGCAAGAGAGGGCGACCGCTACTATGTTGACGAGATATGGTACAGCTATCCCAACGGCAACTGCCAACTGAAGCAGCACCGTATTGAGCACACCGGCGAGCACAAGTGGAAGGAGTCGGCATACAAGGACTGCGTATATGATATGATGAGCATCTTCTTGAGGGCGCGCAATTTCGATGCGTCGAAGTTTAAGGTGGGCGATAATATCCCCTTGCCCATCAGCGATGCAAAGCACCTGAGCAACTCCTGGATAAAATATCAGGGCAAGGACGAGTTTGAGATTGAGGGCACCAAGAAGAAGTTCCGCTGTTTGGTCTTCTCTTTCATCGAGCGCGAGGACGGACATAACAAGGAGATCATCCGCTTCTACGTCACCGACGATGCCAACCATATCCCCGTGCGTCTCGACATGTTCCTGAAGTTCGGCTCTGCCAAGGCATTCCTCAAGGGATACAAGGGAGTGAGAAGTCCGTTGACATCGTTGATTAAATAACAAGAATCCCCCCGAAGTATATGAAAAAAGCCGCCTACCTTATTATATATAGTATATGGTATGCCATATCCCTCCTGCCTTTATGGGTGTTGTATCGCATAAGTGATTTTCTCTATTTCTTGGTCTATTATGTAGTGGGCTATCGCAAGAAATTGGTGAGGAAGCATCTTGCCGACAGCTTCCCCGAGAAATCCGGTGAGGAGCGCATAAGAATAGAAAAGGATTTCTATTCCTGGTTCTGCGACTATGCCGTGGAGAGCGTTAAACTGCTGTCAATCAGTAAGAAAAACCTGATGCGTAGGATGCGCTTTGAGAATATTGACAGGGTGAAGCGCAGTTTCGATGAGGGGCGGAATGTCTCGCTTTTCCTTGGTCATTATTGCAATTGGGAGTGGATTTCGTCAATTCCAATGCATTTTGAAGGTTATCACGACAAGGTGATGTTCGGACAAATATACCATAAGCTCGAAAACGAGGCAATGGACAAGGTGTTTCTGAAACTTCGTGGACGTATGGGGGCAGTGTCCATCCCCATGGCAGAGACATTGCGCAAGATAGTGGAATGTCGCAAGCAGAATAAGCTGTGGATAGTCGGTTTCATTGCCGACCAAGTGCCAATGTGGAACAATATCCACCTGTGGCTTGATTTCCTTCATCACGACACGCCTGTGTTCACCGGAGCAGAGCGTATTGCCCGCAAGTTTGATACGGATGTATATTATCTTGATGTGCGTCGCGAGAGCCGCGGCCACTATGTAGCCCGCTACGAACTGATGACAGAACATCCCTCGGCATTGCCCGAGTTTGAGCTTACAAGGATGTACTTCCGCATGCTCGAGCAGTCATTGCATCGCCAGCCTCAATTCTATCTGTGGACCCACAACCGCTGGAAGCGCACCCACGAGGAATACGACATCCGCTATGATGCCGAGACAGGACGCGTGGACATGAGCGACCTGGATGAAATCAAGAGACGCAAGGGAATGGCGTAATTATGACTTCATCAAGTCATTTAGGGTTATTTCGTATTGTACTATACCACTATACATATTAGCCTTGACTCCCTTTGATGTGATAAATGTCAAGTGAATGCTTTTGTTGTCATCGTTCAGCAATGCTCTTAGTCTTTCAATCCTTTGGAGCAAGATGTCATGATAGTCTTTAGTGATGACAAATGGAGAGGTCGTGAATTTTATTTCGCACAGGTTGACAATGTTGTCATTACGTATGATTATCAGGTCCATTTGTGTTCCAGATGTAGTGCCATCACCCTTTATTGAGAGTGATGTCTCTTGTGACAATATACCGCCAACTCTTAACGCATCCTTGATTTTCTCAATCTGATTAATACAAAGGTCTTCGAATGCCAATCCTCTCCATGCTGCGGTACGTCCCTCGTTACGGCTGTTTTGCCAAAAATGGCGGTCGGTATTTCCTTCCACAAATGTGAGATAGAAATTGCAGAAAGGGTCAGTGAGCCGGTATAGCACATCATCTTTCCTATTGCCTAAGGGACAATGTCGAGTGATGAAACCGCTATTTTCTAATGCACTTAGCATTTCTGTTAGTGCCCCACCGCTTTTCCTTCCAATACTATCTGCTATGGCAGAACGTGACAAGCCCAAACGCCTTGTTGAGAGTGCTGTTACTATCGCCATATAATCCTGTGCATTAATAAACAACGAATGGAAAAGACGATTAAATTCATTCTTTAGTCGTGCTTTTCGGTCGAATAGCAGCGTGTCAACAATTTGCCCAATACTCAAGCCTTTTTTGAAGTAACTGAGATAGTATGGCACACCTCCGAATATCATGTACGCTTCTGCAATGTCCATGTCGCATAATTCTATTCCCTTATTACTTATGAACTCCGCTGTCTCGCTTAATGAAAAAGGAAGCAGATGAATTTCGTGGGTTAAACGGTCATACAGACCGCCATGGTTGTTCACCACATTATTCAGCATCCATGTAGTTGCGCTACCACATACCACCAACATCAGATTATGTCGGCCAAATCCCCAGCCGTTCCAAAATGACTCAAATGCTTTCAGAAAACCTGATTTGGGAGTGTCCATCCATGGCAGTTCGTCGATGAAGACAACCTGACGCGTGCCGTCGTCAAGGTCTTCAAGCAGATTCTCAAGCATAAAAAAAGCCTCTATCCATGATTTTGGTCTTCGGCTTTCATCAAGCCCCGCCTTAACCATGGAAAAGTAAAAGCTGAGCAATTGGTCTTTCATCGAAGTCTTGCATGACTCGTCGTAAACAGGTGGCAAACCGGTATGATAGAAAGTCATTCTACTTCCCAAGACCTCTTTGATAAGATATGTCTTTCCCACACGTCTCCTGCCATATACAGCAAGAAATTCAGCCCTCCCGCTGTCGTAGAGTTCGTTGATTTCTCTGATTTCTTCGTTTCTGCCTATTAATGTATCCATAATATTCTGTCTTAATTTCGCCACAAAGATACGAAAAATAATCGATTTGGCGGAATATATATACTGAAAACCGCCAATTTATAACAATATTTATCAAATTTGGCGGAATATACACTACCAATTCCGCCAGAAATATAATTTGTGGGGTATAACAAGAATGCAATGTCCGCTATGGTGCCAAGACAGGACGCGTGGATATGGGCGACCTTGATGAAATTAAGAAGCGCAAGGGGCTTAATGCTAAAGAATATTCATGAAGAGATTGTCGAAGCGGCCGAAGGCTATGGCATCCTTGGGGTCGTGGATCCAGTGGAGAGGTGTATCGTTATACATGGATGCAACCAAAGAGAATGTGCTTGGCGGCCCGACGATATAGTCACAAAGGGAGAGCATGCACAGGTCTTCGGCGGGATTGCCATAGGGAATGTGCACCCTTATGCGCTCGCTTTCGGCATTATGTCGGATTCGCGACAAGTCGGGAGCATTGCCACACACGAAAACATCTATGTTCTTATCTTTGTATATGGAAGCAAAACCACGTATTACATCTACATATTGCTCATCCGAGTAATAATATCGCCCTCCATTCCATGTCTTGTAGTCACCTCGGCGCACATGCACACCAAGAAGTATGGAGCCTGGACGTCTTTTGCTATTCATCATCTCACTTGTCTTCGACGAGATGTTCTTGTCAAAAGAAAACAGACTGACAATCTCCTGCTTGTATTTGAGAAACAAGTCGTAGAATCTCACTTCCCATCCTTCTACAACAATCCAGTCGCGATGTTCGAGCAACGTCATCGCCCCGGAGTTATCTTCTGTAGAATGAAATCCCGCCACGGGCAGCAATCCCAACTTTGCGGCATATTTGGCAAAGACATATACAAAAAAGTTGTGCCATGGCGTGTGGCAGATATAAAAATACCTGTATTTATACGCAAACCGCATGGATATGGCCTTGCGTCCGTGCTCCCTCGCCCATGCATACACATGTCCGTATTGCAGGATATTATTGCACATCCGTCCCTTGTCCCTAACGAATATCATAGCTCTTTTATTTTTTTATGAAATTATCCAATTCTTTGTTTCCTCTTTTGCTTTCCATAATCTTCGCAATGGTCATAAACTTGTAGTGGGCATTTATCACTGAGATTACAAATCCTGACAATCCATATCTGAATCCACCCTTAATGACGTAATAATGCAGGAATCTCCATATAGGCGAAAAGAGGAGTTTCACGATTCCCGGGTTTTGCCCTTTGCGCTTGATTACCTCATTGTCAGTGTATTCATTAATCTTGCGCAGACGAGTGCTGATATTGTCATCGGCAATATGTATGATAGCCAGTTCTTTCCTGTTTTTGGGAAGATATATGGTGCGTCCCTCCACTTTGGGTATGGCATGCACGTATGGTGCCCATTTCGTTACATCACGATTCATGAACCTGAGTTGGTAGTCGGGATAAGCGTATGGACGCCCCATAAAGAAATTCCGGCGAGGAATGAATGTTCCTGATGGAATGTCGTCTGATTTAAGCAAGTCGTAGAGCGTTGCTCTGAGTTCGGGAGTAATCAGTTCGTCGGCATCTACCACAAGCACCCAATTGTATGTGGCAGAATCAATGGCAAACTGGCGTGCAGGCTCAACGATTTTGTGCTCTCCCTTGGGGAAGGTCACAATCTTGCATCCGTATCTTCTTGCGATGTCGAGTGTGGTGTCCGTACTCTCCATGTCGCAAATAAGTATTTCGTCGAATCCCTGTACAGAGTCAAGCACTTTTGCAAGTTTTGCCTCTGCATTATAAGTATTAATTACTACTGATATTTTCTGAGCCATACTTCTTTTGATTGATATTTTTGTGCAAAGTTAATCTTTTTTTCTAATTTATCCAAGATATTTGAAATTATTTGTTATCTTTGCACTCAAATTTCGGCTTTGAACATGAAAAAGAATAAGAATATCGTCATTATTCCAATATACAAGTCAGTATTGGGCTGCTATGACCGTGTGTCGATAGCTCGCACATTGGAGGTGCTTTCTTCACATGATATTGTGTGTATTCATCCCGAAGGATTGGATGTGGACAATATTCGCGTGGAGTTTCCCGCATTGGTATTTAAGTCGTTCCCTAAGTCTTTCTTTGATGGCATAATGGGGTATAACCGCATGATGATGTCGAGCGACTTTTATGGGGCTTTTCTCGAATATGATTATATGTTGATATGTCAGACGGATGCATATCTGTTTCGCGATGAATTGGACGATTGGTGCGCTCTTGGATACGATTATGTGGGAGCTCCATGGCTTCGCCGTCCTGTGTATGACAATCCCGTGCTCAAGATATGCATGCGTTTGTCATTATGGTATAAACATCTGCGTGGGCGGAAGTCAAAGCAGGATTTGTACAACAAAATCGGCAATGGAGGATTGTCGCTTCGCAAAGTGGCGTCGCATTATAAAGTTGCTCTTGAAAAATCCGCTCTCATCTCCGAATATCTTGCCCGCAAGAAGAAGGATCACTTGTACAACGAGGATGTCTTTTGGGCTACTGAGCAGCCGCATTTCCGCTATCCCTCAGTGGAGGAGGCTCTCCTCTTCTCCTTCGACAAATATCCAGCCCTGTGTTATCAATTGACCGGAGGACGTTTGCCAATGGGATGTCATGCATGGTTCAAGCGCAAGATGAAGGCATTCTGGGATAATTATATACTTGCCCAATAATCACAATTCCTTTGTTATAAGATGTTATTTTCATCATAAAACGTTGTTTATCTCATTTTTTTGTGTATCTTTGCACTCGAAATATGATGTTCATCAAAAAGAGAAGGTAAGATTATGGGTCAGTACAAGTTGTTGCCGTATGGCATTTCGGATTATGCGCAGGTTAAGCGCGAGGGTAAGTATATGGTTGACAAGACCATGTATCTCGAACGTATGGAGAGGGTTGGCAACTTCCTTTTCCTCATCCGTCCGCGTCGCTTCGGCAAGAGTCTCTTCTTGTCGATGATGGAGTCGTATTATGACATTGAGGCAAAGGACAACTTCGACCTTCTTTTTGGAGATAGTTACGTGGGGAACCATCCTACTCCGGAGCGTAATGAATATCAGGTGTTGAGGCTTGACTTCTCGAAACCTGGGGGCGACAAGGATACTATTGAAGAGAATGTAAATGGGTATCTTGATGTGATGTATGGTGATTTCGTTTCTCGTTATGCCAAGTATTATCCCGAAAGCTATGTTATTGAATACAGACAACAGAAATCTACAAGCGACCGTGTGAACTATGTTCATCAGAAATTTCAGACATACAACATCAAGTCCTATCTTATCGTTGACGAGTATGACAACTTCACGAACAATGTCTTGAACCAGCATGGTGAGGCGGTATATCATGCAATGACTCATGCTGAGGGCTTCTATCGCGACTTGTTCAAGAAGTTCAAGGGAAGTTTTGACCGCATACTTATGATGGGAGTAAGTCCAGTGACCATGGATGACGTTACAAGCGGATATAACATAGCCAAGGCTTTAACTTTGAAAAAGAACTTCAACGAGATGCTTGGATTCAGTGATGAGGATGTACGTGATATGATACGTTATTACAATGAGGCGAGAGCTTTTTCCTTGGATGAGGAAGATACCCTTGAGACCATGCGTCCATGGTATGACGGTTATTGTTTCTCGGAATATTCAGATGTGGAGGGACATCATGTATTCAATCCTGATATGGTGTTATATTATTTAAGCAACTGTATTGACGAGGGGGAGGCTCCTGCCGATATGGTTGACCCAAATGCCAAGACCGACTATGCAAAACTTGACCGCATTGTGCGTCTTGACAAGATAGAGGGTGACCGCAAAAGTGTGCTTTTGGAGATTGCCCAAAATGGATTTACCAAAGGTAGGGTGAAGCGCTCTTTCCCTGCCAACCAGCTCACTGACCCGAATATGTTCAAGAGCCTTCTGTTCTATTATGGTATGGTGACTATAAAAGGAATGGAGGAAGGACTGCCTATACTTGGTATCCCCAACCACAATGTTCGCGAGCAGTATTATAATTATATGTTGGTGGAATACAACAAGATCCAACCTCTGAAGATTGGCGACCTTGATGATGCCTTCCGCTTTGCGGCATATCGTGGACAGTGGCGCGAGATGATGGAGTGCATCTGTCAGCAGTATCACGACACCACATCCGTTCGCAGCCTTATCGAGGGCGAACGCAATCTCCAGGGCTTCATGAATGCCTTGTTGACGCTTAATCCATATTATCTCACATGTCCAGAGGTTGAGCTAAACCATGGTTATTGTGACTTCTTCCTGATGCCCGACCTCAAGCGTTATCCCGACATGCGTCATTCCTACATCATTGAGCTGAAATATCTCCCCATGACCGCCACGGATGCAGATGCGGAAAAGCAATGGAATGAAGCCGTAGAGCAGATACGTGGTTATGCCCAGGGCGAGGTGGTGCGCCGAATGACCGAAGGCACAGAGCTTCATCTTGTCATTGCCCAAATAAAGGGCTACGACTTGTTGAAGTTGGATAAGGTCACTCCCGAATAGTTACCGATTTTCTGCCTCTAAAAAGTATGTTGACATAAATGGCAAAGTATCTTAAGATAAATGGCAAAGTATGTTTAGATACTTTGCGAGGTATGTCAAGACCTTTTTTTCTTCATCTCAAAAAAAGTCGCAGAGGGAAGATATATGCTTTATCCGTAGGCCGCGGGCGAGACGCCCACGCTCCCAGAGGCATCCGCACAGTTGTTTACTTCAGAATCTTGAGTATAGTATTTAGGTGGAGTTTCCACCTGTTCCACCTGTTCCGCAACTTCCACCAAACCTTGCGGAAAGTAGATTGTTCTTGGTCCTAAATACAAAAGATTTTGAGATTTGGGGATATTTTGGCATAAAAGATTTTGGGGAGAATGTATTTGTTTGTAATTGTGTGCTCTGTTTCATATTTTTATGAATGGAGATTATGAGGATATTCGAGAGAATCGGTTGAATGGAGAGTGAAATGTAGGTGGAATGAGTGTGCAATGAGTGAAAAACTGAACAGCGCTTCCATGTGGTATGTAGATAGGGTGGTGTCTTGATGTCATTATAGGGTAGCGTTGTGATGTGTCAAAGTGTGTTGTTCTATCATTGTGCTTGCTTGCAAATGATCTTTTGCTAACTGGCAAAAGATTGTTTGCCAGTTAGCGGATTTATTTTTGCCAGTTAGGGATATATATATTGACGGTCTTACACGAGGTAAGACCCTACAGCGGACGTTTTTTTAAACCACCACCATACTTGCGGAACTGGTGGAACTGGTGGAAGTGGTGGAAGTGGTGGAACAGGTGGAAACTCCCGAAGTGGAAATGATGACTTTTCGGAAGCTATTCCCTGAAAGTCATGACTTTTTGGGATTTAATTCCCCAAAAGTTATGACTTTTTCGGAAAAGTCGTGTCTTTTTACTGTTTTTTCAACTTTTTGCTTGTTCATCTCAGGAATAATCATTATCTTTGCGAAATAATATCAACAAGATTATATAGTATGAAAAATATAAAGGCTTTTTTATCCATATTCTTATTGTGGATTATCGTTGGTGCATTAACCAAGGTGTTGTTCTGTTTGATTTACCTTGGCGACTATGGCATAGCCGACTGGATGCAGGTGATGTGGCATGGGGTGAGGCTCGACATTAGTATTGCGGGATATCTGTCGATGGTGACGGGATTGCTCTTGATGGTCAGTATATGGTGGCGAGGAAAGGGCATGAAATGGATATGGTATGTGTGGTCGGGCATTGCGGCATTGGCTTGCAGTTTGGGATATGTCAGCAATCTTGTGCTCTATGGATATTGGCGGTTCCCTCTCGACAATACACCTTTATTATATATAAAGACATCGCCTGCTGATGCCATGGCGAGTATGACTACTGGGCAGATGATTCTTGTGCCGATATTAATCTTGGGAGTGGCGGCATTGTTGTTTCTGCCCCAATGGCGGATATGGCGTTCGATGGAGAAGGCATATCTACGGGAAACAAGGCGGGTGTCATTGGGCAGAAGGATAATCACCACAGTTGTTATGCTCCTGCTCACGGCATTGCTCATAATCCCGATACGAGGTGGGGTAGATACCGGCACTAACCACACGGGAAGCGTATATTTCTCTAACGACATCCTGCTTAACCATGCTGCAGTTAATCCGATATTCTCATTCGTGGAGGCAGTCACACATCAGGAGAATATTGCCGATAGATACCGCTTTATGGATGACTCCGAGGCATTGGACCTTTTCAGGGAATTGACTCACACGGCATTAAGACCTTCCGCAGAGAAGCACGACTATAACGTGGTGCTGATATGTATGGAGGGATTCTCAAAGTATATTATGTCGGAAGATGGACATGTCAAGGGAGTCACTCCCTGTCTTGACAAGTATTCTAAGGAAGGAATGTATTTTTCCCGTTTTTATGCCAACTCCTTCCGCACTGACAGGGCTATGGTGGCGGTGTTGAGTGGACTGCCGGCACAACCTACCATGAGTGTGATGGACATGCCACGAATATCAACCTCATTGCCTTCTATTGCCGGTTTGCTTGGAAAGAACGGATATGACACGCATTTCTATTATGGTGGAGATGCCAACTATAGTAATATGAAATCATATCTCATGGGAACGGGATTCCAACATATAACTCATCAGTTTGACTTCGAGAAGAAATTGCAGACAGGAAAGTGGGGAGTGGCTGACGGCCCTGTTTATGACCGATTGTTAGCTGACATCAAGGCATTTGACAAGTCAAAGCGATTCTTTAAGGCGATGATGACAGGCAGCAGTCACGAACCGTTTGACGTTCCTGATTATCACAAGTTGAAACAACCGGAACTGAATGCTTTCTCTTATGCCGACTATCATCTTGGACAATTCATAGAGAATCTTAAGAAACTGCCGCAATGGGATAATACTTTGGTGGTGATAGTGCCCGACCATCTCGGTTGCTGGCCCGAGAAGATTGACAATTATAAGCTATGGCGATATGAGATACCGCTTATCATGCTTGGAGGGATGACTCCTGAGCCTCGTAACATAGATGTTGTTGGCAGTCAGATAGATATCTCTGCCACGGTGTTGGCGATGCTTGGATTGCCTCACGAGGAGTTCACTTATTCCAAGGATTTGCTCGATGCCGATGCCCCTCATTTTGCCTTCTTCACCTTCCCCGATGCCATGGGAATCGTTGATTCCACGGGATATGCCATCTATGATAATACTCAAAAGACTGTTGCCGCTTCGTCAATAGACAAGTCTGTAGATGACAGGACAAAGAGAGCCAAGGCTTATCTTCAGAAATTGTACGATTATCTCGGAGGTTTATAGTGTATTTTCAGCCCTTTCAGGTAGGGTGTTCAAAATAGATATTAAAATCTGCTCAAAAAAGTGTCTGTTTTCTGTGCTTTTATATTACTGATTTTTTAACACTTATAAAGCGAAATAGTTCTTTGAAAATTTGCACAACTCGCTGATTTTTAGTAACTCTTGCAGAGTATTTAATCCTCAGATTTTGGAGTTACAAAAGCAAGGAAGTCAGATGACAAGCTTGCCGGTGTTACGCCTATCATACTCATGATACCGTTGCGTCTCCATTTTGCTGATAAAACCAAACGAGTTGAATTCAATTTCAAAGAACGCTTGGAGGTAGGCAGGCACCGCCATATTAAAGAATGGACAGATGTCAACCTTTCTCCGAATCAGGTAGTCAAAAGGCTTGAAACCATTGGCAAAAAATGCGTAGGTTTTTGAAGCCTATTTTGAACACCCTACCTGTAA
>JBJEAV010000133.1:0-3245 GCA_051869395.1 Prevotella sp.
GACCAGTATATCATGAAGGACTACCACGTCCTCTCCATCGACGGCGACCCGATGACAGGTACCGTCACCGACCACGGCTGCGTGCTGCGACAGGAGGATATTCCATGGGCAGGCCGCCAGCTCTGGGACTGCGACGTGCAGGAGTATGTGCAGGAGGTTCCCACCAACGCCGAGGAACAGGCTGCCGGTATGGGATTCAGTAAGAAGGTGAAGAAATATGTGATGTACTTCCCCCTGAAAGACCGCAACGACGTGTTCCATTGGGGCACAGCCATTGCCGACAATCCCGCAGGTCCGTTTATCCCCCAACCTGCACCCATTCCCGGAAGCTACAGCATCGACATGTGCGCATTCAAGGATGATGCCGACGGCGAGGTATATGTATATTTCGGCGGTCTGTGGGGCGGACAGCTCCAGCGTTATAAGGATAATATCCATCTCGAGACTCCCCATCTGCCCGAAGGCAAGGAAGACGCACTGCCCAGCCGCTGCGTCCGCCTGACCAAGGATGGTATGAACTATGCCGAGGCTCCGCGTCCCATCCTTGTGGTGGACGAGAACGGCGAGCCATTGAAGGCCGACGACCCACACCGTTTCTTCGAGGCATCATGGATGCACAAGTACAACGGCAAGTATTATTTCTCATACTCCACAGGTGACAGCCATCTGCTCTGCTATGCAGTGGGCGACAATCCCTACGGTCCGTTCACATACCAAGGTGTTATCCTCACTCCCGTAGTGGGATGGACCACCCACCACGCCATCCTCGAATACAAGGGCAAGTGGTATCTCTTCCATCACGACTCAGTGCCCTCGGGCGGCAAGTCATGGCTCCGCTCCCTGAAGGTATGCGAGATAGAATACGATGCCGACGGCAAGATACAGACTATCGACGGCATAGACGAATAAGGAATTTCATGTAATCATCATACAAGTACTTACTTATTTATAGGTGACGATGGCAGCAGCTCAGCGGAGTTGTTGCCATCGTTGATTTATTTATGAACACAGAGACACGGAGGAACAGAGATAATCGTTTTAAGATATTAGAAGATACTGAGAACAAATACTCCGTGACTCCCTGACTCTGTGTTTAATATTCATTATACACCTCGTTGAGGATAAGTCCTGCGATGGTGAGTCCGAAGATAGCGGTGATGTGCATTATGGAACCGTTGGTCTGGACCTTTCCGAAGGTCATACTGCCATCAGTTTCATTTGAATCTATTGCCCCGCGGTTCTGGAGGAGTTCCTCACTGAAGACACACTTGAACTTGCGGGCTGGTTTGCGTTTCAGTTTGTTGAAACGCTGACGCAGGGCACGGGCAAGAGGACACCCCTTCACCTTCCAGAACTCAGCCACCTGCACCTTCGTCGGGTCCATCTTCAAAGCCGCACCCATGGATGAGAAGAAACGCGCCTTGCTGCGGCAGGCAAGTTCGATGAGGAGCAACTTGTCCTTAAGCGAGTCTATGGCATCCACTATATAGTCATAACTGTCGAGGTCGAAATCCCCGGCAGTGTCCTCACAGAATATCTGCTGTCTTGCATCAATGTCGGCAGATGGATTTATCTCAAGAAGCCTTTCCTTGAGAGCATCCACCTTCACCTGACCTACGGTCTTGGTGGTGGCCATAGCCTGGCGGTTGATATTGGTGATGCAAACCCTGTCGCTGTCAACTATAGTAATATGTCCAACGCCGGAACGCACAAGGCTCTCGGCACACCACGACCCTACTCCACCAACACCGAAGATGATGACGCGGAGCGAGGCGAGCTTGTCCATAGTATCGTCGCCCATAAGCAGTTGGCTGCGCTTTAGTATTCCCTTTTCAATTCCCATTGTATTATTATGCATTATGTAAAATTCGGCTGCAAAGTTACAAAAAAGGGATGAAATACACAACAAAATATAACAAATTATGTTTTTTGCAAATAAATGTATGATTTATCAGGAATTAATAGTAATTTTGCAACAAGGATATATTTAATGTTTGCAACAAGGACATAATTAATAAAGAAAGGAATAAGATATGAACAAAAGAGAATTGATGGCGCGGGCCATTGAGCTTTCTGAGGAAAGCGTGAAAGCAGGTGGCGGACCATTCGGGGCTGTAATAGCAAAGGACGGGGAAATTGTGGCGGAAGCCGCCAACAGGGTGACTATAGATTGCGACCCTACCGCCCATGCTGAGGTGTCGGCGATACGCAAGGCAGCAAAGGCATTGGGTACATTCGACCTCAGCGGCTGCGAGATATTCACGTCGTGCGAGCCATGCCCGATGTGCTTCGGGGCTATATACTGGGCACATCTCGACAAGATATACTTCGCCAATGACCGCAAGGATGCGGCGGATATCGGGTTTGACGATGATTTTATATACAAGGAGGTGGTTCTAAAGCCAGAGGAAAGAAAGAAGCCGTCGGAGGTGATGATGAGAGAAGAGGCTCTGAGGGCCTTTGAGATGTGGAGAGAGAAGGGGGATAAGACGGAATATTAGGGATTGCCAGCAAAACTGGCAATAACGGTGGCTGTACTGTGAGCGCAGGCGGGACGCCTGCGCTCACAGAGGCTGCGCATTGATTGCGGGCGGAGCGGCTTCGGGCAGGAAGGATGCGTGTCCAGTGTCAGGGATTATTTCTGGATGAGGACGGTGGCGTAGGCACTGATGCCCTCCTCGCGACCGGTGAAGCCGAGCTTCTCGGTGGTAGTCGCCTTGATGGAGACATCGTCGTCATCGCAACCTATGATGTTAGCGAGACATGACTTCATGGCAGGGATATGGGGATTCATCTTGGGACGCTCAGCGCAGATGGTGGCGTCGATATTGCCCACGGTGTAGCCCTTGGTTGCTATGAGGTCAACCGTCTTCTTCAATAATATCTTGCTGTCTATATCGAGAGTGTCTGCTGAGGTATCCGGGAAATGATAACCTATGTCGCGCATATTGGCGGCACCCAACAGGGCGTCGCAAATGGCATGTATCAACACGTCGGCATCGCTGTGACCAAGGAGTCCCAACGAGTGCTCAATCTTTATACCACCCATCCACAAGTCACGGCCTTCCACCAACTTATGGACATCAAATCCAAAACCTACTCTTATTTTCATTTTCAATGAAAAATTAAAAAATTAAAATATTTAAAATATTAAAGGGAGACTATTCAGATAACCCTGAAAGGGAGAGTATTCATATAGTCCTGAAAAGGAGAGTATTCAGATAAGCTGAAAGGGAGAGTATTCA
>JBJEAV010000134.1:0-14837 GCA_051869395.1 Prevotella sp.
CACCCGTGGAGCCGCTGGTATGCACCTCAATAACATCAGAGGCATCATTCCATTGTTCAATGAATTCTTCCAACGTCATATCGTTATTTCAACTTTGGGAAGTTAAGGAAGTTAAAGAAGTTAAAGAAGTTAAAGACATATGCTTTTTCGACAGGCCGCGGGCGAGACGCCCACGCTCCCAGAGGCATCCGCATCCCATTGTCGCGCAGCCCATTTCTAATTTCTAATTCCTAATTCCTAATTCCTAATTTCTAATTCCTAATTCCTAATTCCTAATTAAAAAAGAGCCTCTCCCCTCTCACCTCCAGCGGCATGGGGATATTGTCGGTGAAGAGCTGGCCGGTGCCGAGACCTTGTGCCATTACCTTGTCGCCTGTGCCATAGATGTCGGCGGCAAGCTGGGCGACGGCATTTAAACCTACGTTACTCTCAAGCGCACTGGTAATCCATGAGCCGATGCCCTTGTCGCGGGCTATCTCCACCCATTCCCTTGTGCCCTGTATTCCTCCGTGTAGGGATGGTTTGAGCACGATGTATGCCGGTTTGATGATATTCAGCACCTGCGCCTTCATCTCGGGCATGTTCACTCCGATGAGTTCCTCGTCGAGGGCTATGGGCAATGGAGAGTCACGGCATAGCTGCGCCATATATCCCCACTGGCGGGGCTTGATGGGCTGCTCTATCGAGTGGATGGCATATTGCGATAGCAGTTCCATCTTATACAAGGCTTCCTCATACTTGAATCCGCCGTTGGCATCCACACGCAACTCCACCTCACGTCGGGAAAAGCGGTCACGTATTCTCTTTACCATGTCAAGTTCCTGTTCAAAGTCGATGGCACCAATCTTCAGTTTTATGCAGTGGAATCCCTGTTCGAGCTTTTCCTCTATGCGTGCAAGCATCTCCTCGTATGAACCCATCCATACGAGTCCGTTGATGGTGATGCCCGCATCGCCACGTGTGAAGAGAGTGTCGAATAGGATGTCTCCACGCTCGAGGTTGAGCAATGCCGTCTCCAATCCGAAGAGGATTGAGGGATAAGGGCGCAGCATCTGATAATTGATTGTGCCTTCCTGACAGAATCTCTCGCACACGGCGTTCAAGGTTTTCTCAAATTCTGGTGTGGCATCGCAACTCAGGTCGGGCAGCGGTGCACACTCCCCCACTCCCTTGCGTCCAGGCATTTCGTCGGATGTAAGGTGCAGGAGCCATGACTTTCTCACTGTATATACTCCACGTGAAGTGCCAGCCGGCTGCTTGAAGTGGAATACTCTCGGTTCAATTTCTATTTTATACATGTTTATTTATTTTTGAACACAAAGACACAAAGATACAAAGTATTATTTTTTAGCAATCGGAAGAAACAAAGAGCAGCAAAGCTGCTTACAAAGTCCACAAAGTTTTCCTACCGCAAGGCTTTGTGGCGACTTTTAAGTCGCTTGTCACCTTTGTATCAAAAAATCTTCATCCCTTTGTGTCTTTGTGTTAAAAAAACTCTGTATCTCTGCGCCTCTGTGTTTTATTAAATCAATCACGGTAGTTTGGGATATTTCTGGAAATCGGGCTTGCGTTTCTCCAGGAAGGCCTGACCTCCCTCGTGAGCCTCGTCGAGGAAGTAGTAGAGCATCGTGGCATCACCGGCAAGCTCCTGGATTCCTGCCTGTCCGTCGAGTTCGGCATTAAGTCCTGCCTTTATCATACGCAAGGCGAGCGGACTGCGCTCCATCATGGTCTCAGCCCACTCAACACACTCGTCCTCCAGACGCTCGAAAGGCACAACCTTATTTACAAGTCCCATGCGCTCTGCCTCGGCAGCGGAATACTGGCGGCAGAGGAACCATATCTCACGCGCCTTCTTCTGACCAACACAACGGGCAAGATAGCTTGCACCGAATCCAGCATCAAACGATCCCACCTTAGGGCCAGTCTGACCAAAGATTGCATTCTCTGAAGCTATGGACAAGTCGCACACAAGATGAAGCACATGACCTCCACCGATAGCATATCCATTCACCATAGCGATGACAGGCTTGGGAAGGCGGCGTATCTGCATCTGCACATCGAGCACACTGAGTCGAGGCACTCCGTCCTCATCCACATAACCTCCGCGTCCCTTGACGTGCATATCGCCTCCAGAGCAGAAAGCCTTGTCGCCTGCACCTGTGAGGATTACGACACTGATGCGCGAAGCCTCGCGACAATATGCGAATGCCTGACTCAGCTCCAACGTGGTTCGCGGAGTGAAGGCATTGCGATAACGCGGACGGTTAATGGTTATCTTTGCAATACCATTATACTCTTCAAACAGGATTTCCTGGAAATCCTTTATCTTCTTCCATTCTCTTGTAGCCATAAACTTTAATTCTTTAATCTTTTAATATTTCAATATACGTATAGCCCTGAAAGGGCGAAATAGCATAGGATAGGGCGTCAGCCCTATCAATTGGAGTCCTCCCCTCCCCCTCCTCCGCGCGCCGTCGGCGCACGGAGGAGGGGGAGGGGAGATGGTGAGGATGTCATACACAGGGTTTACACCCTGTGCTATTTTATGTCGCCCTTACAGGGCTTGTCCACAAGCATCACCTCCAGCACCATCGGTCTTTCGGATTCAGCTGTCAGCAGGGTTACTATGCCGAGATGCATCTCTTCTACAGTCTTGGCGGAGAGGTAGCCGATGTCGTTCTGGGTGCATATACCACGGGCATCTGCGGAGTGACGGCCTGCAATGAAGCGGTCGCGCTCGGCACAGTTTTCGAGTCCTTTGACATTATCGAAGATACCGCCATGATGGTCATTAAGGATGATTATGCGGAGGTTGCCACTGAGATTACTGTTCCACAGGGCGTTCTGGTCGTAGAAGAAACTCAGGTCACCAAGCACGCAGAACACGTTTTGCATACCTTCAAAAATTACTGAATGTCCAGCCGCAGTGGATAGGCTTCCCTCTATACCGTTTATGCCTCGGTTGCAATACACTTCATGCCCTGAAGAATACTGACATGCAAGGCGGACGGCAGTGCTGTTGCCGTAATGCACTTTATAATCATAATCCATGTCCTCCAACTGCTCCTCGAAATATTTCACGGTAGCGGCAGCAGTCAGGACATTCTCATTTATCGACATCAGACGTCGGGTCTCATTTGCGAAAGCCTCTTGCCATTCTTTATAAAACGCAGAATGAACAACCAACCTATCCTTTATATAGTTTGCGGCTATGTGGATAAAATCATAAGCACAACAACGCAGCACCCCGTCAAGGCGACGGAATGGAGACGTAAACTCGCCTGACTTATCCACTCGCCAAACCTTAAGGTCGGGAATGGAAGAAAAACGCGAGTTTATGCTACGGCATACGGTTGTTCCTCCGATATATAAGATGAAATCAGGAAGCATCGAGTCGGGCATCGAATCGATGATACCGGCATACGGACGGGCATATATGTCACCCAATGGTTCGCTAAGCACTACAACATGCTTTTTCAGCACCTCCCACTCCTCATAAAGCACCTGTGAGGCAGACTCCTGACCCAAGACTATCATCGGACGCCTTGCACTCAGCATGTCATCCACGACACTCTTAATGTCATCAACAGAACAGTCAGCTTTAGGCACTGATATATAATTATAAGGTATATCGGGCAGGCTGTCCACCTGTTCGCACTCAGCCGGACTGGGCAACGGCACATTGATATGCACAGGAAGCTTGTATTCGTCAGACTTGGCCAACGCCTCGCATATCAAGCGGTTATGATAGTATGTATTGTCACCCATGGCATCAGTGAGATTCACCGAACATACCACGAAGTTGTCGAGAGCACCATATTGGAGCATCGTCTGACCGACGTTCTGACCGATGTCCTCCTGTGGGCGGTCGGCAGAAATGACTATGAGAGGAACTTTCTGATAATAAGCCTCAACAACAGCTGGAGCTACATTGAGCAATGCCGAACCGGAGGTGACAACGATAGCCGATGGATTCATGCCAATACTTAGCCCCAAGGCAAAGAAACCTGCCGAACGCTCGTCGGTGACGGGAAAGCAATTAAATGACTCATCCTCCAATAAGTTATTTGCTATAATTGCGTTTCTGCTTCCTGGACACAACACCACGTTTTCCACGTCGTATTCCTTAAGCAGCCCAATCAGCATGTTCACTTTATCTTCCTTGTAAAACATCTTCTTATAGTTTGCATTTTTGATTCGGTTTCATTCCATTCCGACTCCTCCTCACTGTCGGCAAGCAGTCCGCCTCCGGCATGAAGGCGGTATTCATTGCCGCATATCTCCATACAGCGCAGAGAGACGTAAAGATTGGCAGTGCCGTCGCTGCCTATAGTTCCCATAAAACCGCTGTAATACCTGCGTGCTACACTCTCGTTAGCGAGTATGAAATCCATAGCGTCTGACTTTGGCAATCCGCATACTGCCGGTGTGGGATGGAGCTTGGCAAGGAAATCCCCCAAGCGCGTCTTGTCCTTCAATGAGAAGGAGAAGTCGGTGCGCAAGTGGCACACGTCTCCCGCCGCAACGGTATATGGACCTTTGCACGAGCACTCATCCGAGAACCCGCTTATACATTCTTCTATATATGAAGCCACATACTGCTGTTCGCTCTTGTTTTTCTCGTTCCATAATGTCTTGCCCCACAGTCCCATTGTCCCCGCAAGGGCAATGGTGCGGTATTCACTGCCCTCGCTTTCGAGCAGCAGTTCGGGAGTGGCGGTAAGCCATGTGCCACTTACGGGAGTGCTGACGAGAGCCACAAACATATTGGAATAAAGATTGCACGCCCTCTCAAACAGGCGTCGAGGCGGTTCGGGATTGCCGATGATGTCTATAGACTGTCGGGCAAGCACAATCTTGGAGAATTTTCCCTCGGATATACGTGAGTGAAAGGACGAGAAATCCCGTGCATACTCATCACGGCGGGAAATCCTCTGCTCGACATTGCCCTCAGGTGCATAGTCATATCCCTTCATCATCGGGAATGCCCGCTTCACAACCGTGTCCGGCTTCAGCAGGAGCACAGGACAATCGTCAGCCACGGCAAAAGGAGCAATGACAAAACCGCTCTGTCCGTTGAGAGCCTCAACAGAGTCAAATATAAGCGGTTCGCCGGATGTCTGCACCATCTCGGTGTATTCAAGTTCACCAGGTTTACGGAATAATGCGTAACTCTCCATCTATTTCTTCTTGTCGATTATGTAGTTTGTTACACTTGCCGTGGATATAAGCTGTCCGGACGTGTCGGTGATATCGACGTTCCACACATGCAGAGTGTTGCCGCTATGCACTATGCGCGCCAAAGCCGTTACGGTATCCCCCTGGGGCACAGCCCTGACATGAGTGCCGCTGACATTTATGCCGACGCAAATCTTGTCGGGACAAAGGGCAGAAGACCCTGCCCCTGCCAATGTCTCAGCCAATGCCAACGACGCGCCTCCACTGAGATAGCCCATAGGTTGCCTGCTGTTTTCATCCACATTCATGCGGGCCATGCAAGTGTCAGGCTCAGGTGTAGATATAAACTCCATACCCAACACCGTAGCCATGTTGCGCTCTGCGTTAATTTTGTCTAATATAGATCCAAAATCCATTATTTATTTTAAATTTGGGAGTTAAGGAGTTAACTCCTTTAACCCATTAACTCCTTTACTCGATTTATTTAAAGAGCGAATACTCCTCCACCTCCCATGCCAAGGCACTGGCACCGAGAAGGTCGCGCTCGCGGTCGTCCAAAGTAGTGATGAGCAGTTTCACCTTGCCGCGGATGTTATGGAAGACATGCTGGTCGAACGACTCCTGAGCAGGTTCGAGCAACCACTTTCCGGCATGTGGAATGCCACCTGCAAGAATTATCGCCTCGGGGTCAAGCTGGGAAGCTGCTGTGGCCAAAGCCAGACCAAGCAGATAACCAGTACGTCGATATACCTCGATGGCGAGTTCGTCGCCCTGGTCGCAGAATCCGGTTATCATCTTTGGAGTGAGTTTCTCCACTCCCCTCATAAGCGAAGGCTTGTCGCTCTCGGCGAGTATCTCCTTTGCTGTAGTCACAATTCCCTTGGCTGCAACGTATGCCTCAAGGCATCCCTTGAGTCCACATCCGCACTGGCGACCGTTATCCACGACACAGGTATGTCCAATCTCTCCGGCAAATCCGTTGGCACCGAGATGAGCCTTGTTGCGTGTGAACACACAACTGCCCAGTCCGTGTCCAATACCAACCAATATAAAGTCCTTCATACCATGGGCACATCCAAAGGCATGCTCACCCAAAGCCATGACATGACAGTCATTGCCAAGGGCAACGGCAAGACCGAGACGGTCGCGCAGCAAGGCAGACAGTGGTATGACACCCTTCCACGGCATGTTAGGAGCATTCTCCATACATCCAGTCTTGAAGTTCGCACTCGGACAGCTGATGCCAACCGAGCGTATTGTCTCATATCCGCCATTATTCTCTGCCAAGAGCATTATGCTCTCGGCGAGCTTGCTGACAAACGAGCTGATAGTTGCATATTCTTCAGTGGGAAAGCAGTCTCTTGCTATAATCTTTCCCCTCAAATCAACTATCGCATAAGTGGTTTGTTCCAAACCGACATCAACGCCTACTACGCGTTCTTTCATCTTTGTTGTGTACATAGATCATCTACTTTGGTAATTACAATCGCAAAAGTACTGTTTTTATGAATAACTACCAAATTTTAGGCAGTAAAAAACGCTTTTTTGCCCGATTTTTAACATTTTTGCAGATTCCGCTACCTTTCTTAGGTATAAAAAAGCAAAAAAACGTGGTTTATTCAAATATATTTAGTAATTTTGCACCCACATAAGTAAAGAACGAATATATTCGACAACAAGATGAATGTTTTAGAACTAAGTGAACAGGAAATAGGCAGACGACAGAGTCTGCAGGAATTAAGGGATATGGGTATCGACCCGTATCCAGCTGCCGAGTACCCAACCAATGCTTTCTCGACGGACATTAAGGACGAGTTCAAGGACGACGACGAGCCACGCGAGGTGTGCATCGCCGGACGAATGATGAGCCGCCGTGTCATGGGAAAGGCAAGTTTCGTGGAGTTGCAGGACTCGAAGGGAAGAGTTCAGGTTTATGTCACACGTGACGACATCTGCCCCGGCGAGGACAAGGACTTATATAATAAGGTGTTCAAGAGACTGCTCGACATAGGCGACTTCATCGGAGTGAAGGGATTCGTCTTCCGCACTCAGACGGGAGAGATTTCGGTACATGCCAAGGAGCTGACCCTGCTCTCCAAGAGCCTCAAGCCACTGCCTATAGTGAAATACAAGGACGGTGTGGCATACGACAAGTTTGAGGATCCCGAACTGCGCTATCGCCAGAGATATGTTGACCTTGTGGTGAACGAGGGTGTGAAGGACACATTCCTCCAGCGTGCCACCGTCATCCGCACCATTCGCCGAGTGCTCGACGAGGCAGGATATACCGAGGTTGAGACCCCGACACTGCAGAGCATTGCCGGAGGAGCGAGCGCGCGCCCGTTCATCACCCACTTCAATGCCCTCAACATCGACATGTATATGCGCATCGCCACTGAGCTTTATCTGAAGAGGCTCATCGTGGGAGGTTTCGAGGGTGTATATGAGATAGGAAAGAACTTCCGCAACGAGGGTATGGACCGCAACCACAATCCCGAGTTCACTTGTATGGAGCTTTACGTGCAGTATAAGGACTACAACTGGATGATGTCGTTCACCGAGAAACTGCTTGAGACCGTCTGCATCGCCGTCAACGGCAAGCCTGAGCGCGAGATCGACGGACAGATAATCAGCTTCAAGGCCCCGTTCCGCCGTCTTCCTATCCTCGATGCCATCAAGGAGAAGACCGGATATGACCTCAACGGCATGTCGGAGGACGAAATCCGCGATGTATGCAAGAAGCTCAATATGGAAATCGACGACACCATGGGCAAGGGCAAGCTCATCGACGAGATATTCGGCGAGTTCTGCGAGGGCACATACATCCAGCCCACATTCATCACCGACTATCCCGTAGAGATGTCACCCCTGACAAAGATGCACCGCTCAAAGCCCGGACTCACCGAGCGTTTCGAGCTGATGGTGAACGGCAAGGAGCTTGCCAACGCCTACTCGGAGCTGAACGACCCGATTGACCAGGAGCAGAGATTCATCGACCAGATGAAGCTTGCCGACAAGGGCGACGACGAGGCGATGATTATCGACCAGGACTTCCTGCGCGCACTTCAATATGGTATGCCTCCCACAAGCGGTATCGGTATAGGTATCGACCGTCTCGTGATGCTCATGACCGGCAGGACATATATCCAGGAGGTACTGTTCTTCCCGCAGATGAAGCCGGAGAAGAAGGCTCCCCGCAGCAGCAACGAGGAATGGGCAAAGATAGGAGTCGAGGAGAAATGGGTGGCAGTGCTCAACAAGTGCGGCTACTATCTCGTGAGCGACATCCGCGAGGTCAACCCCCAGAAACTGCAGATGGACGTATGCGGAGTAAACAAGAAATACAAGCTCGGCTACGACAATCCAAAGGTGGACGAATTCGCCGCATGGATTGAGGCAGCAAAACAGTAAGTAGTATATATATAATAAGGTGAAGAAATGTTCGATTGCGGTAAGATAGCCATCATAGGTGGCGGAAGCTGGGCAACAGCCATTGCCAAGATTGTGGTGAGACACACTCACCACATCGGCTGGTATATGCGACGCGACGACCGCATAGAGGAATTCAGACGCATGGGCCACAACCCTGCTTATCTGACCAGCGTCCACTTCGACACTAAGGAGATATTCTTTTCGAGCGACATCAACCGCATCGTGCAGGACTATGACACCCTGGTATTCGTGACTCCCTCGCCCTACTTGAAGAATCACCTCAAGAAACTGAAGACGAGAATACGCGACAAGTTTGTCATCACCGCCATCAAGGGTATTGTGCCCGACGAAAACTTGGTGTGCTCGGAATATTTCCATCAGGTATATGACGTGCCTTACGACAATCTCGCCTGTATCGGCGGACCGTCTCATGCCGAGGAGGTTGCGCTCGAACGCCTGTCATACCTCACCGTAGGTTGTTCCGACCGCGACAAGGCACAGGCATTCTGCGAGATACTCAACAGCGACGTTATCAAGACCAAGACCAGCAGCGATGTCATCGGTATCGAGTATTCATCGGTACTGAAGAACGTGTATGCCATTGCGGCGGGAATATGCAGCGGACTGAAGTTTGGCGACAACTTCCAGGCAGTGCTTATGTCGAATGCCGTGCAGGAGATGTCGCGTTTCCTCACCGCGGTGCATCCCATAGAGCGCAGCGTGTATGACTCGGTGTATCTCGGCGACCTGCTCGTGACCGGCTACAGCAATTTCTCGCGCAACCGCACCTTCGGCACCATGATTGGCAAGGGCTACAGCGTGAAGAGTGCACAGATAGAGATGGAGATGATTGCCGAAGGCTTCTTCGGCACCAAGTGCATGAAGGAAATCAACCGCCGCATGCACGTCAACATGCCCATTCTCGATGCCGTGTATAACATCCTCTACGAGCGCATCAGTCCGCAGATTGAAATCAAGCTGCTCACGGATTCGTTTAGGTGAATTAGGAATTAGGGATTAGGAATTAGGGATTAGGAATTAGGGATTAGGGATTAGGAATTAGGAATTTAATATCATTGTAGATTATGAAGAATATAACACTTGACATCACAAAGGCTGCCCAGTTTCTGAAGGCTGGCGCAGTGGAGGCTCTCGAGCCTCAGGTGAAGGCCGCTCAGGAGGCCCTCGAAAACGGCACATGCCCAGGTAATGATTTCTTAGGATGGCTCCACCTGCCATCGTCCATCTCTGCTGATTTCATCAAGCAGATACAGGACTGTGCAAACGTGCTCCGCGAGAACTGCGAGGCTATCGTCGTTGCAGGTATCGGCGGCAGCTACCTCGGTGCGCGCGCAGTCATCGAGGCTCTCAGCAACTCTTTCGCATGGCTTGTGGGCGACAAGAGTAATCCCACCATCCTCTTTGCAGGAAACAATATCGGCGAGGACTATCTCTCTGAACTCACAGACTATCTGAAGGACAAGAAGTTCGGCGTGATCAATATCTCAAAGTCAGGTACAACCACCGAGACCGCCCTCACCTTCCGCCTGCTGAAGAAGCAGTGCGAGGAGCAGCGCGGCAAGGAAGAGGCAAAGAAGGTAATCGTGGCAGTTACCGACGCCAAGAAGGGTGCCGCACGCACATGTGCCGACAAGGAGGGATACACCTCATTCATCATCCCCGACAATGTAGGCGGACGCTTCTCAGTGCTCACCCCGGTAGGACTCCTGCCCATCGCCTGCGCCGGTCTCGACATCGCAAAGCTTGTTGAGGGAGCACAGTCAATGGAGACAGCCTGCGGCAAAGACGTTCCCTTCGCCGAGAACATCGCAGCCCAATATGCAGCAGTGCGCAACGCCCTGTATGCCGAGGCAGGCAAGAAGATTGAGATTATGGTAAACTACCAGCCCAAGCTCCACTTCATGAGCGAGTGGTGGAAGCAGCTCTACGGCGAGAGCGAAGGCAAGGACGGCAAGGGTATCTTCCCCGCATCCTGCGACTTCACCACCGACCTCCACTCAATGGGTCAGTGGATTCAGGAAGGCGAGCGCACTATCTACGAGACAGTGATCAGTGTGGAGAAGCCCAACCGCACTATGCTCTTCCCCAACGACGAGGAGAACCTCGACGGTCTGAACTTCCTCGCCAGCAAGCGCGTTGACGACGTGAACAAGATGGCAGAACTTGGTACACGCTTGGCTCACGTTGACGGTGGTGTTCCCAACATCCGCGTCTCAATGCCCGAACTCAACGAGTATTATCTCGGCCAGGTTATCTACTTCTTCGAGATTGCCTGCGGCATCAGCGGCAACATTCTCGGAGTCAACCCATTCAACCAGCCCGGAGTAGAGGCATACAAGAAGAATATGTTCGCCCTGCTCGACAAGCCCGGATATGAGGCAGAAAGCAAGGCCATCAAGGAGCGCATCGCTTCCGAGAAATAAATCATCATCAATTATATTTTATTGGACAAAGCCATGTCCCAAAGACAGGGATGTGGCTTTGTCTTCCAAAGCCATTAAATGAAGAAATTCCTTATTGTCATATCCGCCCTGCCGGCCGCCCTCATTACTCTCGCACAGAATGATGTTGCCCACTGGGAAGTCAGTGCGCAGACATCAGTCAGCTCAGGGGGCAACAATCCTTTTTGGCTCAATGCTAACAGGTACGGGCTTAGTTCGCTCGATACCAGCAATGGCTATATGCGAGCCTCATTGGGAAAGGAAGCCCAAGCTGACTCAACGGGAAGGTTCACGTGGGGAGGCATGCTCGATATGGCAGCTGCGTTCAACTACACCAGTGATATAATAATACAGCAGGCTTACGTTGAAGGCAGGTGGGGAAAGGGTGTACTTACAATCGGCAGCAAGGAATTTCCGATGGAACTGAAGAGCCAGACACTCAGCACAGGCTCGCAGACTCTGGGCATCAATGCCCGTCCAGTGCCACAGGTACGTATGGCACTTCAAGACTATTGGGCACTACCTTTCACTAAAGGATGGTTTTCAGTCAAGGGACACCTCTCGTATGGCAAGACCACCGACGAGGGATGGCAGAAGGACTTCTCCCAAAAGAAATCAAGATTCACGGAAAACGTGCTTTATCATTCGAAGGCAGGCTACCTGCGAATAGGAGATTCCAGGAACGACCGTCCCCTGTCATTCACAGTCGGCCTTGAGATGGCATCCCAGTTCGGGGGAACAACATATTTGGTTGACGGTAACGGAAATATATTAGCCCTCGAAAACGACAAGGGGCTCGACGCTTTCCTTACCGCATTAATTCCCGGAGGTGCCGACACCAGCGAGGACGTATATCAGAATGCCAGGGGTAACGTTGTGGGCAGTTGGGTGGCACGACTGGACTTGGACTACCCCAAGTGGGCGCTCGGACTGTATGCCGACCACTACTTCGAGGACCACTCGTCGATGTTCTTTCTCGACTACGACGGATATGGCGAGGGCTCGGAATGGGACGAGAAGAAAGACAGCCGCTTCCTAATGTACCAGCTGAAAGACATCATGTTGGGCTTGGAGCTAAAGCTGAAGGACTTCAGCCTCATCAACAATATCGTGGCAGAATACATCTATACGAAATACCAAAGCGGTCCGATTTATCATGACCACACACAGCAAATGCCCGACCACATCGGCGGCATTGACAACTATTACAACCACCATCTCTATACAGGTTGGCAACACTGGGGGCAGGCAATGGGCAACCCTCTATACACGTCACCAATATACAACGACGACGGAATAATAGAGTTCAAGAACAACCGCTTCGTGGCTTATCACATTGGCATATCAGGACAACCCGCCAAAAACCTCAGCTACCGCCTCCTGTCAACATGGCAGAAAAGCTATGGCACATACAAGCGGCCCTACCCTGACCCCAAGCACGGTTTCTACTGTATGGGAGAAGTGTCGTGCAATCTCCCCAAGCATTGGAACATCACCGCAGCCATGGCATTAGACCGCGGAAAGCAGACAGGCAACAACTTCGGAGTGCAAGTGACTGTGGCTAAATCAGGAGTGCTCGGAGGGAAGAATAAATAAGACTTTTATTCACAAAAGTGAAAAAACTTTAGGATACACACAATAAATCCATAATATCTGAGTTATATATATAAAAGATTCTCAAAATATTATGAATATTATACAAAGAATAACAAAAAGAACTGTTGACGTCATCATATCGGCAATCACACTTGTCGTATTCTCACCTCTTTTTTTATATTGCTACATTATTATCAAAAAAGAGGACGGCGGACCTGCGATCTTTAGCCAAGAGAGAATAGGTCTCCATGGCAAACCGTTCTATATCTATAAGTTTCGCAGTATGAGGACAGATGCCGAGAAGGACGGACCGGCACTTTTTTGCCAAGAGAGCGATGACCGTCTTACAAAGGCGGGAAAATTCCTCAGAGAGCATCATCTTGACGAACTCCCCCAGCTATGGAACGTGCTCAAGGGCGACATGTCGTTCATAGGTCCTCGCCCCGAGCGCAAGTTCTACATTGACCAGATAATGGAGCATAATCCCGACTACGTCAAGCTGTACCAAATAAGACCGGGCGTAACTTCCTACGCCACATTATACAACGGCTATACCGACACCATGGAGAAGATGCTGCGCCGCCTGGACCTCGACCTCTACTATCTCGACCACAACTCCCTGCTCTTCGACATGAAGATACTGTGGATGACATTCACCAGCATAGTATTCGGCAAGAAATTCTGATATGTAAGAAGCAGCTAAAAACAGTTTACACTTTCTATTTTACATGTATGCTGCTTCGACTCCTTGTCGTAGTTTATCCCCACGAGAAGTATGTCCCCTGTATAGTCAGCCAACTTGGCAGGATAGTTCTTCTGCTTGATTTGGCTGATGGCAGTGTCTGTGGATTGGTTGTATTTCAGCTCGATGACGAGTGCAGGCTTTGAGACATTGCGACGGGGAATCATCACAAGGTCGGCATATCCCTTGCCAGTAGCATACTCACGGTGAATCACATATTCATTCTTCGCCCATATATATGCAATGGAAAGCACACAGGCAAGCGAGTTCTCATCGTTATAGGAGAGGATGCTCGTATTCTCGTCATGGGCGAGGTCGATGGCTTTGGCCACGGCTTGCTCATTTCCGGAGATGGTGAAGGCGAGAAGGTTCTGCGATGCAGTAATCGCTTCCACGAGCCGTGTCCAGGTAGTGTCTTCCACTGCATTCAGAAATTCTTCCGCAACCTCCTTGTTTGGAATGTAGCACTCCTTACAATCATGATTATATGATAAGTACCCAAGATGAATCATCACGGTCAAAGCATCGTTCTTACTGCGCACAATATGCATGTCATTCTGGAACTTTGAAGTATTGACTTGCACATGCTCACCTGTCAACATCCTTATTATGTCATCCTTCAATCCATCAAAATTCATCTGGATATAAGTATTTATGGAATCGTAAGCCCCGGTAGTTGTCCAATAGCTCCTGCACTCACCACGCTGGATGGCTTTCATCACGGAATATGGATTATAAATGGACTTCTCCCTGCCGATGTTATATCCGTCATACCACATCTTTAGGTCTTCCACGGATACATTGTGTTGCTCAGCTAATAACTGGACTTCATCCTTTGTAAATCCAAAGCAAGGAGCAAGAAAAGCCGGGTCAATAACCGAATACTCATTAAAGTTGTTTAAAGCCGACTCTGTATTGTATCTCTTGATAGGAAGTATGCCTGTAAGATAGGCACCGGAAAAGACAACGTTTGAATTCAATCCCTTGAATAATCTGCGCAGCCAATCGACGTACGACGTGACGATGTAGTCGTCAGTGCCCATCTCCCTCAGGATGGCATCCCATTCGTCGATTATCATCACGAATCGCTCACCCGTGCTTTCGCTGAAGCGGTAGAGAATTTCCATCAGGTCATCTCTCTCATTAACTTCGACATGAGGAAAAGTTTTCATTATATCATCTATGATTTCCTGCTGCATAATCTTCACTATTTCCTTCTCGTTTCTGAATCTTGTAGTGAAGTCGGTAATATCGACACATATCACATAATACTTGTTAAGATATGTTTCAAATGTACTGTCTTGCTCTGCTTTCAATCCACGAAACAGCTCGCGCGAGTCGCACGACTTGTCGTAATAGGCACACAGCGTCTTTGCAGCCATCGACTTGCCGAACCTCCGGCTACGAGTCACACAGCTATAGCG
>JBJEAV010000135.1:0-14769 GCA_051869395.1 Prevotella sp.
TACGGGTCTCGTCGGTTACAATACCATTCTCGTTGAGTGGCACATTGAAGTCCACGCGTACAATTGCCTTCTTACCGGCAAAATTGAAATTTTCAATTGTCATAACTCTTTTATTTAAATATTTAAATATGTAAGTGTATTCATACAATCTGTTTGCGAGAGCAAAGTTAGTCATTTTTGCTGAATTACACAAAGATTTGCCACATATTTTATATATTTTTTGCGCCTACGTAATCAAAATGCCTAAAATTAATAGAAAATAGCTTAAATATACACTACATTTTTGCTTAAGTCGCAAAAAAGGCGTAACTTTGCGCTGAAATATAAATTTAACAAAGATATAATAATGAAAGCAATCAGTACATCTAAGGCGCCTGCCGCTATCGGACCATATAGCCAGGCCATCGAAGCCGGGGGTATGGTTTTTGCCTCAGGACAGTTGCCAATTGACCCTGCCACGGGCGCTTTTCCCGAGGGAGGAATAAAGGAACAGACACGTCAGTCGATACTTAATGCCCAAGCAATACTCCAGGAGGCGGGATGCTCGCTTGCCAACGTGGTGAAGACCACAGTCCTGCTTGCCGATATTGCCGATTTTGCAGCCATGAACGAGGTTTACGCGTCTTTCTTCAGCGAGCCTTTCCCCGCACGCTCGGCGTTTGCGGTGAGAGACCTGCCTAAGGGAGCATTGGTGGAAATTGAAATGATTGCGGCAAAATGAAAAACGGACTGATTGTATTGAGTGGTGGTATGGATAGTATCACGATGCTCTATGACTTTCAGGACAAAATAAAAGTGGCCATTTCCTTCGACTATGGCAGCAACCATAACATGAGGGAAATACCATTTGCCAAACTTCACTGCAGACGACTGAAAATCAAGCATTACACCATACACCTCGGATTTATGCACAAGCACTTCAAGAGTTCGCTGCTTGAGGGGGCTGCCGCTGTGCCCGACGGAAAGTACAACGAGGAAAACATGAAATCCACCGTGGTGCCATTCCGCAACGGTATCATGCTATCCATTGCAGCGGGATTTGCCGAATCACACGGACTCAACGCCGTGTATATAGCCAACCATGCGGGAGACCATGCCATCTATCCCGACTGCACACCGGCGTTCGTGGACTATATGTCGAAGGCTACGGAGGCGGGCACATACAACAAGCTGAAAATCATAGCCCCATATACGAACATCTCCAAAACCGACATTGCCAAGAAAGGCAAGGCGCTCGGCATTGACTACAGTGAGACCTGGTCGTGCTACAAGGGTGGAAACGCGCACTGCGGCACCTGCGGCACATGCACCGAGCGCAAGATGGCGCTGAGGGCTGCCGGAATTGACGACAGGACGATTTATCTCAACTGATTTTTCGCCGTAGAACACAAAGACACAAAGAAACGAAGGTTTTATTTAGATACAAAGATAACAAGCGACTTGGAAAGTCGCCACAAAGGCTTGCAGTGGGAAACTTTGTGGACTTTGTAAGCAGCTTTGCTGCTCATTGTATCTTCCGTAAGCGAAAAATCTTTGTTTCTTCGTGTCTTTGTGTTTAAAATTATACCAGCTGAATAGTTATTCTTTAACTTCCTTAACTTCTTTAACTTCCTTAACTCAATACTTCCTGATTAGCTTCACAAAACGCGGACCGTACTTCTGCGTTTTGTGCTCGCCTATGCCGGGAATGTCAGAGAAGGCATCCAACGTGCGCGGCTTTATCGAGGCAAGACTGTGCAACACCTTGTCGCTGAATACTATATATGCCGGGAAACCCTCTTCGTCGGCACACTGGCGGCGCAACTTGCGAAGAGCCTCAAACAGGTTCTTGTCCTCGATGTAGGATTGCTCGCCGGCTGACGCGGGAGTGCTGAACTGGGGTATGACGAGCTGTATGCGCTTTTTCTTCGTGGGACGGGCGTCGGCATCGCGGTCGATGATACACAGTTGGGCGGTCTTTCGTCCGAAGAGCACGTCAGAGCCGCTCGGGGTTACCGCCACACGGTTGCCCTCGTTATATATAATCTCGATGAACCCCATCTGGAGCATCTGCATTATGTAGTCCTGCCAGTCGCGCGTGCTGATGTCCTTGCCCACGCCAAAGGTGGGCAGAAGGTGATAATTGTTGTTGGTCACTGAGGGCGACTTCATGCCTTTGAGTATTTCAATGATGGTGGAGATGCGGGCTTTCTCCTGCGTGCGCTTTGCGGCACTCAGTGCCATCTGTATATAGCGTGTTCCGTCAAACTTTTTAGGAGGGTTTTCGCATACGTCGCAGTTGCCGCAGTCATGGTCAAAATTCTCGCTGAAATAGTTGAGCAGAATCCTTCGTCTGCACACGTTTGACTCGGCATATTCCTGCATACGCTTGAGTTTGTCGTCGTTGATTTCCTTCTGACCGCTTTCTTTACTGAATTGCGAGAGCTGGATGATGTCGGCGAGGGAATAGAAAAGCACCGTGTCTGCCGCTGCGCCGTCCCTGCCCGCACGTCCTATCTCCTGATAATAGTTCTCGATGCTCTTGGGCATATTGTAATGTATCACCCATCGCACATTGCTCTTGTCGATACCCATACCGAAAGCCACCGTGGCGCACACCACCTGCACATTGTCCTGCTTGAAATTCTCCTGAGCCACGTCGCGCTGCTCGGGAGTGAGTCCGGCATGGTATATCGTGGCGTTGACGAAGTTGTCGCGCAGGAACTGCGCCACCTTCTCGGTGTTCTTCCTGCTCAGGCAATACACTATCCCCGCGTCAAGCGGGCGGGCCTTGACGAAATTCAGTATGAAGTTGAGCTTCTCCTTGGTGGTGTAGTTGCGCTTGACGGTGAGGCTGAGGTTGGGACGGTCGAAACTGGACACAAACTCTACAGGCTCTCTCAGAGACAGTTGGCTGAGTATGTCGCTGCGGGTGATCTTGTCGGCAGTGGCGGTGAGGGCCATGATGGGCACCGTGGGGAACTCCTCGCGGATGGCGGTCAGCTGGGTGTATTCGGGACGGAAGTCATGCCCCCACTGACTGATGCAATGCGCCTCGTCGATGGCGAAGAGAGATATCCTCATGCTCTTTAATAAATAAGGTATCTCCACCAGCAGTCGCTCGGGTGATATATACAGCAGCTTGATGTCTCCCGCAAGGCATCGGCGGCGTATCACGGTCTCGGCATTGAAGTCGTTGGTGCTGTTGAGTGCCTCCGCGGGTATGCCGTTAGCCCTGAGTGCCTCCACCTGGTCCTTCATCAGGCTGATGAGCGGCGACACCACCACGCACGTGCCGTCCATGACGATGGCAGGTATCTGATAGCACAAACTCTTTCCTCCGCCCGTGGGCATGAGCACCAATGTGTCCCTTCCGCCCATAGCCGTTGTTATGATTTCTTCCTGATTCTTACGGAAGCTTTTGTATCCAAAATATCGTTTTAAAGCCTCTTTTATGTCCATAATTCCTTAATTTGGTGCAAAGTTATGATTTTTTTAGAAAAAAAACGAACGAAAATTAGGAAAGTTGGAAAAAAAACTGTATTTTTGCACTTAAAAATAAATACAACCAAATAAAATCGAGAGTTATGGCAAAGTATAACATTACAGAGAAGAAAGAAAAGGAGGCTGCATACCGCACGCTGGTTAGCCCCAAGTTGATGGACGAGATGAAGGAGAAAATCCTTAATATCATCGTTATGCAGAAGAAGTACAAGGACAAGGACTACTCAGCCAAGAAGCTGGCGGAGGACTTGGGTACTAACACTCGCTATATCTCTGCCGTTGTGAATGTGAGATTCCACATGAACTACACGTCGTTCGTCAATAAGTTCCGCATCGAGGAGGCTATGACGATACTCGTTGACAAGAGATACCAGGACCTGAAGATGGAGGAGGTGAGCGATATGGTAGGTTTCGCCAACCGCCAGTCGTTCTATGCTTCATTCTACAAGCTCATGAACATGACACCAAGAGAGTACCGCCTGCAGCATCTTAAGCAGCATCCCGCTCTCGCAAAGAAGAAATCCACAAAATAATTACTCAACTTGATGACTGAAGCTGATTTTAGCTACACAGGCGAGCGTTTCGCCGATATACAATTGCTCAGATACCGTCTTAACGGGTTTGAGCAATTGTCGCTTTCACAGAAACGATACATTTACTGTCTCGCCAAGGCAACGCTTTTTGGCAGGGACATCACATTCGACCAGTTCGGACGTTACAACCTTGTCATCAGGAAAACATTGGAGACGATTGTCTCCGACCTCACACTGGACGGGCGCAACGACGAGGAGTTTCAGAAACTCGTGGTTTATCTCAAGAGGGTGTGGTTCTCCAACGGCATTTACCATCATTACGGATGCGAGAAATTCAAGCCGGAATTCTCCGAGTCGTTCTTCCGTAATATATTAAATAAGGTGGACGCACGGCGATTGCCCCTCGAAAACGGTGAAACCGTAGATGAACTGGCTGACAAGTTGGCCAGGATTATCTTTGATGCCGACTATCTGCCCAAACGTGTGAACAAGGCGGACGGCGAGGACCTCGTGATGACTTCCGCCTGCAATTACTATGAGGGAGTCACTCAGCAGGAGGCTGAGGACTACTATAACGCCCTGAAGGACAAGGCGGGAGAGAACGCGCCGTCGTTCGGACTCAACTCTCGACTGGTGAAGCGCGACGGAAAACTGACGGAAGAGGTATATAGTGCCAATGCCCTCTATGCCAATGCAATAAGACATATCGTCTATTGGCTGGAGAAGGCCCGAGAATTTGCCGAAAACGACAAGCAACGGGATGTCATCTCAACATTGGTGGAATACTATCGCACGGGAGACCTGAGAACATTCGACGAATACAGCATCAAGTGGGTGGAGTGTCTTGAGGGTAGGGTAGATTTTATCAACGGTTTCATCGAGGTGTATGGCGACCCGCTCGGACTGAAGGCTTCGTGGGAGGGTATCGTGGAATACACCGACATGGAGGCGACAAAGCGCACACGCACCATCAGCGACAATGCGCAGTGGTTTGAAGACCATTCGCCTGTTGACCCGCGATTCCGCAAACCGGTGGTCAAGGGTGTCACCGCCAACGTTATCTGCGCCGCAATGCTCGGGGGCGACGAATATCCATCCACTGCCATCGGCATCAACCTGCCTAATGCCGACTGGATAAGGGCGCAGCACGGAAGCAAGAGCGTCACCATCGGCAACCTCACCGATGCCTACAACAAGGCTGCCAAGGGAAACGGATTCCTGGAGGAGTTTGCAATAGACCAGGACACTGTGGACATGATAAGGAAGTATGGCGACGTGTGCGACGACCTGCATACCGACCTGCACGAGTGTCTCGGACATGGAAGCGGACAGCTGCTGCCAGGGGTTAATCCCGACGCACTCAAGGCTTACGGCAACACGATAGAGGAGGCGAGGGCTGACCTCTTCGGACTGTATTACATTGCCGACAAGAAGTTGACGGAACTTAAACTGACACCTGATGAAAATGCCTATAAGTCGCAGTATTACAGCTATATTATGAACGGATTGCTCACGCAGCTCGTGCGCATCACCCCGGGCAATAAGATTGAAGAGGCACACATGCGCAACCGCGCTCTCATTGCCCGTTGGTGTCTGGAAAACGGAAATGCCATCACACTGGAAAAGCGCGACGGCAAGACCTACGTGCGCATCAACGACTACGAGGAACTGCGCAGGGAGTTTGCCACACTGCTTGCCGAAGTGCAGCGCATAAAGAGCGAGGGCGACTATGAGGCGGGACGTATGTTGGTGGAGAAATACGCGGTGAACATCGACCCGGATATTCACAACGAGGTGCTCGACAGATACCGCCATCTCAACATCGCTCCATACAAGGGATTCCTCAATCCGCGAATGTTGCCTGTATATAATGCAAAGGGCGAGGTTATCGACATCACGCTCGACTATTCGGAAAGTTATGATGAGCAGATGATGAGATATAGCCAGCAATATGCAACGCTGGTTTAGAATTAAAAAATTAAAATATTAAAGAATTAAAATATTAAAATGGCTTTGCGATGACTGATATAAACGAACAGCTGAAGGAGATAAAACGGTCGTTCCGCTTGATGATGAACGGGGTGGCGGCACAGTCGATGCGCGACAAGGGACTCGACTATCACGTCAACTGGGGAGCTTCGGTGCCCATGCTCAAGGCAAAGGCCAAGGAGATAGGCAAGAACCGCGACCTCGCAATCGCACTGTGGAAAGAGAATGTCAGGGAATGTAAGATTCTTGCCACTATGGTCATGCCCGCCGAGGAGATGCTGCCCGAGATTGTGGATATATGGATGGAACAGACCACATCCGTGGAAATGGCGGAGATGGCTTCGTTCAATCTCTACCAGCACCTGCCCTTTGCCGCCGACAAGGCATACCAGTGGATGGCATCGCCGAAACCCATATATCAGATATGCGGATTCCATGTGCTCTCACGCCTCTTCATGAACGGTCAGGAGCCCAACGAGAGAGGCATCAACGAGTTTCTCGACCAGGCCATAGCTGCCATCAGCGGCGAGTCGCTCGCGGTGAGGAAAGCAGCCGTCACGTGCGTCATTCGCTTCGCCGATTTGGGCTTGGTTTACGAGAGATTGGCGAAATCTGCAATGAAAAAAGCCAATTTAGAGGTTTTTTAGACTTTATTTGATTGGATTTGCAGGATTTTTAGTAATTTTGTGCCGTGAAATCAAAATAATGGTGATTCTATGCGCGAGAAGGCAAAGAAGGAAGCATTGAATGCTGCTAAAAGGCAGCTTGACAGTTATCTTGAGATGAACAACCATCGCAAGACTCCTGAGCGTTATGCCGTTCTGGAAGCCGTATATGGAATAAGCGCGCATTTCACCATCGAGGAACTGGGTGATTATCTCACCAAGGAAAAGGATTTCCCCGTGAGCAGGCCCACACTCTACAACACGCTGCGACTGTTCATACAGTTGCGCCTCGTTGTGCGCCATAACATACAGGGCAAGACAAAATACGAGCCTTGCTATGCCACGGGCAATCATATCCATCAGGTATGCACGGCGTGCGGAAGGGTGACTGAGATACCCGCATTGCCGGAAATGGAGGATTTCGCACAGATGAAGTTCAAGCGGTTCCGACCTGACAATTTTGCGGTGTATATATATGGCATCTGCAGCAAGTGCCAGGCACAGCTGACTCGACAGAAGAAAGTTACAGACAAGAAACAGAATAAAAAAACATAAAGAAATGAACAAAGGTAAAGTTGACGTCCTGCTCGGATTGCAGTGGGGCGATGAAGGAAAAGGAAAGGTGGTCGATGTGCTGACCCCGCGTTATGATGTGGTTGCCCGTTTCCAGGGCGGTCCCAATGCTGGTCACACTCTTGAGTTCGAGGGCCAGAAATATGTTCTGCGCAGTATTCCCTCGGGTATCTTCCAGGGCGGAAAGGTGAACATCATCGGCAATGGTGTGGTGCTCGCCCCGGACTTGTTTATGGACGAGGCCAAGTCGCTGGAGGAGAGCGGACACGAGTTGCGCTCGCGACTGCACATCTCGCGCAAGGCTCACCTTATCATGCCTACCCACCGTGTGCTCGACGCCGCCTACGAGGCTGCCAAGGGCAAGAGCAAGGTGGGAACTACCGGCAAGGGTATCGGTCCGACCTACACCGACAAAATCTCGCGCAACGGACTGCGTGTGGGTGACATCTTCGAGAACTTCGAGGAAAAGTACGCACAGTGCAAGGCCCGCCACGAGGCCATCCTCAAGTCCTTGGACTATGAGTATGACATCACCGAGGTGGAGAAGAAGTGGATGGAGGGCATCGAGTATCTCCGCACATTCAACATCGTTGACTCGGAGCATGAGATCAACGGTCTGCTGCGCGAGGGCAAGTCTATCCTCTGCGAGGGTGCACAGGGCACTATGCTCGACGTTGACTTCGGAAGCTATCCTTTCGTCACTTCCTCCAACACCATCTGCGCCGGAGCTTGCACCGGTCTTGGCATCGGTCCCAACCGCATCGGCGAGGTGTATGGTATCATGAAGGCATACTGCACACGCGTGGGAGCAGGTCCGTTCCCGACAGAACTGTTCGACGAGACGGGTGCCACCATCCGCCAGCTCGGACATGAGTACGGTGCAGTGACAGGACGTGAGCGTCGCTGCGGATGGATTGACCTCGTGGCTCTGCGCTATTCGATAATGGTGAACGGAGTAACCAAGCTCATCATGATGAAGAGCGACGTGCTCGACGGTTTCGACACCATCAAGGCTTGTGTCGCATACAAGCAAAACGGCAAGGAAATCAACTACTTCCCGTATAATATTGAAGAAGGAATTGAACCTGTATATAAGGAACTCCCCGGATGGAAGACCGACATGACACAGTTCACAAGCGAGGAGCAGTTCCCAAAGGAGTTCAACGATTATATCAAGTTCCTTGAGGCAGAACTCGAGACTCCTATCTGTATCATATCCATCGGTCCCGACCGTGAACAGACTATCGAGAGGAAATAAGCCATGGCACAGAAACCGAATATTCCAAAGGGTACGCGCGACTTCTCTCCCGAGGAGATGGCCAAGCGTAACTATATCTTCGACACCATACGCTCGGTGTATGCGCTCTATGGTTTCCAGCAGATTGAGACACCTGCCATGGAAACCCTGCAGACACTGATGGGAAAGTATGGCGAGGAGGGCGACAAACTGCTCTTCAAGGTGCTCAACAGTGGCGACTTCCTCAGCAAGGTGAGCGACGAGGAACTGAAGGACGGCAACCCGTTGCGACTCGCCGCAAGAATATGCGAGAAGGGACTGCGATATGACCTCACCGTGCCTTTCGCCAGATATGTGGTGATGCACCGCGACGAGCTGCAGTTGCCGTTCAAGCGCTATCAGATCCAGCCAGTATGGCGTGCCGACCGCCCTCAGCGCGGACGCTACCGCGAGTTCTATCAGTGTGACGCCGACGTGGTGGGCAGCGACTCACTGCTCAACGAGGTGGAACTGATGCAGATTATCGACACTGTCTTCACCCGCCTCGGAGTGAATGTGCAGATAAAGATCAACAACCGCAAGATTCTCACCGGCATTGCCGAGGTAATCGGCGAAGCGGACAAAATCGTCGATATCACCGTTGCTATCGACAAATTGGACAAGATAGGACTGGAGAATGTCAACGAGGAACTGCGTGGCGATGGAATCAGCGAATCCGCAATAGAGAAACTTCAACCTATCATTCAGCTTAGCGGTGACAACGACCAGAAACTCAACGTCATACGCGAGGTGTTGAAGGATAGCGAGACAGGACTCAAGGGAGTGGAGGAGACTGCCTTCATTCTCGACACACTGAAAACGGTGGGACTGAAGAACGAGATGCAGCTCGACCTCACCTTGGCACGCGGTCTGAACTACTACACCGGTGCCATCTTCGAGGTGAAGGCTCTCGACACCCCGATGGGAAGCATCACCGGAGGCGGACGCTACGACAACCTCACCGGTATCTTCGGTATGCCCGGCATCAGCGGTGTGGGCATCAGCTTCGGTGCCGACCGTATCTATGACGTGCTCAACGCCCTCGACCTCTATCCCAAGGAGGCAGTGACGAGCACCCAACTCCTGTTTGTCAATTTCGGAGCCAAGGAGACGGCTTATTGTCTGCCTCTCGTGGCAAAGGCGCGCGAGGCTGGAATCCGCACGGAGATTTATCCCGATTCAGCCAAGATGAAGAAGCAGATGAGCTATGCCAATGCCAAGGCCATACAGTTTGTTGCCATTGCCGGAGAGAACGAGATTGCCGAGGGCAAGGTCACTCTCAAGAACATGACCACCGGCGAGCAACAGTTGGTGAATGCCGATGAAATGGTGAAAATCTTGAAGAATTAGGAAATATTTCTTTGGCACGGATTTACACAGCTTTTTAAAAAAGGCACGGCTGGGCTGCGCGATGGATGTGGGCTTAATTAGCTCAATGCTATACTAAAGTATAGACACTGCTCTGTTAGCACTGGGATGCGGATGCCTCTGGGAGCGTGGGCGTCTCGCCCGCGGCCTGCCTATAAAGCAAACTAAGCAGTGAATTTGCTTAAGCAAGCCGTAACCACGAAGTGCCGTGGTATGTATAAATGGGCGGCATAGCCGTGTCTTTGAAAAAGCCGTGGATTTCCGTGCCCACAATAATCTATGTTAAAACAATAATCTATATTAAAACAATGAAAAAAATATTCTTGGGCGTTTTCGCCCTTCTTATGCTGAGTATGTCGTTCACGAATGAACCGAAGTTCACCGTGTTCATGATTGGCGACTCGACAATGGCTAACAAGGACACCACCGGCGGCAAGCAGGAACGCGGCTGGGGCATGGTGCTCCAGCAGTATTTCGACGATGGCGTTGTGGTGGATAACCATGCCGTCAACGGACGCTCCTCGAAGAGCTTCATCGACGAGGGACGTTGGGACAAGGTGCTCGCAAAGGTAAAGCCCGGCGACTATGTCTTCATCCAGTTCGGACACAACGACGAGAAGCCGCAGCCCAACCGCCATACCGATCCCGGCTCCACCTTCGACGACAACCTGCGCAAGTTTGTCAACGAGACCCGCGAAAAAGGCGGAATCCCCGTGTTGTTCAATGCCGTGGTGAGACGCAACTTCGCAGTGAAGGCGCAGAAGAACGACGACGACGAGAAACTGCGCAACCTCGACGCCAAGTCGGGAAATAATGTTATCGAAGGCGACACCCTCTATGACACCCACGGCGACTATCGCATCGCCCCGGCAAACGTTGCCAAGGAGATGGGCGTGGTGTTTGTGGACGCCAATGCCATCACCCACGAACTCGAACAGGGACTGGGACGCGAGGCATCCAAGAAACTGCACATGATATTCGCCCCAGGCGAGCATCCGTCAATGCCCAACGGCAAGTGGGACAACACACATTATAATATATATGGCGCCAACACCGTGGCACGGCTGCTGATAAAGGCAGTGGGCGAGAAAATACCCCAAATCAAGTCACATTTGTGCCTCACTGGCGACACAGTCCCCGTAAAGAAACGATAATTCGGCTAAATAATGTGAAAATGCTTGCATATTCTTTCGATTTTATGTATCTTTGCAACGCATTTTAGGCAAAAAATAATAATTTACTCTATTTATAACAACATTTTAAAAAACGACACTATTATGAAGAAAAAGTTTATCTGCTCCGTATGTGGATACATATATGAGGGCGAGGCAGCACCTGAGAAGTGCCCATTGTGTAAGGCTCCTGCTTCTAAGTTCACAGAACTCGTAGAGGATGGCGCAGCTAATTTCGCTACTATGCACGTGCTTGGTGCAGCCCGCAACGAGGGTGCCAACGAGGAGATGATCAAGGACCTCGAGGCTCACTTCAACGGTGAGTGCACTGAGGTTGGTATGTATCTCGCAATGAGCCGTCAGGCTGACCGCGAGGGTTATCCCGAAATTGCCGAGGCTTACAAGCGCTACGCTTTCGAGGAAGCTGAGCACGCTTCCAAGTTCGCCGAGTTGCTGGGCGACGTGCTGAAGGACACCAAGGCTAACCTCGAGGCTCGCATCGCAGCTGAGAAGGGTGCCTGCGAGGACAAGTTCCGCATCGCCAAGAACGCAAAGGCTGCCGGTATGGACGCTACTCACGACACTGTTCACGAGATGGCTAAGGACGAAGCACGCCACTGCGCAGGCTTCATGGGACTCTATGAGCGTTATTTCAAGAAATAAATGTTCTGTTTCGCACAATAAAAAATGATAAAAGCCGTTTTGTCTTATAGATGAAACGGCTTTTTTATATACTTATGTCAGCTGTCACGATATTAGTTTCGTGCTCTGATGACGACTCGTTTTCCACGAGCCGCTCTAATCTTTTGTCCTTAGGTTGCGACACCTTGTCGCTCGACACCATATTCAGTACTGTGCCCACACGCACATACGGATTCTGGATTCACAACAAATCCTCCGACGGAATACGTATTGGGCAGACAAGACTCGAACGTGGCAACCAGACGGGATTCCGGGTGAATGTGGATGGCATATATCTCGACAACTCCACGGGCAGCCAGGCTCAGGACATCGAGGTGAGAAAGGGAGACAGCATACGTGTCTTCGTTGAGTTGACATCGCAGATCAACGGCAGCGAGTCTCCCCAACTTGTTGAGGACAATCTCCTGTTCATGCTCGAAAGCGGTGTCGAACAGAAAGTCAACCTCAGGGCTTGGAGCTGGGACGCCGTGCTCTACGACTCGCTTAATGTCAGGGAGAACATGACGCTCTCCTCGTCCAAACCCGTTGTGGTGCGCAAGGGCATACGTGTGGATTCCGCCGCCACGCTCACCATCCTTCCTCCCACGGTGATGTATTTCAGCAGCACGGCCGGTATAGATGTATATGGACGTCTGAACATAGCGGGACAGCCGGGGCAGGATGTCGTTCTCAGGGGCGACCGCCTCGACTGGATGTTTGCCAACCTGCCCTACGACAGGGTGAGCGGACAGTGGCGTGGCATCCGTTTCAATGGCTCATCCAAGGGCAACTCCCTCAAGTATCTCGACCTCCACAGTGCCACGGATGCCATCATCTGTGACTCCGCCGAGATAGGCGACACCCCGAGACTCAGCCTTGAGAATGTCTCCATACATAATTGCAGCGGATATGGCATGGCAGCGCATCATAGCAATGTTTCTATCACAAACACATTGATTAGCAACACCATGGGCGACTGTCTTTTGCTCGACAACTCACGGGCGGACATCACCTACAGCACATTCGCGCAGTTCTATCCCTTTGACGCCAACAGGGGATGGGCGGTGCAGCTTGTCAACTCACGGGCTTCGTTCGCCAACTCGCTCATCACGGGATATAACGAAGACGTGTTCCTCACCGACAGTCTTGACTTCCTCTTCGACCATTGCATTGTGCGCACCGTTATCGAGGATACAGTCATCGTAGCCGAGAAATTCCCCTCTTCCGTTCTTGAGACGCCCAAGGACAGTGTCAACGGCGAGATGCACTTCAGGTTGCTCGACACCGACAATTTCGTGTATGACTTCCGTCTCGACTCGCTCTCCACAGCCATCGGCAAGGCCATGCCCATGGAAAAAGTGCCCGTGGACAGGGACGGCAACAGCCGTTCAGCCTCAACGCCATCCATCGGATGCTTTGAGGCAACCCTCCAGCAGGAATCCGCCGACGACCCTCAGCCTAAAGCTGCTCGTCGGAGAAGGTGAGCGGGAGCAGTGCGCCTATGCCTTCTATGATATAGACGTGTTTTCTGCCGTATAAGAGGATGTGGAGTTTGTTGCCGCTTCTTTTCTCCGTTTCCACCATGGCCTGACGGCAAGTTCCGCAGGGCGACACTGGTTCGTCCAGCAGTCCTTCGGCATTTCTCGCCGCAATGGCAATAGCCTCAACCTTGGCATCGGGATATTGCGCCCCGGCGGTAAACAGGGCTGTCCGCTCGGCGCATATCGTCACGCCGAAGGCAGCGTTTTCCTGGTTGCATCCGGGGATGACTACACCGTTGTCAAGCCTTACGGCGGCACCCACGTTGAAGTGTGAATACGGGGCATACGAACTCTTGGTAGCCTCAATGCTTGCCTCCACCAGTTGGCGGTCTTTTTCGTCGAGTTCCTCCATGTTTGCCACGCAAATAATGGTGTTAATGTTCTTAGCTTCCATAATAATCCTAATTTTCTTGCAAAAATAATAAAAAAATTGGCACAGATGAAATCTTTTCAGTATTTTTGCACCCCGAATAAGTTTATTTAAGAAAAAGATGAGTAAAATAACAAAGGTTTTTACGATATTATTATTATTGCCGATGGCAGTGTCGGCACAGATGAAATGGAACTCTGCCTATCAGCAGTATATCGACCAATATAAGGATATAGCCATCGAGCAGATGCTCAAATACCGCATTCCGGCAAGCATCACCCTCGCCCAGGGAGTGTTTGAGTCGGGGGCGGGCAGGAGCGAGCTGACCCGCAAGGGCAACAACCACTTCGGCATCAAGTGTCACGGATGGACCGGTCGCAAGACATATCACGACGACGATGCCAAGGGCGAGTGCTTCCGTGCATACGACAATGCCTACGAGAGCTATGAGGACCACTCCCGCTTTCTCGTCAACAGCCAGAGATACCGCAGCCTGTTCAACCTCAAGACCACCGACTACAGGGGGTGGGCGAGGGGACTGAAGGCTGCCGGATATGCCACCAACCCAAAATATGCCGACAAGCTGATTGAAATCATCCAGCTATACAAGCTCGACAGGTATGACACTGCCAAGGACTACGACAAGTTCTTCGTCAGACACAGCCGTGACAACGCCACCGACAACAACCTTCATGCCATTCACACCTTCAACGGCAACTATTATATAAAGGTACGCAAGGGTGACACATTCCAAAGTCTCTCCAAGGAGCTTGGCATCTCATACAAGAAACTCGCAAAGTACAACGAGCGCGACAAGCGCGACGAACTCGTCACGGGCGAAATCATCTATCTGAAGAAAAAGGCAAAGCGCGCCCCGAAGAGCTACAAGGGCCGGCTTCACTACGTGCGCAAGGGTGAGTCGATGTACAGCATAGCGCAACTGTATAACATCCGTCTGAAGTATCTGTATAAGATGAACAAGCTCAAGCCGGATTATCAGATAAAAGTTGGCGATGCGCTGCGATTGAGATAACATTCCCGGGTATTTTGGATGATTTTCCGGGTATTTTGAGTGATTTTCCAAGTATTTTGAGTGATTTTGAGAAAAAAGTGCTCAA
>JBJEAV010000136.1:0-3221 GCA_051869395.1 Prevotella sp.
ATTACTCTCTACGCAGGCCGCGGGCGAGACGCCCACGCTCCCAGAGGCTGCGCATTGAAAGTCCATAAACAATTGCATGCGGGCATTCTGATATACAGACAGATATATTACTTCTGAAACTTGAACTCTTTAGTTTTTCAATCTATTAATCTTATGAATAACATTTCCGACATTGTCAATCATAAAGAGGTTAAGCTGATTTTTCGATACACTGACAACGGAGAAGCCTTCGGACGGCGAACAGAAGACTGTGCCTTCGGTAGGATTCACCTTGCGTGCGAGACTTCCCGAAGTGTTAACCACATAGTCGATGCCGTCGTTGCCGCGGCGGATATGCTGGAAGTTGTGGATATGTCCGCATACATACATCGCCACCTTCGACTTGTATCGCTGGAGTATCGGGAGCAGTCGGCGCTGCATGTCCTCCTGTTCGATGATGTCCTTCTTGGTCTCGGCATACATGGGATGATGTCCTACTACAATCACCCAGTCCTCCTTAGCCTCGTCCAGTGTCTTGTCAATCCATTTCAGCTGTGCGTCAACGTCTTGCGAATCCACATCGGGATAGGTGGAACTGTGATGATAGCGGTCGATGAGCGGTGTGGTGTCGATGAGCACTAATCTCACGCTCACCCCGTTGTCGTCATATACCTTAGTATAATAATGTCCCTCCATTTCCCATCTGCGGGAGATGTTCCTGTAGTCGAGCACCGCTTGGGTTGAGCCGCGGTATTCGTGGTTGCCGAAAAGAGGCAGCCATGTCATCATAAGTTCGGGATGAGTGTAGATAAGCTCATAGTTAGTCATCCAGAGAGGGTCTTGTGTTGATGCCACACCTTCGAAGTGGTGTACATCTCCTGCTGCCACGATAGCATCCGGTCCGATGGCACCTGCCATCTCTCCCATAAGCTCCGCCACGGGTTTTTGCTGATAGTAGCCATTACGTCCGAGGTCGTTGGCGATGAAGAGGTTAACGTCGCCCTTGAGTGTCTTCCACTGTTCTGAATTTTGGGCGTTCGCAGTAATGTTCACTAATAATGAAGCTGCTATCACGAGTATGATAATCAGCATGTTGCGCTTGGCGCATCTCAAATCAATTGTTGTATCCATAAATCTCATATCTTTGTTTTTCGGGTGCAAAGGTACGGGTATTTGGTTACAACAAGGCAACAAAAAGATTAAGACTTTAATACGATAATATTACAAAAATGTTGCTTCAACTCTCCCCCTTAGTCACTACCTTCCAGTCGCCTATTGTGCGTCGCTCGGGGTCGAAGTTGATGCCAACCTTTACTATGGGCAGACCTGAGAGGGCAAACTTCGAGGAATAATCCTTCAGGTCTATCTGATTGATGGCTGTCTGGGCGGACTTGTTCAATTTAAGCTCGAAGAGATATAGAGCCTTGGCGGTCTTCATCACTATATCCACACGTCCCGTGGGAGTGTGAACCTCAACATCCACGTATCTGCCGAAGAGCGAGAAGATTACGTAGAGCAGCTGCTGGTAATGACCCTCGGAGTTGGCATTGTCGCAATAAGGCACAGTGAGGAGATAAGACTGAAGAAGACGGAACATCTCGTCGAGGTTCTCATGAAGCAAGGCTGCATACATAAAGCCTATAGTTGTGCCACCTTCATCATAATATTCATGTACATAATTTGGCAAGAGGCTGTCCATCAGCCCTACACGTATTTCAGTGTTCGGGATGTCGAGTGTGTATAGCTTTGTCGCACGGTCGTAGTCCTTAATGGTGACGTAACCGCTCTGATAAAGCAATGGGATTATACTCTTCATGTTCTCTGTAGGGGCATCAAATGCTGATGCCAGCACACTTGCGCCTCCTATTTTCGACGGCACGACATTATACTTGCGCAGCATCTCTATAAGATAAGTCGGAGTACCCGAACCAAACCAGTAGTTGGTGTAGTCTCCATCCTGCAAGGCATTAAGAAGGCTGAAGGGATTGAATATGTCAGGCGAAGGCCATGTGAAATGATAGCCGTCATATTGTTGTCTCAATCCTGCGATAGCTCCCTCGCGTGTAGTCTGCTGAGCCTCGGCGAAGTCATCGAGATAGTCGGTCATCTGCGTCAGCATTTCCTCCTTGGTTATGCCGCACACTCCGGCATAGTCGGTGCGCATGGATATGTTCTTCAGATTGTTAAGCTCGCTGAAGATGCTGAGCTGCGAAAATTTAGTAATACCGGTGAGGAAGACAAACTGGAGATATGGGTCACAGTCTTTCAGAGGAGAATAGAAGTTGCGCATAACATTGCGGAGCACTGGCAATGTCTCCTTCTCATGCACCACGTCAAGCAGCGGGGCATCATATTCGTCAATGAGGATAACAACTTTCTTGCCAGTCTTTTGGTATGCAGCCTGAATCAATGCCGTGAAGCGGTCATTATTGTCAGTGGCAGGATTAGTGATGCCATATTTACCCTCATATTCCGCAAGGCGATTGCCAAGATAACGTTCAAGCTGATCCTTCTCCATGTGCTTGCCCGATGCCATGCTGATGCGCAGCACGGGATATTCCGTCCAGTCCTTCTCCACGGTTTCGATGAATAGTCCCTTGAACAAATCCTTTCTTCCCTCGTAATATGCCTGTAGCGTAGAAACAAGCAACGACTTGCCGAACCGCCTCGGGCGGCTCAGGAAGATGTAGTTGCTGAGGTGTATCATGTTCCAGATATACTCAGTCTTGTCGATATAAAGCATATCGTTCTCTCTGATTTTCTCAAAGGTCTGTATGCCCACGGGCAGTCGCTTCAGTTGCTTCTTTTCCATATCTCACAAATGTTATGTATCACAATATTACGAATAACGCTTGCAAAGATACGAAATAATAAACATACGACCAAACATTTTCACCTTTTTTATAAAAGATGCCATTTGGTTGTAACTATTCAGCAGGTATAATTTTAAACACAAAGACACGAAGAAACAAAGCATTTTTCGCTGTTGGAAGATACAATGAGCAGCAAAGCTGCTTACAAAGTCCACAAAGTTTTCCCACTGCAAGCCTTTGTGGCGACTTTTAAGTCGCTTGTTGTCTTTGTATCGAAATAAAACCTTCGTTTCTTTGTGTCTTTGTGTTCAAATAAATAGGTTCACTTTCTGCCTCCAAGTGCCTTGACTATGAGTCGGGCGGCATTATCGGGGGCTACTGACGTGCCAAGACGGCGGGAGACTTCCTCGTAGCCTTGCAACATTCGGG
>JBJEAV010000137.1:0-3217 GCA_051869395.1 Prevotella sp.
CGTATCAGCCGTCTGTTCCAGATGAACTCTAACAAGGAAATTCCAATGGAGTCTATCGATGCCGGTGATATCGGTGCAGGTGTAGGTTTCAAGGATATTCGTACCGGTGATACACTTTGCGACGAAGGTCATCCAATAGTTCTCGAGTCAATGTCATTCCCTGACACTGTGATTTCTATCGCAGTTGAGCCTAAGAGCCAGGCTGACATCGCCAAACTTGACAATGGTCTTGCCAAGCTCGCTGAGGAGGACCCGACATTTACAGTTCGCACCGACGAGCAGAGTGGTCAGACAATTATCTCTGGTATGGGTGAGCTTCACCTCGATATCATTATAGACCGTCTGAAGCGCGAGTTTAAGGTTGAATGTAACCAAGGTAAGCCACAGGTTAACTACAAGGAGGCCATTACAAAGACTGTAAATCTCCGCGAGGTTTATAAGAAGCAGTCCGGTGGTCGTGGTAAGTTTGCTGACATTATTGTTAATGTAGGTCCCGTTGACGAGGATTACAAGGAAGGCGGCCTGCAGTTCATCAACGAGGTTAAGGGTGGTAACGTGCCCAAGGAATTCATTCCTTCTGTCCAAAAGGGCTTCGAGAATGCCATGAAGAACGGTATCCTCGGTGGTTATCCAATGGACAGCCTGAAGGTCACTCTCATCGATGGTTCATTCCACCCGGTTGACTCTGACCAGTTGTCATTTGAGCTTGCAGCGCTGAATGCTTATAAGAACGCATGTGTTAAGGCAGGTCCTGTACTTATGGAGCCTATCATGAAGCTTGAGGTTATCACTCCGGAAGAGAACATGGGTGATGTAATCGGTGACCTCAACAAGCGTCGTGGACAGGTAGAGGGTATGGAGGAAGCTCGTAGCGGTGCCCGTGTCGTAAAGGCACAGGTTCCTCTGTCAGAGATGTTCGGTTATGTAACCGCTCTCCGTACAATCACTTCAGGACGTGCAACCAGTTCAATGGAGTATGACCACCACGCTCCTCTTTCAAGCACTATTGCCAAGGCAGTGCTCGAGGAAGTTAAGGGTCGCGCCGATCTGGTTTAAAGAATATTCGAGAGGAGTGTGGCGCCGCTTAGCGAATGACTCTTAAGCGACGTACCACTTCCTCCTATATATTAACAATTATCATATTATTAATAAAACAAATGAGTCAGAAAATCAGAATTAAGCTGAAGTCATACGACCACACACTCGTTGACAAGTCAGCAGAAAAGATTGTGAAGGCAGTAAAGGCAACAGGAGCAATCATCAGCGGTCCTATTCCATTGCCAACACACAAGCGTATCTACACAGTTAACCGTTCAACCTTCGTCAACAAGAAGGCACGTGAGCAGTTCCAGCTTTCAGACTACAAGCGTCTGATTGACATCTACAGCTCAACAGCCAAGACTGTTGACGCACTGATGAAGCTTGAGCTTCCGAGCGGTGTTGAAGTAGAAATCAAAGTATAGTCTAATTTTAATTTAAATTGAAATGCCAGGATTAATTGGAAGAAAAATCGGAATGACATCCGTTTTCAGTGCCGACGGTAAGAATGTACCGTGCACTGTTATCGAAGCTGGTCCATGTGTTGTCACACAGGTAAAGACCGTTGAAAAGGACGGTTACAAGGCTCTTCAGTTGGCTTTCGGCGAGGCAAAGGAGAAGAACACTACCAAGCCTATGCAGGGAGTATTCAAGAAGGCCGGTACAACACCAAAGCGCCACTTGGCCGAGTTCAAGTTTGACGAGGAGTATAACCTCGGTGACACTATCTCAGTTGACATCTTCGACGGAGCTGAGTTCGTTGACGTTGTCGGCACATCAAAAGGTAAGGGATTCCAGGGCGTTATGAAGCGCCATGGTTTCGGTGGTGTAGGTCAGAGTACTCACGGTCAGGATGACCGCGCCCGCAAGCCGGGATCTATCGGTGCATGTTCTTATCCTGCAAAGGTGTTCAAGGGAATGCGCATGGGTGGCCACATGGGTGGCGATAGAGTAACTACTCAGAACCTCAAAGTTTTAAAAGTAATACCGGAGCATAATCTCATTCTCGTGAAGGGTAGTGTTGCTGGTTGCAATGGTTCAACCGTTTTAATCAAGAAGTAAATGGAAATTAGCGTATTAAATATCAATGGCCAGGAGACCGGAAGAAAGGTGACTCTTAATGAGGCAGTTTTCGGAATCGAACCAAATGACCACGTTCTTTATCTGGACGTTAAACAGTACCTCGCTAACCAGCGTCAGGGTACAGCTAAGGCAAAGGAGAGAAGTGAGCACGCAGGTTCTACCCGCAAGCTTGGTCGTCAGAAGGGTGGCGGCGGTGCCCGCCGTGGTGACATCAACTCACCGGTGCTTGTAGGTGGTGGACGTGTATTCGGTCCCAAGCCCCGCGATTATCGCTTTAAGCTGAACAAAAAAGTAAAAGTTCTTGCTCGTAAGAGTGCTCTGTCATACAAGGCACAGGAGAATGCCATTGTTGTTGTCGAAGACTTCAATATGGAGGCTCCAAAGACTAAAGATTTCGTAAATATCTCTAAAAATCTTAAAGTTGACGGCAGGAAAGCCCTTTTTGTTTTGCCAGAAGCAAATAAAAATGTATATTTGTCAGCTCGTAACTTGCAGCGCACCAAAATTACGCTTGCAGCACTGCTCAATTCGTACAATGTTTTGAATGCAGACGTGCTCGTTGTAACAGAGAATTCGCTGAAGACTATCGACGGAATCTTAAATAAATAATAGGAGACAAAAGAAATGGCATTTATCATCAAACCATTGGTCACTGAGAAGATGACCAAGATTACAGACAAGTCTTCTGCCGACAAGACCTTCACACCGAAGGCTGGCAAGAACAAGGGCCAGGAGATTACCAAGGTTGCTACACCGAAGTATGGCTTCGTAGTTCGTCCCGACGCTAACAAGCTCGAGATTAAGAATGAGGTCGAAAGTCTCTACAATGTTACAGTATTAGACGTTAATACGATGCGTTATGCCGGTAAGCGTTCATCACGCTATACTAAGGCTGGTCTCATCAGAGGTCAGAAGAACGCATGGAAGAAGGCAATCGTCACTCTCAAAGAGGGCGATACTATAGATTTTTACAGCAATATTCAATAATAAGAAATGGCAGTACGTAAATTAAAGCCGGTTACACCCGGTCAAAGACACAAGGTTATTGGCACGTTCGAGGAAATTACTGCATCCGTGCCAGAGAAGTCTCTCGTTT
>JBJEAV010000138.1:0-3217 GCA_051869395.1 Prevotella sp.
TGTTTGTAGAAATCTGAGGGTGCCTATAAGGGACAGGTACATTGATTCGTTGGTTTGTTGCGAATCTGTGTAACCTGTCCTTGTGATTCCTGCTGTGATTCCATGAATCACAATGCTATTATTATTTTGCGTCCGTTGCGGATATACACTCCACCTTTGAGATTCGACGGCAAAACCCTTCTGCCTTGCAGGTCGTAGATGATGTCATCTTTCTTTTGGGCAGAAGTGTTTATGTTATCTACACCTGTTTCTGCCGACTTGAATCTGCCGTAGAACTCCACTTCCGCCACATTGCAGTATCCGCCGTTGGGGCTTATGTAGCGCAGGTAACGGAAATGTTCGGGGATGTCAACCGTGACAGGTGTCAACTGGTCTGTGGCGGGAGTCCCGCTGATGGTGTATAATGTGACGGCATCTGTGAACGACGCTTTCTGGGCTCCTTGGAACTTGCCTCCGTCCATACGCTGCGGATGGCTCTTGCGCGGACAGAAGCGAATCTCTGTCACCCTTGCCTCGTTGCCCTCGCCGAGGTCTATTCCTGCCCATGCCCCGTCACCCTGCGCTGCATCGAAGAAGGTGTCGAGAAGTCCGTCAAACACGGCAGAGCGGGTGGCGCTGCTGTTGTTGTTCCATGATCCGGTGGTGCCGATGACTGTGCCCGAAAGTTTTTCAATGCGAATGATGTCAACGCTCACGCTTTCCGACTTTTCTCCCTCCTTGCCTTCCACAATGGCACTCACTTGATAACTGTATGTCCCGTCAGTGAGGTCGGTGTCGTCAAAACTGTTGGTGTCGGTCTCGCCAATGGCAGTGCCGTCCTTGTAAACTACATATCGTTCAGCGCCATATATTCCGTCCCACACAAGCCTTGCCATGCCTCCTGCCATGCAGGTGGCATTAAGGTTGGCGGGAATGGATGAAGTCTCGTCCTGACTGTCCTCGCATGTGAGGCTGACGTTGTCGAAAGAGGCGCGGTAGGTCTCAGATGATGACACCAACATACCCACATATACGTTGGTGGGGAGCGAGAGTGTTGCCTCGTGGATGAGATGCCAGTTTTCGCCATCCCTGCTCTGGAATGCCTTTACTGTCTTGCCGTTTCTTTCCAGTCGCATCCATACGGGGGCGTATGTGAAGTCATCGCCGTTGGTCCAAGTTGTCTGTCCGTCGGTTGCGGTTCGCGTCACGGCGTGGCAATAGCGCCATCCTGTGCCTCCGAGTGTGATGCCCATCTGTGCGGACCCGCTGCTGAGTGCACCGCGCAGGATGATACCCACGGCATTGAATGTCTGTTCGGTGGAGACAAGTCGCACTGTCAGCGTTCCGTTTCCCTTGAGTCTGTGGCAGATGAAACCGTGTCCTTCGTCGTTGCGCCGGAATCCGTTGCCGCCACCCTCAACTGCAAATGAATTGCCCTGGCTGTTGGTGTAATAGCCTGTAGCCCAGCCGTTGCCAATCCTTGACGTTCTCCATCCGTCGGGCAGTCCTGATATTATTGGCACGCGCACCGACACGACGTCGCTTTCCCCGGCGTCGCCGGCACGGTTGAACAATACCACCTTATAAAAATAAGTCTGTCCTGCTTCGGCACTTTCGTCGCAGAAAGCCTTGCGCGTATAGTTGTTCCAGTCTGCTATGCACGAGAATGTCGCACCGTCGATGGAGCGCATGATGCGGAAACCGCTTGCGTCGTTCAGGCCGTTGTCCTTCCACGAAAGCCATACGCGTCCCTCGCCGGCTTTCGCCACGAGATTCTCTGCCGCTTCGGGCTTTTCTGTTGTCAATGGCGAACAATCCGCATCTATGGTGAAGAGCAGAGTGCCGAATCCGAGGTTCTCCGATTCCATTTGAGGGCGGGTCAGTTTGGCGTATGCCGTCAGGTTGGGGGCATCCTTGTCCATGTCCATCTGCTTCTGTTCCTTATAATGGTGATAGACACACTCATAGCAGTGTCCGTCGGGAAGAAGGCGGAAACCGTTGTTGTGGGTGGATATGTAATACCATGTGGATGTGCCGTCTGATGATGTTACGGGAGAGTAGGGAAGATCTTCGTGTCCCATGTTATATGTGCAGAAATATTCAAATCCCTTAAGCAGGCGGTTGTCTGCCTCTCCCCACAGGTCATCGCCTTGCGACCATGCCATTTGTGCCTGTTGTGCCAAGTCGTTCAGTGCGAGCATGGCGTGCACATTGTCGCGTCCCATCTCTTTCACCTGTCCGTTTTCAGCGATACTGTTATATACCGAGCCGCTGATTGTCTTGCTTCGGAAGTATCCCAATGCCTCATTGTACAGAGCCTCGTCGTCGAGCAGTATTCCCGCCGCCATCACTCCCGTTGCAGCGGGAGCGGACCATGAGTTCATAGGATGGTTCTTTGCCTGTGACCTGCAGGCCGGCACCAGCACATCCCTCACCATTGTCTTGAAATTCTCCAGGTCGTCCCCGTTCCATCCCTCATAGAATGAACCGTCTTCATTGCGCAGCATCTCCGCCGCTATGCACATAGTCCTCGCGGGAAACTGGAACAGTTCGGCATTTGCGGTAGTCACCTTGTTTCCCCACGCCGAAAGCAGTTTCACGGCATGGTCGGCATATCTTTTCTGTCCTGTAATGTGCCATTCGATAGCCTCCACGAGTGCGGCGTAAGCATCAGCCGACGCCCTTTGGCGGTTTCCGTTGCTTCCTCCGATTTCCGTCGATGGGTTAGCCGTGCGGCTGCAGTTGCCGTATCCCGATGTCTTCATCTTGTTCCATGAGTCATACCATGGTTCATCCTTCGCGTCAACATGTTGTTTGATGCGTTTCAAGTCGCTTGCGTTGAGTATGCTTCCCGGATGGGTAAACACTCGTTGAGCCCTACAGTTTGCGATGCACAGAAGCAGCAAACATAAGCTGATGACAGTTCTCTTTCTTATTTCCATAATGCGATAAATTAAGTTGTTGATAATATGACGTGTCAGGCATTTGACCTCCCGACTTTATATATTATACCCAAAAATAAGTCTGAATACTCAGAATTTTCTGTTAAATTGTCGTAAATGTAGGGAAACGTCTTTTTGAAAGTTTGGACAATAGGTAAAAGAATCGTATCTTTGCAAGCGGTAACAGGCTTATCTCTCCTGTGAGTGTTGAAATAATATGAGTGAATTCAGATACCCCGTGGATACCGACCAGTTCGCTATTATTCGCGAAAAAGGTTTGGTGTATGTTGACAAGA
>JBJEAV010000139.1:0-3208 GCA_051869395.1 Prevotella sp.
TGCCGCAATGCCAGCGCCAACTGGTGAAGGCCATCCGCGACTCAGGCAAGAGGGTAATCTTTGTCAACTGCTCCGGCTCTGCCATAGCCCTCGTGCCCGAATCCGAAGCGTGCGATGCCATTCTTCAGGCGTGGTATCCCGGCGAAAGGGGAGGAGATGCCGTGGCTGACGTGCTCTTCGGCGACTATAATCCCTCGGGCAAACTGCCCATAACGTTCTATCGCTCGGTGGATGACCTGCCCGATTTCCTCGACTACACGATGACCAACCGCACCTACCGCTATTTCAACGGCTCTCCGCTGTGGCATTTCGGTTTTGGCATGAGCTACACCACGTTCGCCTTTGGTTCACCTAAATACAAGGACGGCAAAATTACCGTTGACGTGACCAACACCGGAAAATACGACGGCGACGAGGTTGTTCAGGTATATATTCGCCACACCGCCGACAACAATGGTCCGAAAAAGACGCTCCGCGGATTCAAGCGTGTAAGCATAAAGGCAGGCGAATCCCGGAAAGTGGAAATCGACCTGCCTAAAGAGAGTTTCGAGACATGGGATGCCTCCACCAACACTATGCGGGTAATAGGAGGAGAATATGATATCATGGTAGGTAATAGCAGTCGCGACACCGACCTGAAGCACATAAAAGTAAAATATTCAGGTTTTTGAAGTAAAAAACTGTGCGGATGCATTGAAAAAACACAAATATTTACTCCGTGACTCTGTGTTTGTTGCGCTGCAACGCTGCAACGCTGCAACGCTGCAACGCTGCAACGCTGCAGCGCTCATTTCTTTGTTTTCACATACTTGCCGCTTATGTCGTCAATCGCCAACGCCTTGCGATGCACCCACGAGCGCAGCGTGCTCTTGCCGTCGCCAGCCAATCCCTGAGCCTTGCGCAAATCCAGGAAATCCTTGTATGTGAACTCTTGCGGAAGCATGGCGAAGATGTTCTGTGGGATAGAGCAATGACAGCTGTCGTCCTCCTCCTGGTCGAACACCTCGGCAATCTCGTCGCCAAAATGAAAGAACTTCACCCACAAGTCACGTCTCACAGAATATGCCGCATAATCAGCTATCGACTTGTCCCACTGGTAGTTGTTGAGGATATACAGGATATTGGCCTTCAGCCATCCTATCACCACCGCACGGTAGGACATGATGCGATAACCCTCGCTCTCACACTGGTCGGCGATGTCGTTATGCTCGTCGAGCATCTGCTTCGCCAACTTGTCCGCCTGGCGGCACTCCACAAGTCCGCTTGCTGCGTTCAGCCTGTCCATATACATCTTTATGCCATCACAGTAGGCATCGTCATATTCGCCAATCACCCCGATTTCCTGCCTTCCCTTGGGAGCAATAATAGTGTTGACATTCAATCGGCTCAACGAGCCGTTCGACACCCATTTCTTGGTTATGAAACTATGAGCCGACCCACGCGTGCACGATGCGTTCCACACCCATCTCACCGTGTATGAACCGTTGACGGCTTCAAGTCCCACTCTCTTTTGTCCCCAACGGGCAGTGTCGAACGCGTATCTCACCAACAGACCCACAGTGTCGTTTCGGCCGTTGCCCACCTGGTTGAGCATCTCTATCTCGTCCACCTTGGTTATCACCCTTCGCCCGCCGTTGTTCTCCACGTCGATCAGAGCCTGCGAGAGTGCCGCCGGAGTCAGGTCGAAGTCAAGACGCTGAACCACTATGTCCGTTGGTCGCTGCTGCCTGTCCTTCTGCATGCTCTTACCCTTGTTGTTCACTCGCCATTGCTCCTCCCTTGCCTCGCTTTCCTCGTCGCGGGCGGTGATGTCGGCAAGCATTATCTCGATGGGCTTGTTCACATTGCCCTTGCCGATGCACTGTCGCCCTATCAGCGGTGAGGATATGTTGGCCTCATGCTCGCATCCGTCGATATACTTGAATTTCACTCCATGCAGATGTGCGCAAGCAGCCGGCCATATCGACTCCTCCACCATGGCCTTGAGCCTCTCAGGCACCTTCGACGACACGAGCTTCAGAAATTTTGGCATCCTCGGCGGTCTCAGCGGCATGTCGGCTCCCCTCACGTTGGAGTCGTTTTCGTTGTCGCCCTTGTCAGCACCCACCGCCAGGTATTTCAGCCTGCGCTCCTTTTTCAGTTCCTTCAGCACCTGGGTCATCCTGTAAGGCATTGACCTGCGAGGCTCCTTCAGTGCGCTTACTATGGTCCTTCGCCATTCGTCCTCGGGGAATCCGTCATACCGTGGGACAACCTTCTCCATCAGCTCCTGCGAGTAATTGCATATAGCCCTTATCTGCATGCATATCTCATAAGTCAGCACGTTCCTTCCGCCCTCCGCAGGCTCACATCCGTCGTAATACATCTCCCAGTATTTCCTGAGGATGGAGGAGTAGGGGATGCCCTGGTAGGAGCCCCCCGAAGCCCCAGGAGCCGCCGGAGCCCCCTCCCGGCCTCCCCGAGGGGAGGAGAGCGATGCCGCCTCCGTTGCCGCCTCTTGAGAAGCCACCGTTCCTGGCAGTTTTGCTGCCAGGCCTCCTCCTTCCATCCGCGGCATTGCACATCCCCCCTCGGGGGGATTGGGGGGGCTGTAGGTCAGCCCCTCGTCCAAATAAATCAGGTCCCCCTCGCTCGCCGTGGTCCCGAAGAACACCCTCGTGATGTCCCTTGCCCCCTTGTCGAACGAGCATCCGATAATCTCGCTCGCCTTCCTGAGGTTCATCTCCTGATTTTCGAGAATCCTCCCCTCGGCGATGCCGTCCATAACCATCCGCCTGAAGACAATATGATACCCCTTCGACACGCTCCGCTCCATCATCAGCAACCCTATCTCGTCCTTCTTCTCCATCACCCTCTGCGGCACCTCGGCCATCTTCCTCTCATAATCCGGGTCGTTAGGGTCGAAGTCGATGTCCATGCCCACCGTCATCGAAGGTGTCCTCACGCCTTTCAGCCGTCCGTCCTCTCCCGGGATGCAAGAATAATTGAATTGTATCAGCTGCCTTTTCTTTTTGGCAATCTCCTCCTTGGTCATGCTCCCGTCCTTGCTCCCGCGCCTGATTTCGCCCACAAGCCACTTTTGCCTGTCCGAATCCCTCAATCTGAGGTATTCCTCCTTAGATTGTACAGGACGCATAATCTTCTGCCCCTGCACGTATTGAATAAAATAACAAGACATACTATTATAATTTTATAATTTTATAATTTA
>JBJEAV010000140.1:0-14588 GCA_051869395.1 Prevotella sp.
ATGGAAAAGAAAAGGGATATAAAATCAGTTTTCCTCAAGCTGATTGAGGATAAAAAGGCTATTAGTGAGTGCATCCGTAACGGAGGAAACATAATTGAAGTTGCAAAGGAACGTGGAATACAACTCGCTACTCCCGTATAATGTAATATAGCAATAACAAACTCATCAAAATTGATGCCTCAATGATAAATTAATCATACAGGTTCATATAATCATACATTATTAGTATGTAACCCTACCCTGATTCCGATATGCACCCGATGTGAATCCTATGTGAAGTATCGGTTGACAGAAAAAGAAGAGGAAGTGATGGTTATGCAAGCTTCATACTTGGAGCAAAAAGTAGATACGTTCGATTCATACTTGAATATCCACCACTTCCCAAGCGAGTTAAGAAGATTAGCTTCTTTACTCCAGGGGGCCATCAAGGGATACGTTCGATGGTAGTGCCACTCGCTATGGTCCTTTCGAAGTAGAGAAGATGCGAAAGAAGGAATGTATTACGCATCAAAGAATGTCATTCCGTCATCGAGGGTAGGACGTGCAAGGCCTGGATACTCGCAACAGAAGTCATTCTGGAGACGTGAGATGTAGCGGGCTGCTTCCCACTTGGCCATGGGCAGGTCGTGCATAAGATAGTTGCCGCAAGTGGCAGCAGTGGTGCCTGGCACTTCTCCCTCGAAATCCCTGACGAAGGTGAACGCCTCAATCATGAGGTCGCGAATCTGCTCGCAGGGATAGCATCCTTTTACAATAAGGTAATTGCCTGTGAGACATCCCATAGGTCCCCAATAGATGATGTTCTGCTTCCACTCGTCGTTGTTGCGGAGGAATGTCGCAACGAGGTGCTCGATGGTGTGAATGGCAGCACAATTGACTGCCGGCTCATGGTTGGGAGCCGTCATACGTATGTCATAAGTAGTGATTTTATAGTCACCTAATGTGTCCTGGCGAGAGATATAAATGCCTGGTTTGAGATCTGAATGATCAACTTGAAAACTTGGTATTACTTCCATATTAATATCTAAATTATAATTAATGATGCTGCAAAGTTAGCAAAAAAATGCGAGTTATTAAAGAATTTAGCAAAACTTTTTCGTAATTTACTTGTTTTAACGGATTTTTATTATTAAATTTGCACCCAATAATTCAAATATAAAAAATAAAATCATTATTAATCCTCGTTTTAAGTTGACATCAATGATGTCGCGAGGCTAACTTCCTATAAACAAAGCTATGAACTTTTTAGAAGAAAAAATCAAAGAAGACGGTATCATCAAGGAAGGCAACATCCTGAAGGTGGATAACTTCCTGAACCATCAGATCGACGTGGACATCATACGTCAGATTGCTTACGAAATCAAGCGCCGCTTCCGTGGCAAGACAGTGAACAAGATTCTCACCATAGAGTCGAGCGGAATCGCCATAGCCACATTGCTCGGCGACCTGTATGACGTGCCTGTGGTATTCGCCAAGAAGGGCGAGACAGCCAACAGCACCGACGACAAATACGTGTCACATGCGTACTCATTCACCCATAAACGCCATAACAATGTGTTTGTTTCGCGTCCGTATCTCACCGACAAGGACAAGGTGCTCATCGTGGATGATTTCCTTGCCGACGGACAGGCATCCCTGGCTCTCATCGACATCGTCAAGCAGGCAGGAGGCGAGGTTGTCGGCATCGCCATTGCCATCGAGAAAGGACAGCAACAGGGAGGACGCATTCTGCGCGAGGCGGGCTACCACCTCGAATCGATAGCCATACTCGAATCAATGGATTATGAAACCCAGGAAATAATATTCAGACAATGAGCAGCATATACGAACTTGACGGAAGAGTGCCATTAAGAGAGGCATTGCCGTTTGGCCTTCAGCATATCCTTTCGATGTTTGTTGCCAACATCACTCCGATAATTATTCTGGCAGGTGTTGTGGGAATAGACAAGGGCATCAGTGCGTCGCTGATTCAGAACTGCATGATTATCGCCGGAATCGGAACACTCGTGCAGTTGTATCCGATATGGAAGATAGGCTCGCGACTTCCTATTGTGATGGGAATATCGTTCACGTTCCTGTCGCTTGCCATCGTTATTGCCTCAACCCAGGGCATGGGAACGCTTATGGGGGCAGTGGTTATAGGCGGTATCGTGGAGGGATGCTTAGGACTGTTTCCCAATAAATGGACGAAGCTTATCCCCCATATCGTTGCTGCAACGGTGGTAGCCGCCATTGGTTTCTCGCTTTTGCCCATAGGTGCCAACAGTTTTGCAGGTGGTCAGGGAGCGGCAGACTTCGGCAGTGCCAATAACTGGATTGTAGGTTCGGTGACAATGGTAGTATGCCTTGTTGCCCTGGTGTTCGGTCCCAAGAAACTGCGTTCGTTGTCAATACTCATAGGACTGGTTGTAGGCTATATCCTCGCATTGTGCATGGGGATGGTGAGCTTTGAGGGTATCAGTGACAAGCCTATTGTCGCCATGCCTTCATTCATGCCATTCACTCCAGAGTTCCATTTCGATGCAATAATCGCCGTCATCTGCGTGTACTTTGTATCCGCCACTGAGACCATTGGCGACACGTCAGCCCTTTGCTCTGGTGCTCTCGGCAGAAACGTCAGCCAAAAGGAAATGGGCGCATCCGTGGCTTGCGACGGATTCGTAAGTTCTATATCAGGACTGTTCGGTTGCACTCCCATCACGTCGTTCTCACAGAACGTGGGACTTGCCGCCATCTCCAAGGTAATCAACCGTTTCACCATTGCCACTGGTGCGGTTATATTGATTTTGTGCGGACTGTTTCCTCCTATAGGAGCCATCCTTGCCACCATACCGCAGTGTGTTCTCGGCGGTTGCACCATAATGATGTTCGGAAGCATTATCTTCGCAAGTTTTGGAATGATGGCAAGAAGCGGTTTCTCTCAGCGCAACATGATTATCGCAAGCCTTTCGCTGAGCATCGGTCTTGGATTTACGTCAGCCCCCGACATGTTCAAGATATTCCCCGACATAGTCAACACGGTGTTTGCGCAAAACTGTGTTGCTGTGGTGTTCCTGTGTGCAGTGATACTTAACCTTGTACTGCCCAAGGATATCAACAACGAGTAAAACTTTTAAATGTAATGAAGAGGATTTTCGCTTTCTTGGCATCTGCACTACTGGCTCTCACACTATGGGGACAGGATGCTAAATGGACAAAGATGAATCCATATATGCAGATGACAATAAACCATTTAAATAAGAATAACCATGCAAGACGCAGCAAGGCTATTGGTGAAACAGTAGCCTTGCCGCCGACGGTATTGTTAGTGAAGATTGCAGACGGTGCTAACGTGGATGCCCTCTTGTCACGATATGCGGCAAAAAGACTGACTCGCCATGATGACTTGATGATGATAGCCATATCACCGGATTCCATTGCTCCCCTATCCTTGTCGGACGGTATTGTTAGAATGGAAATGTTGCCTTTGGGCGAAACGCAGAACGACAAATCGCGTTTGACAACGGGTGTTGACTTGGTTCATGGAGCATCCGGCGAACTGCCCCAAGCCTTCACGGGAAAGGGAGTAGTGGCAGGTATTGTTGACGTGGGTTTCGACTTTGGTCACATCACATTCAAGGACAAGGAAGTCAGGTCACGCATCAGGAAATTCTGGGACTTGGGCAAGGTTTCCGAGAAGTCAGACGAAGAGAAGTCGGAATGGGAATGTTGGGGAACCATCTACAATTCCACAGAGGAAGTGGAAGCTGCAAAACATTCCTCAGACGCTGAGGTGCAAAACCACGGCTCCCACGTGTTGGGAACAATGGCCGGCAGGGGAACTCCCGACGGCAAGTGGAGAGGAATGGCATACGAAGCGGAAATAATGGGGGCAATGTCTCCATTGGGTGCAAGGATATTTGAATATGACGGCGATGACGAACTGTTGAAAGACTTATATGAAACCTCCAATTTTGATGTTCTCGCCATGGACTTCATTTTCTCACAGGCAAGGGCGGAGAACAAGCCGTGTGTCATCAATTACAGCATCACCAGCTCAGAGGCAGATGCATGGCTATACTCTGGATTGCTTTTCGAGGATTATCTAAACAAAATAACTGGCCCCGGATATATATTGGTTTGTAGTGCGGGAAACAGCGGGAATAACAAATACGTGTTGGCGGGAAAACAGTCGGCAGACCCCATGCGCCTGCGCCTGTCTCATGGTACAAGAAATCCTTTCTTCTATTTTAAGGCTGACAATCCCGATAATCTGCCAGAATTCAAGATTTCGTTTATGGCAGACACACTGACAGTGGATATGAAAGAAACGGGGGCATTGTATCAAAATAAGATAAACTATCCCAACACCCTCGACTCAGTGACTGTCTATATTGAACCCAGCCATTTTACAAAAGATGGTGAGAAATGTCTTGGCTTTGTATTCATGCTGGATATGACAGATATCCTCAAGGGAATACAAGACAAGGAGGTCAATGCTTCTCAACTGCATGTGGCTTTTGAAGGAGGAGGCAGCGGAATGTTTATGACAAGCATAACATCGTCGGTGACTATACATAGCCAGGACGAAGGCGACAAATCCATCTTGCCTGAACCATATACACATAATTTAGGTGTTCCAGGGTCATTCGACTGTTCCGTAACCGTCGGGGCAACCATAAGGACAGACTTGTCGGGAAACTCCAACGGAGGATATGATGAAATCAAAGAAGGAAAGATTGCCTCATTCTCTTCAAGAGGACCGACATGGGACGGTAGAACCAAGCCTGACATCGCAGCACCTGGATGGAACGTCATTTCCGCCCAAAACAGATATGTGAACAATAAAGACAAGCCATACGACACGACGGAGGTGGATGGGGAGACATACGAGTGGGTAATCAACGGTGGAACATCCATGGCGTCTCCTTGTGTGGCAGGAATAATCGCACTGTGGCTTGAAGCCGACCCAACACTCTCGCCTGAGGATGTTAAGAATGTGTTTGCCAAGACATCCACACATATTGACGAGACAATGGATTATCCGAACAATTCGTACGGTTATGGAGAAATCAATGCCTATGCAGGATTGTTGGAAATCCTCGGACTTAATGCCTCTGTGCCTTCTATTTCGTCATCACAGCCAAGAGACGTGAAGTTCAACATAAATGGAAAGAGTATAGACATTGATATTGAAGGGCATGACAACAGCAGATATACCGTTACAGTTTATTCCACTGACGGAAAGGTTGTAAGGACGCTAAAGTCAAATGCCAATCACTCGACTATTGACATGAGCGGAGCTCCAAACGGTGTTTATGCCATTCAGGTAAACACGTCCAACCGAAAAACAACCGGCTCGACTCTTGTAAGATTGTAGTTTTGGGGAGTTAAGGGAGTTAACTCATTTAACTCCCTTAACTCCCTTAATTTCCCCACTTGGGAAAATGGGAAAGTTAAGAAGATTATTTCTTGTCTGACTCCTTGAATGTGGATTTGTAGCGCTTGTTGAGTCCGTTGATGACATCCTGAGTAATGTCAAAACGCTTTGAGGCAAGCAAGATGTTGTCTCCGGCCTTTGACAGGATCATGTCATACTTCTTGGACTTGTTGTAATCGCGCAGGAAATTCTGCAAAGAGTCGCGCAATGCCTGATTGTACTTTGCAGTCTCTGCATCCAATTCACTGCCAAGACGTGCCTGAAGCTCCTGAAGGTCCTGCCCCTGACGCTCGATGGCAGCCTGTACGCTTGCAGCCTGCTCACGGCTTGTGAATCCGTTGTTCTGCACTTTCTGCTGGAAGTTTGCAGCAGCCGTCTGGAGCTGCTTCTGCTTTGCGGTAAGAGTGTTGCGGGCATTGTTGCCCTTCTTCTGAAGAACCAGGGTAAAGTCCTTGCAGAACTGATACTGAGACATGAGAGAGTCAACCTCCACGTATGCGATTTTGATGTCGCCTGATGCGGAAGCCGATGAGCCAGCTGTTGGCTGCTCGTCCATCTTGGGAGCAGCGTTGTTGCATGATGCCAAAGCCAATGATGAAACAGTAGCGACAGCCATCATGCGGAAAAACTTGTTTGTTTTCATTTCTGTTTATAAATTTTATATATTTAACTTTTGTTTCTCTTTTATTGCCGTTCTTCGCTTTCGTCGCGCCTCGCGGTCTTGGTCAATCACACAATGGATACCTTGCCTTCTCAACGCCGCATTGTCGTGAACATGCTGCGAAGAAAAGCGTCCATTCTTGCGAAAAATCAGTTTTACGCATAAAAATGCCATACTGATAGCAATTATTAACGTAGTTGATAGTAGAATCTCAATCATTTTATATAACTTTGCGGCTACAAAGGTAATGCAAATTAAAGACAAAACAAAATAATTAAGAAAGATTTTTGATTTTTTATAGAATGGAAAAGAAAGATTTACAACCAAAGTGCGTATTTGAACACTTCGCACGCATCAATGAAATCCCACGCCCATCCAAGCGTGAGGAGAAAATGATCGAGTATCTGCGTAATTGGGGAGAGAGTCACAACCTCGAAACCGACGTGGACGAAACTGGTAATGTCATCATCAGAAAACCTGCCACCAAGGGTATGGAAAACCGCAAGACCATTATCCTGCAGAGCCACATGGACATGGTGTGCGACAAACTGGTGGACGTGGAGTTTGACTTTGACAAGGATGCCATCCAGACTTATATCGACGGGGAATGGCTGACAGCCAAGGGCACTACCCTCGGTGCTGACGACGGAATAGGATGCGCCATGGAGTTGGCTATTCTCGACAGCAATGATATTGAGCACGGACCGTTAGAGTGTGTATTCACACGTGACGAGGAAACACAGTTGACCGGAGCCTCGGGTATGAAAGCCGGTTTTATGACCGGTGACATGCTTATCAACCTTGACAGTGAGGACGAGGGTCAGATTTTCGTAAGCTGTGCAGGCGGACGTTCAACTACAGCCACGTTCAACTTCAAGCGTGAGGAAGCTCCTGCGGGATATTTCTTCATCGAAGGTTCCATTAAGGGACTCACTGGAGGTCATTCCGGTGATGATATTGAGAAGAAGCGTGCCAATGCCATTAAGATCCTCGCGCGTTATATATATAAAGAGGTGGAGAAGATGGACGTGAGGTTGGTGTCATTCAACTCTGGCAAGATGCACAATGCCATACCTCGTGACGGAAGGTTTGTGATTGCCGTTCCTTCCGACCGCAAGGAGGAAGCAAGAGTGGATTGGAATGTGTTCGCATCCGAGGTGGAAGAGGAATTCCACGTTTCAGATACACAGATGGTGTGGAACATGCAGAGCACCGATGCCCAGCCTGTGATTGAGAAGGGCGTTGCCGACAAGTTTATCCGTGCCCTTCAGGCAGTGGATAACGGTGTGTTCGCAATGTGTCAGGACAAGGCTCTCGAAAATATGGTTGAGACATCGAGCAATATTGCCAGCATCGTAACTGAGGAAAACAAGATTACATGCGTGGCATCTCAGCGAAGCAATGTGATGAGCAATCTTGACAACCAGTGCAACACAGTCAAGGCATTGTTTGAACTTGCTGGTGCTGACGTAGTGCAGAACGACGGTTATCCCGCTTGGAAGATGAACCCCAACAGTGAACTGACAGCATTGGTGGTTGAGTCATACAAGAAATTGTTCGGCAAGGAACCAATAGTAAGAGGCATTCATGCCGGACTTGAGTGTGGTTTGTTCTCGGAGAGGTATCCTTCAATGGATATGGTGTCATTCGGTCCTACCCTACGCTTTGTCCATACTCCCGAGGAGAGAATCCACATTCCTACCGTAGGTATGGTTTGGGATCATTTATTGGATGTTTTGAAGAATATTCCCCTGAAATAATACCTAAATTAGCAAATGACCAACTTTTTTGCACGTTTTTGAAAAAAAAGTGCGAAAAAGTTTGGTTGTTTGAAAAAAAAGCAGTACCTTTGCACCGCATTTGAGAGAAAGTGCTGCGGTTAAGGTAACGAAACCGATTAATTTATTGGAAGTTTGGGTGAGTGGCTGAAACCAGCAGTTTGCTAAACTGCCGTGCGGGTTACCGTACCGGGGGTTCGAATCCCCCAGCTTCCGCAGCCTTTCCCAGAGAGTGCATGATGGTGGATTCATCTAATGGTTAGGATACAAGATTCTCAATCTTGGCATAGGGGTTCGATTCCCCTATCCACTACTCAAAACTCTCATCACATCAATTTGGTGGATTCATCTAATGGTTAGGATACAAGATTCTCAATCTTGGCATAGGGGTTCGATTCCCCTATCCACTACTCCTCCTTTCGTTAGTGGAAGTCGTAACGCTGTTTAGCGGAGCGGCTTCCTTTTTTTATCCTTAATATTCCAAGAGCCGGATTCTTATCTTGCCAGTAAAGCCTACTGTCACGTCAAACATATAACAACTGGCACCGTCGGGAATACAGACAGTGGTGTCGAAATGAAAACCGTTTGAATCAACCTTGTAGAACTCTACATCTGAAAGTATCGCTTGCGATAGGAATTGGGCAGGCACCTTTCCGTCGAAAAGAGATTTTCTGATATCCCTTGAATAAAGACATTCGCTTCCCTTATATACACTTACGTGTACGATATTGTCATAATAGACATTGTCAACTTCAACGCCATCATCATTGAATGTAGAACGGTGAACCTTATAGCGCGTGGGGTTGATTGCCACATAGCAATGATACCTCTGGTTGTCGTATGTCACAACCGTGTCACGCTTCACGACCTCAGTGTAAGTGAGGACCTTTGGCTTTTGGGATTCAAATATATGTGCATCATCGGGATTGTCGCTTTTTTGCAACTTGACAAGGTCTGAATTAGAATTCTTGAACCACAATAAATTAGCTGTTTGTTTAACAATTTCATACCTTTGGCGATTCTCTCCCATGATTAGAGAATCCCCTACAATCTTGAAATAAGCCGGTTGGTACAAGGAGTCAGCATAATAGATAGTGTCACCCTTAGCCCTGAAATTGACCTCCTGCGTGTCACTGTCAATCCACACACCTTGAAGCATAGCCTTGGCATTGGCATCCTCAGCAGTTTCAACAACCTTGTTTTCCTTTTGTTGACAACTGCCGAAGATACCAGCCGTAATAGCCATTGTTACGATGGTTCTTATATTCATTTATGAAAAATCAATAAAGTTATTTCAGAAAAGTTCCGCTTCCTTGAGCGATTTTGCGTCCATATCCTTCGCGCTCGTAAGCACATCCTTGGAGTCGATGGGCCACTTTATGGCAATGTCAGGATCGTCGAATCTTATGCTTGCCTCAGCCTGTGGTGCATATATATTATCCACCTTATATGTAAATATAGCTTCGTCGCTCATAACAAGGAATCCATGGGCAAATCCACGGGGAATGAAGAACTGGCGCTTGTTGTCCTCGCTAAGTTCCACCATGACATGTTTGCCGAATGTGGGACTGTCCTTACGTATGTCAACGGCGACATCCAAAACGCATCCTTTTATGACGCGCACAAGCTTAGCCTGCGAGAACTCGCCCTTTTGGTAATGCAGTCCCCTGAGCACTCCGTATGACGATTTCGACTCGTTGTCCTGTACGAAACTCACCCTTCCTACATGCTCTTCAAATTCCTCTTTCTTCCATGCCTCGAAGAAATATCCACGGGCATCATTAAACACTTTCGGCTGGATAATCCAAACCCCTTCTATTTCTGTCTTGATGTATTCCATAACACTACATTTTTATTAAATTCGGTGCAAAAGTAAGCATTTTTATTGGAATAATGAAAGCTTTTTGGCATTTTTCCTCAATTTAGGCTGATTTTATTTGGTTTTTTCGAATAATTGCAGTAATTTTGCAGTCGTGATAGAAATAGAGAGACATATAGAAATACTTTTGCTCGACAACGACTGCGTGATTGTACCTGGTCTTGGAGGGTTCACTGCACACCATGTGGAGGCTCGATTTGATGAAGCCGACGGTGTGTTTGTGCCACCATTGCGTACACTCGGTTTCAATGCCCAACTGAAGATTAATGATTCATTGTTGGCCCAGTCATACGTTGAAGCATACGACATCAGTTATCCTGAGGCATTGAGAAAGATAGAGAGCGAAGTGGAAGAACTGCGCCAGAGGCTTGCCAATGACGGATATTACGAACTGACGGATATAGGTGTCCTTGAGACTAACGAGGACGGCAACATAGAATTTACACCATGCGAGGCGGGAATACTCACTCCTGACCTTTACGGATTAAGTTCGTTTGAGATGCAGCCATTGGCGGTCGAGGCGGAGGAAAACGTGACAAAGCCATCGGTTCAGCCACATACCCCGAACGTAACGCCGATAACCACTACCCTCTTCGACCAACCTAAGGTGGATTCAAAGCCGGAAGAAGTGGATGCCAACGACAACAGTGGAGACAAAACAGAGGAAGAGGCTGAAAAGACGATATGCATCAAGGTGTCGTGGCTGCGCAACGCTGGTATTGCTGCCGCTGCCGCCATCGTGCTTATCCTGATGCTAATGCCAATGACACATCCCGGATTCAAGAATGTGAACATTGGAGACTTCAACGGCACGTCGTTCTTCAGCAAGTTGATGCCCAAAGACTCGCAAATGAATTCCATCGACATCAAGACAATAAAGGAAAGCACAAAGGACTCTTTGGCAGAAAAGGCTCAAGCCAAACCCAACAAGGACACGGTTGACATTAAACTGGAAAAGGTGTCTGACGTGAAAACAGAAAAAGCCGCAGTGGATTCTTTCTGCATTGTCATTGCAAGCAGTATTCCCAAGAGCAATGCTGAGAGATATGTCAAGGAACTCCACCAAAAAGGACTTGACAAGGCACACACCTATGTCAGGAACAACATGGTGAGAGTGGTTTATGGATGTTACGCCTCAGAAGGCGAGGCATACAAGGAACTGAATAACGTTCGCTCCATGCAGGGATTTGAACAGGCGTGGGTGTTGAGGGTTAAGAATTGAGAATTGACAAATTAGAATTGAGAAATTAGAAATTAGAATTGAGAAATTAGAAGTTATTAGGCTTGTGAAAAGAGTAAGATGCCCCAAATGTGATAATTACATCACATTCGACGAGACCAAATACACCGAAGGACAGTCCCTCGTGTTTGAGTGCCATGAATGCGGCAAGCAGTTTGGCATAAGGATAGGCACGTCCAAACTAAAGGCGACACAGAAAGAGGACAATCCCGAGGAAAACGCCAATGCCAATGGGGTTGGCTCTATTGTAGTGATAGAAAACGTGTTTCACTACAAACAAGTCATTCCGCTGAAGATGGGAGACAATGTAATAGGAAGATACATGAAGGGCAGCAAGACAAATACTCCAATCGAAACCAACGACCCGAGTATAGACATCAACCACTGCACCATCAACGTCAGCCGTGACAAGAAGGGTAACCTCAAATATGTACTGAGAGACGGACCAAGCTACACTGGCACCTTTGTCGATAACCAGATACTTGGAGACAGGGAAAGGCGAGTGATAGAAAATGGAACCCTCTTCACTATCGGGGCAACGAGCGTCATACTCAAGACTCCGGAGGAAGAGGATAGTTTGTAATATTACACATTAATATATATATAAGACAAAATGAAACCAACGGCAATACTTCTGCTGCACTGCCCTGACCAACAGGGTATCATCACGGAGATAACCAAGTTCATAACGGACAACCTCGGCAACATCGTCTATCTTGACCAATATGTTGACCGCGAGGATGGAGTATTCTTTATGAGAATCGAATGGGAACTGGACAAGTTCCTCATTCCAAGAGAGAAGATAAAGGAATACATAGACACCTTATACGCACAGAGATACGACATGACGGCAAATCTTTACTTTAACGATGTAAAGCCAAGGATGGCTATCTTCGTAAGCAAGATGAGCCACTGTCTCTACGACCTGCTCGCCAGATACAAGGCGGGCGAGTTTAACGTGGATATCCCTTGCATAGTAAGCAACCATGAGGACTTGAGATACGTAGCCGAGCAGTTTGACATCCCCTATTACGTATGGTCAATAAAGAAAGACCACTCCAACAAGGCGGAGGTTGAGCAGCAGGAGATGGAACTGTTGAAGAAGGAGAAAATCACATTCATCGTCCTCGCTCGATATATGCAGATTATCACTGACGGCATGATTGCCGCCTATCCGAATCATATAATCAACATCCACCACTCGTTCCTGCCTGCGTTCATCGGTGCCAAGCCCTATCATCAGGCTTGGGAAAGGGGCGTGAAGATTATCGGAGCCACAAGCCACTATGTAACGGCAGAACTGGATGCAGGTCCAATCATTGAGCAGGATGTGGTGAGAATCACCCATAAGGACAATCCCGAAAGCCTTGTGCTGAAAGGACGCGACCTTGAGAAAATCGTACTCTCGCGTGCCGTGAAGAAGCATATCGAGAGAAAGATTCTCACATATCATAACAAGACGATTATTTTTAGTTAGGGATTAGGAATTAGGAATTAGGGATTAGGGATTATGAACGTAGCTATTGTTAAATATAACGCCGGAAATGTCTATTCGGTGGTGAACGCACTGAGGCGGTTGGGCATAGAGCCAGACCTGACAGACTCTCCCGAGAGGCTACAGGCAGCCGACAGGGTGATATTCCCCGGACAGGGAGAGGCACGAGGCGCCATGCAGTATCTCAGAGAGCGAAGGCTCGACGAGGTGATACGCAACCTGCGCCAGCCGGTGTTCGGTATCTGCGTGGGACAGCAGTTGCTATGCAGACATTCTGAGGAAGGAGACACCGATTGCATTGGTGTTTTCGATGCAGACGTGAGACGCTTTGTGTCAAAGCGCCACGAGGACAAGGTGCCGGCTATGGGCTGGAACAAGATTACCGACCTTAAGTCCCCATTGATGAAAGGCATCAACGATGGCGATTACGTATATTTCGTACATAGTTTCTATGTGCCTCTCTGTGAGGCAACTATAGCTACGTCTGACTACATATTGCCTTACAGTGCCTGTCTGCATAAGGACAACTTTTATTCCGCCCAGTTCCATCCGGAAAAGAGCGGAAGCGTGGGCGCAAGAATATTACAGAACTTCTTAGACATCGAGAATATATGATTGAACTGATACCAGCTATAGACATCATCGACGGCAAGTGTGTGCGTCTCACCAAGGGAGACTACGACACCAAGACCGTTTATGCGGATGACCCAGTGGAAATGGCGAAGCGTTTCGAGCGTCTCGGCATTAAACGCTTGCATGTCGTTGACCTCGACGGTGCCAAGTCAAAGCATATTGTCAACGTTGATGTGCTGAGGAGAATAACAGAGTCAACAAGCCTCATCGTGGATTTCGGTGGAGGTATCAAGACGGATGGAGACATTGAGGCAGCCTTTGCCAATGGTGCGCACATGGTGACGATAGGCTCTGTTGCCATATCACAACCGGAACTGTTTGCCTCTTGGCTTAAGAAATACGGTTCCGACAGGATTATCCTTGGAGCAGACGTGAGAAACGGCAAGATATCCATCAACGGATGGAAGGAGGACTCGACACAGGACTTGTTGCCTTTCTTGGGTTATTATATAAAAAAAGGTGTGAAGAACGTTCTCTGCACCGAAATATCCAAGGACGGCACGCTCAACGGCCCTGCCACAGAGCTTTATGCCGACATAATGAAGCAATATCCCCATCTGAACCTTATAGCCAGCGGAGGCGTATCATCGGAGGAAGATATTTACGACCTGAACCGTAATGGTGTTCCCTCTGTTGTGTTCGGCAAGTCCATCTACGAGGGACGCATTGACCTTCGACGAATAGTTTCATGGGCGAAGCATAACGGATTGGCAAAGAGAATAATACCCTGTCTTGACGTTAAGGACGGAGAGACCGTTAAAGGCACCAACTTTGTCAACCTTCGCCATGCAGGCGACCCTGTGGAATTAGGTAAGGCATACAGTGATGCCGGAGCTGACGAACTCGTTTTCCTCGATATAACGGCAAGTTTCGAGGGTCGCAAGACATTCACGGAAATGGTGACCCGAGTAGCAGCGGAGATAAACATCCCATTTACTGTCGGAGGCGGCATCAACGAACTGGCAGACGTGGAAAGACTCCTGTATGCGGGAGCTGACAAGGTGAGCGTAAACAGTGCAGCACTTCGTCGCCCTGAACTGATAACGGAGATAACAGACAGGTTTGGCTCTCAGGTTTGTGTTTGCGCCATTGACGCCCGTCTCGACCCAGACGGTTGGCATTGCTATCTTAAAGGTGGTCGCGAGCGAACCGAGCGCGGGTTGTTTGAATGGGCACGCGAGGCACAAGACCGCGGAGCTGGCGAGATACTGTTCACAAGTATGGATCATGACGGTGTCAAGGAAGGATATGCCAATGAGGCATTGGCAAGACTTGCCTCAGACCTTTCCATACCCGTGATTGCAAGCGGTGGTGCAGGAAAGAAAGAACATTTCCTCGACGCCTTTGTCAAGGGACACGCAGATGCGGCGTTGGCAGCCAGTGTGTTCCACTTTGGTGAGATACCTATTCCAGAACTCAAGCTCTATCTCAACGAGGAGGGAGTTAATGTGAGGATTTAAGGGAATTAGGAATTAGGAATTAG
>JBJEAV010000141.1:0-1476 GCA_051869395.1 Prevotella sp.
TCAATCTCACCACCGATATTGATCTTTATCTTCTCGGGATCCTGCTCAAGGGTTACGGTGAGTGTATGGCGCATGCCGGGCTTGTAGCTGATTGTGCCTTCCATCAAGTAGCTCACGTTGCCGATGACCACCTCTACGAGAGGACGACGGGTGGAGAGGTTCTGAGGCACCACGATGGCCTTGTACTTTGTGGCAGACTCCTGATAGCAGCGGATGCTGGCCGACGATCCGTAAGAGTCCTTGCAGGCATCACCCGTAGTGAGACTGATGAGGGCATCGGGGATGGTGCTATAGAGATATACCTCGGTGTTGGCAGGTATCTCGCCCTCGTAGCTCTCGCCCTTTTCGAGAATGACGTTGACACAGGTGAGCTTATGGGCAAACTGCATTTTCACGGCTGAACTTGTGGCAGCCTGATTGCTTACTGATGCCCAAAGGAAGTCGCTCTTGGTGTAGCCCTCGGCAGTGCTCTGGTCGGTCTGCACGGAGAACTGATAGTCCTCCACGTCGTTCACCTTGTCGGAATATGGATAATAGGCATAGATATTATGATTGCCTGTGTTCCAATACACCTTGCGTGGTGATGTCCACGATGTGCCGTTATATACGAATTTCTCGTTGTTCACCACGTTGCCGCCCAGCTGAAGCTTGGAGTCGGCTGTGGTTACATATACCCCTATCTCGTCGGTATTCTCGAAAGAGGTGTCAGTGGCGCGGGTCTGTGCGGGATGCACCATCTGAAGTTGTATCTCACCCTCAGCAGGAGTGAACACTTGTTCGTCGTCATTTGAGCAGGCAGTCATTGCCAATGCGGTCATTGCTGCCAGAATAATCTTTGTTGTTTTCATATTGTTATTTTTTTTATTTTATTTTTTCCCTTATCTTCCTCACTTCGTCTCCCATCTTCTTGGGATTGATTACCGCCGGAGCGCGGTGCATGTTGCTGCCCGTTATGCCCTTGCCTGCGAAGGAGGCGTGGGCAGTGCCGGCGCGGGTGGTGCCGTCGGAGTCGCCCCACTTGTTGGTGTCATTGGCATAGAAATAGTCCATGCTCCATCCCATACCGCTGTATTCACGTATGCGGCGCATTATGTCGAGACGCGACATGACGTTGAAGTAAGGAATGCCGTAGTTCATGCACGAGTTGTTCTCGGGACGGAACACGCCTCGCATATATCCGTAGCCACCTTCATAGACATCCACCTGGTCGCTGTAGCGGGTATCGAAGATAAAGTCAGCCCATGCCACCTGCGACATCTTTGAGGTAGTGGCGAGGTTCTTATACCAGCCACGACTGTGATATTCGTTTATGGTATTTAAGATATCTGGGGTTGCCCATGCCTGTTTTGTTATGTTCTCGTCACCTTGTTTTCCAAAACCATGACCGCAAGCCTCATGCTGCACCACTCCGCGGGTGTCCTGTGGATATGGACGGATGGAGGGAGGACAGAGACTGAGCGCACAGTCGTCGTCGAA
>JBJEAV010000141.1:1576-3484 GCA_051869395.1 Prevotella sp.
CGCAATAGGTTTCCACGCCATCCATATCGAATACGATGCGTGCCTCACGATTGCCAGCACCATGCGCCAAGTCCAAGAAGGTGAGCTGTATCTGCGTCTTGCCTGTGCCCGAAGTCTGGGACAGATGCACCCATTCGGGGCAAGACTTCACCGTCCATGCACCGTCGGCATTGAGCACCAACTGCTCGTCGTGGGCGTTGTTCAAGGCATTGGCTTGGGCAGGACGGCAAACGAAGTTGGAGTATTCGGCAATGCGCTTGAACTCCTTCCATCCGTCAGCCTCCTTATACTTATCAACGCATCCCTTGGGGACTTCAACAGTAAAATTGTCCTTGTTGACACCATAAAAAGCCATGTCAGCGAGAACTGGCGGTTCGGTGGCATAGCTGACAATGCTATTGATGCCGTTACATCCTTCAAATGCTCTTCCGCCAATAATATCAATACCTTCCGGTATAATGAGTTCCGTGATACCATAGCAATTTCTAAAGCATGTTCCAGGTATTACCGTCACATTTTTCGGTAATGTCAACGTTCCTGTCAGGTATGGGTTACTATCAAAAGCACTACCACCCATCTGTCGCAGTTCATCATTAAAGATGATTTTGGATATTTTGGTACTTGTAAAAGCCATATCGCCTATTACCCTTAAATTAGGAGGCAGTATAAGTTCACCCTGAAGATTACAATTTTGAAAAGCCTGGTCGGTAATCTCAGTAACTCCGTCATGAAATTCTACATGGTTAAAACCACCATTTAAGAAACCTCCCACAACAGTCATGCAACGCGGAATGGTTAGCGTACCCGTCATATTGGAATAGCCCCAACTGCCTGACACCTTTTTCAATGACTCAGGAAAATATAAAGAGCCAGAGAAACTTCCACTTGGTGCAGTTGCCTCGATGATTCCTTCTGGAAGAAGCAGTTCGCCCGAGAACTCTGCCCTGTTTCCAAAGTTTGCGTTCAAATACTTGAGTGTTGACGGCAGACTTAGTTCGCCTGTCAATGTTGGGCTGTTCCAATCTCCAAATGCCCAGTCTTCAATAGTCTCAAGACCTTCGGGCAGGTTGATGGACTGATAAACCCAATTTGTTGCGTCGGCGAAACATCCAGTTTTAATTGTTTTCAGGCTCTTCTCTGGGAAAACGAAATGGCGCAAAGTGGGCATTCTGCAGTTGCTTAACACACCGTCAGCCAATGTCACTTTAGCGAGATTGTAGTCAGACAAACGAGTACAATTATCACGCACCCAAGCGAGGTCATCTTCATTGATGTTTCCAGTAAGCTTCAATGCCGTCACCTTGTCTGCCTCGATGCCACGATATGCCATCACCTTCGACAGTGTTCCTGGCTCGTTGACATCCACGATGATGTACTGACGCACTAATCCGTCGTGCATGTCGGCATCATCAACCCATGCCACTATATCGTCAGAGGCAAGTTCGAAAGTATAATCACCAGTGGCAGTGTTTTTGTTGACAGTGACGGTAAAATTGTGCATCTTTCCGCTAATATACTGCACAGCCTCATCCTTCACCAAGCCATAGTTCTTGCCATCGACAGTGATAATGAGCACACGATCTCCTGCTGCAATAGTCTGCGGAATGACCACGGCACGCCACGCATTATTATATATAAGGGGTGTGATGCAGGTCTCATCAGCGCTCTCGGCAAGAGTCACCTTGCCTGTCTGTAGATTAATCGTGGCATTGTTCTTCACGTTATCCACAAGCACGGTCTTCTCCAGTCCCGCCCACTCAGCGGCATCGAAACCTGTACCCATCTCCAGCTGGATGGTGATACCAGCCATCAGGTGCTTATACGAGAGCTGCACAGCATCCGTTGTGGGCTGAACTTTTTCGGCTTTTGCCGAAAGGAAGTCGCTCTGCTCATAGTTTGCCTTGTCGG
>JBJEAV010000141.1:3584-14524 GCA_051869395.1 Prevotella sp.
ACTTTTTCGGCTTTTGCCGAAAGGAAGTCGCTCTGCTCATAGTTTGCCTTGTCGGCAGTTGTGCCGTCCTGGTCGGTATATACCGCAAAGGCATATTCCGTGGCACTCTGCATGGCAGAGTTAAAAGGATAATAGCCGTAGAAGTCGGCAGGTGTGGATTTGTTTGCCCAATAGAGCTGATAGTTGGCTGTCCAACTCGCCCCGTTGTATTCAAACTTCACGTTGTCCGCACGGTTGCCCTTCATCACGAGTTCCCCGGGAGTGCCGTCGGAGTTGTAGTCAACTACGAAGAGTCCGATGGCATCATCCTGCACAAAACCATTGTCGGTGGCACGTGTGGAGACACCCTTCACGGGATATTCGGCACTGATATTGATGGGCATGTCATCGGCAAGGCCAAGTGACTGGCTCATCTCGTCGGAGCACGATGTCATCATGCCCACAACTGCAAGTATGGAAATTAATATCTTTTTCATCGTGCTTCTTGTTTTTTAGTGTTATACTTTACCTTGCGCTTCAGGTTCTTAAGCGGTGAACCCTTCACAACCATCGGAGCATTGCCCTCGATAGCTTGTGACGTTCCACCAACGGAACCGCTACGAGTGAGGAACTTGTCGCCCATCTCGCGGCTGTCCTTGCTGACGAAGGTCTCGAAGTCGAATGTTCCTCCCGAGTATTTCATGATGCGCTCCACCATTTCCTGTCGGGAGATGGTGCTGTAGTAAGGCACATTGTTGTTCATGCAGGAATTGAGTTCCGAGCGATACACACCATCTGAGTGATAGTAGGCTCCATCATAGATATCCACTATGTCCTGATAGCGGTCATCGAATATGAGGTTAGTCCATTCTATCTCCTTATATCTTCCGTTGAGCGAAGCATTACGATACCAACCGATACTCTTGCCCCATTCCAATTGGTCGGCATGAGGACAACAGTTGCAAGGACACCTGTGAATATTCGCCCTATGATAGATATACTCATCGGCAAGTTTTCCGAAGCCATGACCACCTGCCTCATGTTGTATCAATCCACGATAGTCATTCGGATAGCCATATCTACTATGCGGCACTGCAGCAATCGCGGCACCAGTACTCCACATACAGGTCAATCCTTCATAAACATCGCTGTTCAGAATGGTGATAATCAGCGTCTGGTTGACATTGTCATTATTTACCACCGTTCCTGTCACATCGTTGAGCACGTATGACATCATATCGTCGAAGTTCACTTTTAATCGACCATTGTTCCCTGCTCCGTAGGTAGTATCAAACTTTGTGGTTCGCCAGATATTTACGTTGGAGCATACACCGCTCTCGTAAGACATCGGGAAGTCGATATATACATCGAAATAGTCCTTATATGTCTTATACGGCTCAATGCCAAAGAAGTATTCCATGCCCTCCTCCACATCGTTGAGGTATGCGCGAGTGGCAATATCCTCTGCGTCATAGCCATCACCAATAAAGACGAGTTTTACGCCATTACCCTTAGTGTGAGCTTGCAGTTGCAGCTGTCCGTCCTCGTCATACTCACTGTCGAACTGCTGCACCACATAGTCGCAGGTGATGGCATTTCCATCCTCGTCCACCTTGTCTTTCAACGTGAATACCACCTTGTCCTCACGGTTGCCTGCTCCCTTGGCAAGAGCGTCGATGGTAATGGACAGTTCGGTCTTCTTATTTCCACTCGTCTTATCGACATGCACCCACGACGGACATGAGGTCAACTCCCAGTTGCCATCGGCATTGAGAATGACAGAGCGGACATTTGACTTGTTCAATAGCTTAGCCTTCATCGGTCGGCATACGAAGTTACGGTAGGCAGAGATGCGCTTAAATTCCTTCCATCCCGGGGCATTACGATAGGCATCCACAGAACCTTCAGGAACGACGAGCGTAAAATTGTTCTTTTCTATTCCCGTGAACTCACCGCCTTCTACCAATGGTGGCTCTTTGGCATTACACTGGATAAAATCGAGCGACCAACAGCCGTTCATACAGTCACCCCATATCTGACTGAGGTTTTCGGGCAGAATAATGGCGTTGAGTTTATTGCAATTACTAAATGCGCCGCCCTTAATCTGTACGACAGAGTTGGGAATAGTAAGGGTATCTATCAAAGAAGTGCATCCATTAAATACATCAGACTCAATAATCTCTAATTCTTCCGGTAATGCCACATGAGAATATTGTGTACCAGAAAAGCCTCTAATGCCAATTTTCTTTATTGTGGACGGCAATTTGAGGTCACCCTTTAGTGATGACCTGTTCCAGAAAGCCTCGAAACCAATCTCTTCCACTCCTTCGGGGAAATATATAGAACTTGGCTGACCACCTATGCCATTAACCTTCTTCACTCCCTGCGGAATGATAACATCGCCGGTCATGTTGGGGGCGGCAAAACCATTTACTTCAGTAATTCCGTCAGGGATGCGTATTGTTCCTGTAAGGCGAGGGCAATTATAGAAGGCATTTCCCAAAAATTTCATCTCATGAGGCAGAACAACTTCTCCTGATATATAGCACAACTGACTGTCATAACCTCCAAAGACATTATTGCCAATATACTCTACGGTTGAAGGAATATACAATTCACCAGTCAGATTGTTCAGACGGTGTCCATAAGCACCGAAAGCATCACCGCCCAAATACTTCAAACCCTCAGGCAAGATAAGTGAGCCTCTTAGTGGACATCCTGCGAAAGCACCATTTCCAATGCCTTTCAAATGGTCTGGCCATACCACATATTGCAGGTAAGCCAAATTCTCAAATGCTCCACCATAATAATGTTCTCCAGGCAAATAATCATCCGCGAAATACGGTTGACCATATTCATCTGTACCCTCTCCTGCCCATATGTTACGACTCGGCATATTCTTAGTACGGAGTTCCTTCAAATTTATGGCTTCAAGGTATGGAATTTCTGAACGAATATATAAGAAACTATCAAAATTGTCAATACACCCCGTCAACTTCAAGTTCTTGATAAGACTCGGGTCTTCTATACCCATACGATTTATCACGTCGCCAATATATTCTCCTTCCTCTACATGAACAGTGATATATTCACGTGCCGTACCGTTGTGAGACAGCGGGTCGTTCTCCCAGTTGACGATGGCATCTGAGAGAAGTTTCAGCTCATAGTCGCCAGAAGCGGCAGTCTTGTTGACCTCGAAGGTGAACTTATGCAGTTTGCCTCTAACATAGTCCATAGCCTCCGTACGAGAGAACGGCATTGCCTTGCCATCGACAGTGACCACGAAAAGCGAAGTGCCTGCTGACACTGTCTGCGGCAATACCACTGCACGATACTTGCCCTGTGCCTCCTGCGGGATAATGCTTGTATTGTCTGCACTGCCTGTAGGTGTAACAGAGCCATCACGCAGATTGACTGTTCCTGTCATGACGATGTTCTGCACCAAGACATTCTTCTCGGCATCCGTCCATTCGCCTTCGGAAAAGCCGTTACCCTCTACGAGCGTCACCTCAATGCCCGCCATGATATGACGATGCTTCAGGATGATGGTCTCTTCCGTAGGAGCAATGTTTTCGGCTTTTGCCCACAGGAAGTCGCTCTTCTCATAGCCGCTCATCTTCTCGCCGTTCTTGGTGTCGCGCTGGTTGCGCTCCACAGAGAAAGGTTGCTCGGTGATGCTTGAGATTTGGGAGATGAAAGGATAGTAGCCATACACGTCTATCGGGGTCTTGTTGTCCTTCCAATAGAGCTGGTATGAGCCTGTCCACTTGTATTCATTGTCGTCGTAGGTGAAGCGCACATTGTCGGCATGGTTGCCCGAGAGTTGCAGAAGAGGTGCAGTGGTCTCGTTCTCATAGTTCACCACGAACACACCTATCTGGTCGCCGTCGGCAAAGCCGTTGTCGTTGGCGCGCGTCACGTTCTCCTGCTGTATGTTTGCCTGAAGGTCGAGCGGTTTGCCAGAATTGATGCCGCCACCACTTGTCAGGTCATCCGAACAGGCAGAGAACAAGGCAAGGGCAGACACCAAGGCTGCACTCCCCTTACACCTTATTATATTATATATAGTATCTGATTTCATAATCCTAAGCATTGATTATTCCGGTATCTCTATTTTGTCATTCTGCTTCCACGTGTCGAAGTCGAACGTTCCGCCACTTGCCTCCATAATACGCTTGACGAGAATCTCACGACTGATGGCATTGAAGTATGGGATGAACTGGTTGCCCATCACGCTAACGTTCTCTGAGCGGTAGGCTCCGCGCGAGTGGTTCATCGCTCCCTCGTAGGCATCCACATATTTGGCGTATTTCTCGTCGAAGATGAGGTGATACCATGGCAGCTCCGACAGTTTGCCACTGATGCTGACATTCTGCCACCAGCCAAGACTGCGGTAATGTTCAAACTGGTTCGTCATGTTACATCCCGGACAGCCGCATGCCTTCATAAAGGTGAAGTGGTTGACATGTTCAGGAGCGAGTTTGCCAAAGGCAGTTCCCACTAACTCACGAAGGATAAAGCCTTTCTGGTCGAAAGGATAGATGTCATCACTCTTTGCCATCCATGATATGGCAAGACCACGATGCTCCCTGTCATAAATCGTTGTTCCATTAACACCTGTACGGATGCTGTTGCGAAGCACGAGAATGGTGGAGTTGCCCTCATTGCCATTGACTCCCACGCCATATTGCTGGGCATACTTTAATACAAGGTCGTTCTCACTTACTCGCCAATCATCGCTTTGGAACTTACGAAGTCCATCTATACCCGACTCCGGCGAGCATGCAATGGCAGTGGAGACGGTGAAGTATTCACGATAGGACTTCATCGGCTCGATGCTGAAGATATGCTCCATCTGCTCCTTCATATCTTTCAAATAAAGTCCAGAAGCAATGTCCTCAGCATCATAACCATCACCAACAAGGAAGATAGGTATAGCCTTGCTGCCCTTGGTGGCGGTTTGGAGTGTAATCATCTGTTCCTCCTTAACATCGGCAGTCACCTGCTTGACGTCGGTATAGGTGGTATAGTCCTGGTTCTTCAATTTAAACACTATCTTGCCCTCGCGGGTTGCACCGCTATTGGCGTTGACAGTAACTGTCACCTCCGTCTTCTTGTCGTCGCTCGAAGAAGGAGAAACCGTTACCCATGACGGACATTCTGATATTTCCCAAGCACCTTCGCTACGCACGATACCTGTGCGGGTTATACCCTTGTCCAAGCAGGTGATACTTGGCACGTCGAATGCCAATTCGCGGTGAGGAGTGATATTCTTGAATGTGTTCCAAACAGGAGTGTTGCGGTAAAGCTCGACAGATTTCTCCGGCACTTCCAAAACGCACTTGTCTTTGGCGACACCACTAAATGGATCGCCATCCTTCACATTGGGTGGCGTTTCTGCAAGGCATACTACGGTTTGCAAATAGCCGCAACTGAAAGCACTCCGACCTATATAATTAACGTATTTAGGAATTGTAACCGTTGTGTACATATTTCCACAGAACGTTTCCCCTAATACTAACTCTATCTTGGAAGGAAGGGATATCTTTGTCAGATTAGCATTAGAAAAAGCACCCGCACCTATATTAAGACAGTTCTCTGGAATGACAAGTTCGCCTTCAATACTGGCTCCACGGAAGGCCGCAGTACCGAGTGTCCTCAGCCCAGAAGGAAGGGTAATCTGGAAAGGCATACCGGCACCTTCAAAACAACTTGAGCCAATCTCTTCAAGGTCATCATTGAAAACAAACGAACTATATTGGTTTCCTAAGCCTGAAATCTTTTTTACTCCAGCAGGGAGCGTCAAAGAGATACGCTTCTTGAATGAAACACCAAGACCGCTAATTTCCTTTATTCCCTGCGGTATTTCCACATCACCAACAAAACTGCCGTTGCTGCCAAGTCCGCTTATAGTGGGCCACTGCTTCAACTGCGACGGTATATGAAATGTACCATAGAAATTGGGGCATCCGTCTATACCTCCTATATACTTGATGTTGTCACTAAGGTTGAACTCGCATTTCCAGTTGTTACGTATCCATCCCAATGTATCAAGAGACTGAGGCAGAACAAGTTCTACATTGTTGAAGTCATTATATGAAAACGCATCGTCACCGACACTTGTGACTCCTTCTGGAATAATAAGGGTTGAATTTATCAGATTCATCTCCCTGAAAGCATTTCCAGTAATGCGTTTGATGCTTGTTGGAAGCACAATGGAGCGTATCGTCTTGTTTCCATAGAATGCATTTCCGGGAATGACATCATCAGCATATATGGGCCTGTCTATATCATAGTTATGACCTACCCAAGCATTTTTAACTGTAATATTACTTAGATTCAGATGCTTCAAAGAGCCCATATTGTCTCTCATAAACCAGAAGTCATCATGGTTCAGCGTTCCCGTCACCTTCAGGTTCTGCATCTCCTGATAGTCATACCCTGCTGCCGTGATGCTCTCCTTGAGCTTTCCCGGCTCAAGACAGTTGATGATGACATACTGATTCTGCGAAAAACTGTGTGATGTCTCGTCGTTCACCCAGTCGGAAATGCCGTCGTCGGAGAACGAGAGGACATAGTCGCCCGTTGTGGCTGACTTGTTTACCGTCAGGGTGAAGTTGTGCATCTTTCCAGCCTGATACTTCATAGCCTCCGTGAGGGTATGGCTATAAGCCTTGCCGTCGATGGTGACGCTGATGAGCGACTTGCCCGCCGCGACTGTCTGCGGAATAACAACGGCACGATATCGGTCGCCCGACTGCGGAAGCATCTGAATGCTGCGGTCGGGAGTTCCATCTTCGGTTATCTCCGCCGTCTGGAGGTTGAACTTGCAGGAGCGGACGGTGTTGTCCACTAATACCGTCTTGTCTATCTTCTCCCATTCCGTGTCCGTCATGCCGTCGCCCTTGACGAGGGTGACATACACGCCAGCCAACTGATGGCGATAGTCGATGACAATCTCATTCGTCGTCGGCTGCACATTCGTGGCCTTGCCCCATAGCAAGTCGGAAGCCTCATAGTTGGACATCTCGCCTTCCTGCGGCAACACGTTCTGCTGCCAACTCACCTCAAACTGGTAGGCAGAAGGATTTTCGATGTAGTTGACACCAGGGTAATAGCCATACACGTCGATAGGCGTACGGCTGTCACGCCAATAAATCTCCAAGGGAGCCGACCATACGTATTCCTCACCATCGAAGGTGTAGAGCACGTTGGAGGCACGGTTTCCACTGGCAGCAAGTGTGCCAGGCACGCCATCATCGTAGTCAACGATGAAGATACCCATACGGTCGCCAGTGACAAAGCCAAAGTCGGACGCACGGGTGACATTCTCCTGCCTTATGTTGCCCGAAAGCCGGATAGCCCCTGTGTCGCCCTTGCCGCTATTGTCGAACAAGTGGTCACTACAGGCTACCAGGCACAGGAAGCACAAGAGAATGCCGAAGAGTGTTCTGGATAATGTTCTCATATAACCAATTTATAATCTTTTGTCACAAATAAATCTTTCCTTTCATCACAATCTCGATGGAATTGCGAGCATTGAGTTTCTTGGCAAGGTTGCCACGATGCTTCTTCGCCGTAAGGACACTGATATGGAGCATTTGGGCAATCTCACTCGTGCCGTAACCCTTGGACATGTAATACAGCACCTGTTTCTCGCGATCTGTCAAAAGCTCCTCTGCGTCAGAAGAAGAGGAATGTTTTGAGTTAGCTGCCGTCTGCATGACTTCGGCATACCACTTTCCCCCATCGCGTATCGTCAGCACAGCCCTGACAAGATTGTCCAAAGGAGAACTCTTTGGAACATAACCGCAAATGTTGTTTTGAGAAAGTTTTGACAATATCCAAGGTTCCTCGTGGATGGAATAAATCAACACGGGAACACAGGAACTTATACGGCTGACAAGATCAAAGATTGCCACGGCATCTGAATCCGGATATTCCATATCCAGAATACAAAGGTCGAGATGGATTTTGGCATCAAGAAGACTCTGCAACTGCTTGGGGCTGTTACATTCAAGACACGTCACTCCCTGCAACTGGGACAGGACTGACTTTATGCCTTCTCGCACTATTGGATGATCATCCACTATGATAATCTTATAATTCTTCATCTATTAAATGTTAGGCATGTTATTTCAGCGCAAAGTTATAAAAAAAGAAATAAAAAAAGGAACTTTTTCCAAGAAAAAAGTCCCTTTAACCTTAAAAATACTACTTAGTAGTAGATGATTTCACGCTTTTATCGGAAAAACCAACTTTATTGACGTTCCTTGCCCATCACAGTCATAGCTTATCCTGCCATTCAACGACTTAACTCTCTCGTCAACAATTCCAAGTCCCCTGCCCTCACCTGAACGAGGTTCAGACATGCCTTGCCCATTATCTGAGATATGCAGGAGACCGGAAGCTCCATTGTCCTCAACTGTGAGGCTGACCGTAATAAGGTCAGCACCTGAGTGCTTGACTGCATTGGAGATACACTCCTGGGCAATGCGGAACACCTCATGTGCCACCGACTTGGGAAGACGGTCCCATCGGTTGTCCTCACGATACTGATAATCAATCTTGACACCTTCGCCAAGTTCAAGTCCCGAAACGTAGGCTTTAAGTATCTCGTTGAGATTGAGGCGCGAGAAGTCGGGCGGCATCATACCGTGGGATATGTTGCGCACCTCACTGCGCAGTCTGTCGATATCCGTCTGCATGGCTTTCATCTCCTCGGGAGTTGACACATTGAGCATCTTCATACTCATGCCAAGGAGTTCATTGGCGATGCCGTCGTGCAGTTCCTTTGCCATACGCTTGCGCTCGTCCTCAAGACCTACTATATACTGATGAGCCTCGTTCATCTCGGCACACTGGCGGATGAACATCACGCGGAGACGGTGGCGATGGCGGATGACGAGGATTACCACTATGAGTATGGCAACGACAATGCTGCCGACGAGTGCCCACGCCGTGCGCTGCATCCTCAACTCGGCATGCTGTTCGCGCGCCAAGGCGAGTGCCATATCCTTCTCCTTTGTCTCATACTTAACGTTAAACTCAGCCAACTTCGCCTCCATATCCTTGCATGCAAGAGAGTCTGTGAACATTCTTGCGGTGTCCATATAGCAATATGCCTTGCGATAGTCGGCGAGATGATAATAACAGTTGGCAATCTTCTGGTAAAGCGGTGAGTTGAGTGTGCCGGAGGATGTCTTGTTTGCCAACATAAGCATGTCGGACAACGCGTCGCGCCAACGCTCGTGGCGATAGTTCATCTCTCCACGGACCTGTATAAAACCGATGCGTGTTATCTCATTGTCGCAGGTGGTCAGGAGCTTGTTGCCCAAGGATATGTAATGAAAGACGGAGTCGGTCTTGCCAAGGTCATCAAATGCGACAGCCATTGTGGGAATGCAGCGAAGCCTCATGTCATCATCGCCGTCCTTTCCGTTTGCCATTGCCCATGCCTTGCGCGAGTAGTCGATTGACTCCTGAAGCTTGCCTGCGGCAGACTTTACCAAAGCACCCATCTGCCAGCAATAGAAACTCATGCCTTCGTCATCTAATTTGGCGGAGTGCTTGACGGCTATATCCAAGTATTTCTCGGCATCCTTGAAATGTTTGAGATTATGGTAGAAGACACTGAGGTTGAGGGCAAGCGTGGTGAGCCACTCGTCATCACCGTATTCCACGGCACAGTCCATGGCGCGGTTGTAGTAGTAGATGGCGGAGTCGTTCATGTTGCGCCTGCGGTAAATCACACCGAGATTGTTATACACGCTGATATGTGCATCGAGGTCTTTTACGTCTTTGAGCATTTGGGTTGCCTTGAGGCACAATGCCAACGACTCGTCAATTTTGCCCTGGATAATCAACTCGTCTGTTTTCTCGACTATAGCCTCCACCTCCTTTGTCTTTGGGTCTTGCTTCTTGTCCTTGGCATCGTCTGCCAAGGAGGGCAAGGAGGTTAGGATTAACAAGATTAATATTATTGCTTTCATATTCGTTATTTATATTAGGTTGGATGCTAATTCTACAGCTTTTGCCCTTGCGGGTTTGCCCGTCCCGGTTGTAGGTAAGGGGTTGACTGTGAGGATATGTCTCGGTACCCAGTGCTTGGGAAGGACAGAACGGCATATTTCTTCCAAATCCTTTGTATTTAAGGTATCAACAAAGAGAGTGACTGCCTCGCCAAGGCGGGCATCGGGCACCTTGGTAATCATATATCCACAATGGAGATGGGGACGCAAGAGACGTTCCACCTCTTCGATTTGTATCTTTATGCCACCACTGTCTATGACGTTGTCCTTACGTCCTAAGATGCGAAACTGCTTTTTGCCATCGCCAAGAGTGCGGAGTTCGGCAATATCGTTGGTCTTTAGCCTTTCGGGATTGACTTCCGGAGCATATATCTCAAGACAACCGTCTGAAGACAAGCCCACATCCACTCCTTCAAAGGGGGAATACCAAAGAGTTGATTCCTCGCCGCTAATACGTCGCAGGGCTATATGGGACAATGTTTCCGTCATGCCGTACGTGCTCCACACGGCATTGGGGAACTGGCGCAACCGGGTCTCCAAGGTCTCGTCGATTGCTCCGCCACCTATTATTATATGTCGTATGGACTTGAGCCGCTCCGCCTCTTCGGGAACTTGGAGGGATGAATAGACTTGCAGCGGAACCATTGCCGCAAAGTCAAGGGGTTCGGTGATGTCTTTAAGAGGATGGCTCGATGGTGTGACTTCTATGAGACGGAGCCCTCGAACTATGGAGCGCACGACAACCATCTTGCCTGCGATATAGTCGAGAGGCATACAGAGGAGAGCTGTGTCTCCTTCCTTCAGTCCGAGGAAGTCGCAGGTAATCCGAGCAGAATTCACCATACGCCGCTTCTCCACGAGCAACCTCTTTGGTTCACCCGTGGAGCCGCTGGTATGCACCTCAATAACATCAGAGGCATCATTCCATTG
>JBJEAV010000142.1:0-3176 GCA_051869395.1 Prevotella sp.
TCCTATGTTCCTTCCCGGCTTATACTGCCTTGTTATCTGCACCACCTCGCGGGTTGTGCCGTCGGGGTTCTTCGCCTCGGCGAATTGCTTGTAGCTCACCTTCTGGGCGAGGATGTCGCGGATGTTGGCTTTTATCTCCCAGTGATTGCCGAACTTCTTCGATATGGTGAAGTCGAGCACGTCGCGGGGCATCTCGTAGCTGTCGGGCACACGGGCGTTGTCCTCGCTGCCGGTGCTTCCCTCACTGCGGCCCACACCGATGATGCGCTTGCCTATGCGGTTGTAGAGCAGAGAGAGGGAGAGTTGCTGCTTGTCGTTCTTATAAAAAAGGCCGGTGTTTACGAGGTAGGGCGACTGACCCTGCATCGGTCGGTTCTCATTGCGCGAACCGGCGGGGAAATTCACTCGCGAGTGGATGAGCGTTCCGTTGAAAGAGAGAGAGAAATTACGCAGACCTATGAAGGAAAGGTCCTTACGGATGTCAAGCTCCACTCCGAAGTTGTCGGCACTCTCGGCATTCTCGTAGGAATACACGAGACTCGTGCCACCAGCCACTGTATATGTCCATTCTATGGGGTTGTCGAAATGCTTGTAGAATCCAGCTATCGTTATCTGTTCGCCGCGCGAGGGATAGAACTCATAGCGAAGATCGATGTTGTCTATGTAGCATGATTTCAGGTCCACGTTTCCCTGCACGTGCGAGGCAAGGTCGAAGTCGTAGTACACCGATGGCGACACCTCGCGGAACTCCGGGCGGTTGACTGACCTGCCGTAAGCCAAGCGCACCTGGTGCTTGTCGTTGAACTTATACACGGTGTTGACCGACGGGAAGAAATCGTGGTCGCGATAGAATCGGCTCTGCGGACTTTCCACGTCATCGCGGGTGTTGGTGATGAGTTCCATCTGGTTGAACTCATATCTTAATCCCGCATGGATGTTAAGATTACCGAAGGGCAGGGATGCCGCGAGATAACCTGCACCGAGGGTGTTGCGTCCCTTGTAGTTGTTGCGCATACATTTCTCCTCGATGAGCGAGAGGTTGTTGCCTCCGAAGTATTGCTCGTTGGACAGCAGTTCGGTCATGTCCATCTTGCGGAATCCTTCGGGCAGTGTGTTCTGCTCCAAGTCCCAGGTGTAAATAAACTGTCGGGTATTGTATTCGCGTGAGCGGTATTCGCCATAAGCTCCGATTTTCAGCGATGGCGAGAATGAGCCGAAGTGGAAATCATGCTTTTCATTAATATTGGCTGATACGATATGCTCGTCGAGCTTTGTGAACTCGCGGTTGATCTCGTTGCCCGCGGTGAGCATCATCGTGCCGCGCTCAAGTGCGTCGTCGATGGTATATCGCTTGCGGTCGGGCATACGTCGGTTGGCGTATGAATAACTTGCGCTCCATTCAAGATTGTCGTCAGTGAAGGTGTGCTTTCCCGTCAACTGTGTGTTGTAGGTGATACGGCTGCGATAGTAGTACTCAGCACCTATCTCATTGTCCGACTGGGCGTTAATGCCAGTACGGTCGGTGTATCGCTTGTTGGTGAGACTGTTGAAGATGTTCTTCAGCTCATATTTGTTGTTGCCCGACTTCGAGAGCAGGGCGAGGTTGAGCATCGCACCAAGTCGCGTGTTGTTGTTATACTGGTTGTCGGTGGAGTGGCGCAGGTAGTTGCTGCGGTCGTTGGCAGAGTCATACACTCCGAAGAGGTTGTTGACCATGTCGCTGTACGACCTTGTCTCATTAGTATAGTTGACAGCACCCACCATACCTAACTTGCTCTCGCCGAGAGTCCATCTGCGGCTCCAGTCGGCACCTAATTTCAGGTCGCCAACGGGCTTCTTGCTCTTCACCCGCCAGTTGTTGTTAAGTCCGCTGCCGAGTAGATTAACATCGCCGTCCTTTATATAGTCGCTGCTGAGTTTGGCATAACGGAAATCCTTGAAGTCGGTGGCGTCGTTCCAGTTGCCACCCACACTCACTGAGAATGAGTTTTGCGAAGGGATATCCTTGGTGTTTATCTGTATGAATCCACCCGTGAAGTCAGCGGGATATTCAGCACTTGGCGACTTGACAATCACGAGGTTGTCAATCTGACTGCTCGGGATGATGTCGAAGGAGAAGGCGCGTGAGTCAGCCTCCGAACTCGGCACTGCCCCGCCATTTATCCATACATTATTATATCTTTGGGAAAGACCGCGCACCATCACGAACTTATCCTCGATGAGGCTCACACCCGGCACTCGTCTTATCACTTCGCCGGCATTGTTATCCTGAGTGCGGCGAATCTCCTGTGCCGAGATGTTGCTCACCACCTGGTCGCTCAACTTTGCAGCCTCAATCATCGCAGCGTCGGTGTTCTTGCGTGCCATACCCGTAACCTTCACCTCGCCGAGCACCTGTTGGTCGCTTTCCATCTCAATCTTCAGCTCCTCGGCGTCTTGCGCATCCGAGGCATTGGCCTTAAGGGTCAATGTCCTGTAGCCTACATATTTAATAATAATAGTATGGCTACCCTTTTTCAATCCCTTGATTTCAAACAAGCCGTTGATGTCAGTGGCGCATCCTTTGTCGCCCGCCATCACCGTGGCACCAATCAGTGCCTCACCTGTCTGTTTGTCAACCACCGTACCTTTTATATTAGCTGCAAGAGCAACGATAGAGGTGGTAATCAGCAGCATCACAGCTGCGAAAATTCTCTTTGTCATGTCCATCTAAATATCCTTTATGTTTTCGGGTGCAAAGGTACGCCGACTATGTTACATTGGCATGACAAGCGGGTTATCAATACGCTACAACCCTGTTATTATTACGTTACATGACAAGGATTTTGAATTAATTACTTCGGAAATAACCAATCTGTCTGTATATGAGAATGCCCGCGGATAATTATTAGTGGTTTTTCGATGCGCAGCCTCTGGGAGCGCAGGCGTCTCGCCTGCGGCCTACGTAGAGAGTAATCAAAAACATCGCAGAGAGAAGATATATGTTTTCTCGGCAGGCCGCGGGCGGGACGCCCACGCTCCCAGAGGCATCCGCACAGTTCTTTACTTCAGAAACTTGAGTTACTTTAGTTTTGAAAACCAACTATAAGGATTTCATTTTATAGTTGCACAGATGTTCTTATATAGTTATAATAAGGTTCTTATATAGTTATAATAAGGTTCTTATATAGTTATAA
>JBJEAV010000143.1:0-10987 GCA_051869395.1 Prevotella sp.
CCAAGGGCGTGAAGCAAAACTTCACGCAACGGTGGCTATTGTTTGTTCTGTACTTATAGGATGACTCTCGAATTATCGAAGCTCAAAGCAAACTTTCAATCTTATTAAAAATTGACGGTTCGTATCTTATACCCGAATTACAATATATAAAATAATGTAACTCGCTTCTTGTACTACTTCTCTGTTTATGTAAGTCTTTCAAAGAACTCTTTCTTTATTTTTGCTCTCAGAGAACCGTTGTTCTCAAAAGCGGGTGCAAAGGTACGGACTATTTTTCAAACTACCAAATGTTTCGACGAAAAAGTTTCTATTTTTAACAGTATTTTAGAATTGAGGCGTGTAGATATGACACCAAAAAGGAATATACCTTATTAAATATTATATGAGGAAAAGAAAATAAGTGAGAATTGAAAAGAGAAAAGAAAAGCCTTAGAAATATAATTGATAACAGGAAAGATATCATAAATAGGATGAATTATAACGTATTTTAGCAGAAATAAATCAAGTTAACGCACACAATTGATAAAAATCCATTGTAGGGTTTGCATAATTAAGATTTATTCACTACCTTTGCACCCAGTTAAACAACATTAGAGATATCGAGATATTGAGAAATGAAAGCATTTGAATTCAGACCAAAGCTCCTCGACACACTGAGGAACTACAATCGCAAGAGTTTTATGACCGACCTTATGGCCGGAGTAATCGTTGGCATCGTAGCCCTTCCATTAGCCATTGCATTCGGTATAGCCTCAGGTGTTACTCCTGAGAAGGGAATTATCACCGCCATTGTAGCCGGACTTATCATCTCTGTGCTTGGCGGAAGCAAAGTTCAGATAGGCGGTCCCACGGGTGCGTTTATAATAATAATATATGGTATAATCCAGCAATACGGTTTTGAAGGACTTGCCATAGCGACATTTATGGCGGGAATATTCCTTGTGTTATTTGGCGTTCTCCATCTCGGTACTATCATCAAGTATATTCCCTATCCTATTGTAGTTGGTTTCACGAGCGGAATAGCGGTTACTATTTTCACCACTCAGATAAAGGATTTGTTTGGCTTGCAGCTCACATCCGTACCATCCGATTTCATTGAGAAATGGATAGTATATATCCAGAACCTGAACACCACCGACCTATGGACCGCCATAATCGGTATTGCCAGTGTCGTAGTAATCGCCATCACACCGCGATTCAGCAAGAAGATACCAGGCTCACTTGTTGCCATAATATTGATGACCGTTGTTGCATTAATATTAAAGAACTTCGCAGGTGTAGGCAGCATCGAGACCATTGGTGACAGGTTCTCCATATCAAGTGAGCTTCCCGACGCCCATGTGCCTGAGATGACATGGGAGACAATCAAGCAGCTTGTTTCTCCAGCGATTACCATTGCCATATTGGGAGCTATCGAGAGTCTTTTGTCAGCGACAGTAGCCGATGGTGTTATAGGCGACCACCACGACTCCAACACGGAGCTGATAGCCCAGGGAGTAGCCAACCTTGCCTCTCCCCTCTTCGGCGGTATTCCCGCCACAGGAGCGATTGCACGTACAATGACAAACATCAACAACGGAGGTCGCACACCTATAGCAGGTATTATCCATGCGGGAGTACTTCTATTGATATTCCTGTTCCTCATGCCGCTTGCCCAGTATATCCCTATGGCATGTCTGGCAGGTGTATTGGTAGTTGTTAGTTATGGTATGAGCGGTTGGCGTTCGTTCCTTGCCTTGATGAAGAACCCGAAGAGTGATGTCACCGTACTCATCATAACATTCCTCCTGACAATTATCTTCGACCTTACAGTAGCAATAGAGGTTGGTTTGATTATAGCCTGTCTGCTGTTCATGCGCCGTATGTCAGAGACCACCGATGTCAAGGTTATCAGCGACGAGATAGACCCGAACCTTGAGAGCGAGCTGAGTTCAGGTAATCTTGAGCACTTGACCATTCCTCAGGGAGTTGAGGTATATGAGATTAACGGTCCGTATTTCTTTGGTGCGGGAAACAGATTTGAGGAGATTATGGCTTCGTTTGGCGACCGTCCTAAAGTGAGAATCATAAGAATGAGAAAAGTGCCGTTTGTTGACTCAACCGGTATTCACAACCTTACCAACCTGTGTGCGATGAGCAAGAATGAAGGCATACGAGTTGTTCTTTCAGGAGTAAATGAAAAAGTGAATGCACAGCTGAAGAAGGCTGAATTCTATAAGTTGATTGGCGAGGAGAATATTTGCAGCCATATCAATATCGCCCTGGAGAGAGCAAAGGAGATTATTGCGGAATAATTATCTCACGGCTGACACCGTGAGCACGGGGGCTGCTAACGTGAAAGAACTAAAGGCATTTTGTTATCCCTTGTTCATCCTTCGATTGGAGTTTTGTCCATGATTGAAGGATGAACGAGGGATTTTATTTGGGATTACTTAACGATAACAGTCTTGCCGTTTATGATATAAAGACCGGAATTGTTAGTGTTCTTAACTGGAATTCCGTTGATGTTATATGCTTTTCCGTCAATATTGTTATCAGCGTTGATACCTGAGATTGCTGTCGTGACACCTTCAGTTGTATATTTGGCGGTCAGATCTGCGGAGTGGTCATTTCCGTCGGGAGTAACTACACCTACAAGAGAAAGGACCACCTCAGTATTGGCATCACGCGAGAATTCAGGAACGGGGATAGTGAGGATTGTTGCATACTTGTCATCAGGGTCAACCTCAGATGCGATGTCCTTAGCCTCAACATCCACATATCCTTCCTTGCCTTCATAAACATAGCCGAATCTTGCAGCCTTGAATGAGAGTTTGCCATCACCTTCTTCCCTTATCCAAAGCTCGATGCTCTTCTTGTTGTCGATAGAGCCCTTGCCAGGAGCGAATTCTGTAGTAAGAGTATATTCAACAGCCTTATACTTATACGTGAATCCATAGCTTCCTAATGTACCGGCACCGTCGGAATATGTGAAATTACCCTGAGCATCCTTCACGCCTGTAATCTGCAGTGAGATTTCCTCATACAGGTTCTGGATACCCATAGTTTCCTTATTGCGGAGCTTGCCACGAAGGTCAACAGACAGTTTGTTTCCGCTGATGACTACAGGTAGTTCCTCGCGATAGTAGTCGTTTTCAGACTCTACATTACCCATGCTCAGAACAGCCACGGGCTTAGCCTCTGTACTGAGGTTGCCGCTGAAGGTAAGTGTAACAACACCATTCTCGAATGTCTCAGGCATCCATGAGAGGAAAGTATCAAGACCATTTCCCGGAGTATTAACGGATGATTCGAGACTAACAGGCAGAGCTGCAGCTAGATACTTAACCACTACGTCACCAAGCGAGCTTGAGCCATCCTTAGCAGCCACGCTCTTAAGAGTAACAGTGATTTCATCACCTTCCTTCATTCCGAGTCCGTAGAAGTCGAGCAATGCAGCCCTGAGGTCGAGACTTACATCTTTTCCGATTGCATTAGCCACAACCGCCTGTATCTCCTCACCCCATGCCACTGTGCATCCATTGGAAGAGATGCTCTTTGAGAAAGACAAGCTGACGTAAGCGGAAGCAGCCGACAATGGTTTTCCACCTTCTTCGGCAGAAGGGATGGGAGTTACAGAAACCAATTTGATAGCAGAAGGATTGCCGTATGAGGTGATAGTAATTTTTCCATTATCCGCCTGTATATCGAAATCCTTTTTGAAGTAAATGACCGTACCTTTAGCAGTACCCTTGGCAATAGGCAGTTTAAATGTATATGGTGCATAATTACCCTCATGATCCATTGTCAGCTGCTGAGTATAATCTGCATCTGAATAAGCGTCCAGACTCAGTACTGAACATGAAATCTCGATAACGAAATTGTCTGCGGTGACATCCTCGGGGATAATGAACTTGCCATACCACTCAGCCATTTTGAAGTTGTAGTCTGTACCGGCTTCCATAACGCATGGGTCATCCTTGGAACCCGAGCCTTGTGCCCAAGTAGTAACACTTGAGGCGAGCACTGCCAAAAGCATCAGTGTGCGGAATAAAATGTTTTTCATACGTAAATTTTTAATTTAAAATAGTTATAGTTTAAAAAAAGAATGGGACTACACTCTTTTATGCAATCCCATTCTCGATATTATAGGATAATCAAATAATCGTGTTACGGATTACTTAATGATAACCTTCTTTCCGTTGATGATGTACATCTTGTTAGGAGCAAGAGACTTGATGGCGCTTGCGTCGCCACTCTTAACGAGCTGACCGTTGGCGTTGTAGATTTCCACGTTGCCCTCAGCAGCGAAGATGTTAGAGATAGCGGTGGCGTTGCCGATAGTCCATGTGAACTTGATGTCATTAACATTAGAGCTATCCTCATAATTGATATGACCGGCAGGCAATGTCAATGTATAAGTTCCCTCAGCAGTGATTTCTTCTGCAATAATGAATTTCGCCATATTCCAAACGTCCCAATCAAGATCTTCATTGACTGTATAAGAATTACCAGCAGCATCAGTCAATGACGGGTTGCCAGAACCGAATGAAATCTCGCTATGGCTATCGAAGATGACATCTATAGTCTTAAGGCTTGTAACATTACCAACCTCAGGAGTTACTGTATATTTCTCATTATCTGCCTCTGCTATAGTATATACGAAGCTATAGTCCTGAGAAGTAGGAGTACCATCAAGGTTAACGCTTGCAGCAGGCAATGTCAGGATATACTCACCAGGAGCTGTAATCTCGTCATCAAGAGAAAGGAGCAACTCATTCAATGCTGCGCCTAAACTCTGATTCTTAATCTTAACAACAGTTCCGTCAGGATATGTAAGAGTTGGGAATCCGTCACCCCAAGCAGCCTCAGTAGCATCATTGAAGATAAGGTCGAAGTCCTTCAGGCTTGCAACTTCACCAGGAACAGGGTCAATTGAAACATTGATAGAAGGCATTGGATTATCACCATTGTCAACAGTGATGTTGAAGATAGCCTCGCGGTTACTCTTCAGCAGGAATCCCTGAGCTACAAAGTCAAGGTTAAAGATACCCTCGGGAACAACAACTGTATAGACACCGTTTGCAGTGATTTCATTGTCGAAGCTGACAATTACCTCCTTGGCAATATAATCCCAATTGTCCTGCTCTTCCTCTGGAATAACCTGTGTTATATCAGTAGAAGTTGCCACTACATTGCGTGCCTTGTCGAGAATGGTAATTTTACTTCCATTCCAAGAAGCATTAATACCATCTGCATATCCGAACTTAATAGTAGAAATCTTCTCTACAGTAGCATCGGGAGCGGGATCAACCATAGTTACTTCTGGCAAGTTGAACTTAGCGTCAACATAAACAGAGATGTATGAACCATCCTTCTCACCGTTATTACCCTTCACAACAAGACCGTTAGCATCCTTTGCGAGAATGCTTACAACAAAGTTGTGGTAGTTGTTCATGATGTAGCTTGGAATGGTGATATTGGCAGTCTTGCCGTCCTCGCTCATTTCTACAGAGCAAGCACTTGTAGCACCCATTCCCTCAACTGCGAATGCCTCTGCGATTGTCACCACGTCGCTGAATGTGAAGCTGATGGTGTTGTCCTCAGCACTTTCGAGAGAGAAGTTAGCCTCGCTCTGGTTGTAAAGCAGCTCAGCGGGTTCAACGAGAGTTACAGGACTGTACTCATAAGCCTTTGAGCCACCGTTTACGATTACGCTCTGTGTGAAGTTGGGTTCACCATAGTTTTTAGCCTCAGCACTCTCCCATCCAGTGAATACGATCTCATACTGCTTGCCAAGAATCAGTTCGATGTCTATTGGATTCCAGAATGTGAATGTACCGTCAACATTAGGCTGCTCTGTTGAGCGGCTCTTTACGGTTTCGCCGTCAACTTCATTCACTTCCCATGTCATCACGCCGATGGACTCAGAATTGTCAACCTTGACAACAATGTCGGCATCGCCGATGAGCTTCTCGATGTTCTGTCCGGCGAGCAAGTCGGTAGAAGTCTCGCCGAGAACCATATTGACAGATGAGACAGCAGTCACCTTTGTCTTGATGACGAACTCAAATACCAGAGCCTCCTGGTTGGTGTTCTCATTCACATTATTGAATTTCACTGCGCCCTTGGGGATAGTAAGAGTATATTTTCCAGGGGCGGTGATAGCCTCGTCAAGTGAGCAGGAAAGAGCTGCATCCGAGACATTTTCACCATTCTTAAGAGTATAGGTATTACCTTCCTCATCAGTGATTTGTACGAGCTTGCTATAAGACCAGTCAGCAGCCTCATAACCATTGAATGTGACAACGAAATCCTTAAGACTTGTCACTTCTCCCTCTGCGGGAGTAATAGAAACAGATGTTTCACCTGCTTCTGCATTGCCTGCCACCTCGGCATACGCCTTACCTCCAATGACTGCAAGGAGCAGCATTGAAATCATGACGAGCAGACTTTTACGTTTTTGAGTAAATGTTTCTCTCATAGTTTTTTAAATTTTAATAGTAATATAACAATCTTTGAATAATTTCGAAATTCGAGGGCAAAGATACACAAAATAATTGATATACAAAAACTTTTCGGAAAAAATCTACAAAAAAAGCATTAACTGCGGCATTTTCGACCACAGTTAATGCTATTTATAGGTCAACAACAGACGAGTTACTTAATCATTTTCTTGGCAGAATTTCCTTGCTTCATGATTACGAGGCCCTCGTTTGCAGCGCGTCCTCCCACATTATATATATATGTAGGACCGTTCTGCTGCCCGTCAACAGTCACCCCGTTGATGCCGGTGGTCATCTCGATGGAGGTGCGTGCCGAATTGAGCAGCTCGCCGGTAGCCACGTTGATGAGCATCACCGTAACCTTGCAGTTGTTGATGTCCTTCACCTGAGTGAGCACATCGGCACCCTTGAACGAGATTTCGCCCTTGTTCTCCACACCGTTCTCAATGGTAGCAGGCAGCAAACCGGTCAGACCGTAGTAGTTGTTGGCGGGGTAGAAGTTGCGTGCCACGTCGTTGAAGGTGTATGGATAAACCGCACTCTTTCCGTACATGCCTCCAGCCTGCCATTCTCCCAAGTTGTCGGCATTGATACTGTACAGGTTGTTTAACTGATATCCCACCAGGTTATCCTCTGTGATTACACAGAAGAGACCCATATTTGCATTCTCCACATCCAGTGCGAAGCGCACGTTGAACGGTATTGTCATCACGTCGGTATCCTTGTTGTAAGTAGCCGACACACTGATGTCAGCATCAGCAGGGAAGCCCATAAGGTAATTCACCCTGTCGAGCCAGCAGTCGCCATCGGGCGAGACAAACGAGTAAGTACTTTGACCCTCGACCACTTCGCTATACATTGGTGAGCTAACTCCCTGATAGCGGTTGATGATAGCCTGTGGAGCGCCAAGCAATCCAAGGAACGACTGGGTGTAAGAACTCATGCCGCTCTCGTAGGTGTCACCTGTATATGTGTGATAGCACAAAGGAATCACATTTTCGCCATATATACGCTCAATATTCTCCAATCCAAGGTGTCCCAACGGGCAGTTAGAGCAGTCCTGACCTGTTTCCTCCTCAATAACCACGCGTCTTGTGGTCTTGAACGAGAGGTTCTTCACTGCAACAGCCATCTCGTATTCAGTCTCACCATCGTTGAGGTCAATGTCAACATAGAAAATGTTCTGTTTACCAACTCCCAGCGGCAGTTCCTTCTCAAACTCAAAGTCCATAGTGTCGTCCTTCTTCAGTTCAAGTCCGCTCTTGGTCAGCTCATCCACAATGTTTCTCTCAGAGTCAAGCAGTTGCAGCTTCACCTTGTTGTAAATCTTCTCCTCGTTGAGAATCTTCATCTCGCCCCTCACCTTCTGAGAAGTGGCACCAATCTGATATGACTCAATGCCCTTGAGTCCCACCTGAACATCAAACACCTGACTGACAGCGATATCTGTCAAGAAGAGAGCACTCTGATTGGTGTTCTCGTTTACAAAGGCGATATGCACCTTCTTGCCAGAATAGTCGGCAAGGTTGACAGAATACTCCTTCCAGTTACCCTCAAGAGTGCCCGTTGTTCCAGGAACCATCTGCTCGTTGAACACCACATCACCCTCGCTCTTGAACTTTGCAATCACGTCGGCATCGAGGTCGTTAATCTGTTCGTCCGTAACCAATATCACAACCTTTAGCTTGTCGGTGAATCCAGCCTGATAACCCTGTCCCTTGAATGTGAGGAACACGTTCTTGCCGGTAATCTCAATCTGTGGAGTAACCAACCAGTCATCCGACTTGCCATTGGGCACATACTTAGAATGAGACATAGCGCACTTGTTCGAATAATCGTCATCGGCAGCCCATGTCCAACCTGTTCCCTTTGCAAAACCATACTCCTTGAATACAGATGTCGGGGTTTTGTTGTCACCGTCATACTGCATCATGCTTCCGAGAGCCACGTCGAAGTTCTCCTTGAAGATGTTAGTGTCGTCACTCTCGTATGTACGCTCATATACACCCTCGTATGTCACGCTGCACTCCGTGTTCTTGACGTTTCCGCTGAGGTCAGTAACTGCACCCTCGGGCAGAACAACCTTATACGTGTTACCTTTATATAAATATTGTGTAGCCGTAGGATAAAGCATCACCTGCTTATATGTCTCTGATGTTTTTCCTGCGAGTATGTTCAAATCACATATTGGTTCGCTCTCTCCATCCTTATATAAATAGCCCTTGGCGTCGGCAGCCACAGCCACTTCAGTGTCAAAAGAGAATACCACCGGACTTGTGAGCATGTCAAACTCACCCATAGTGCTTCCATTCTCGGGAGATACGGCAGTGTTGGTAAGAGCCGATGCACCATATCCCTTGTATTTGATTACGATTTCCTCGTTGGTGCGGGTCTTGTCACCCTTCAGGCATATTGTCCCTGCGGGAATTACTACAGAGTATTCCTTACCATTCTCAAGTTTTTGAGTTCTGAAACCTATATTCACAATCTTGGAGTTGTTGGCATTGACAGTAAACTGTATGCCGCTTCTGACAACATCGCCATTCTCGTCCCTAAGCTCCACGTCAGCCTTCTCGCCAAGCACCTCGATATTTCGGCTGAAAGTGAGTGTGATGTTTGACACGGCATTCATGGCAGCACCGTCGAGAGGTGTGACAGTGTACTTCTTCAGCAGGTTAACCTTCTCGCAAGCCTTGCCGAATGTTTCGGGCAGAGTTACGTGATAGTTCTCCGAGTTGATATAAGCGATAGACACCATCGACTTGCAGTCGGCAGATACGCCGATGGCAAGACCGGTAGCCTGATAGCCGGTATGGTTGTAATAGTTGATGCCATACACCTGGCTGAGCAGTTCGTCCATACCATACCAGAATCCGTTGTGGCGGATATACAATGAGCGGCTTGGGTTGACGGCAGGAGTGGCAGCATATACAGTACCCTCGTTGTCGATGCTCACGCATCCCTTGTCAATATCCTCAGCGTCAAGGTAATACTCCATCTCCTTGGTCTCGGTGTTGTAGCGGAACGGTGCGCGCTCGTCGCCCATGGTGTAGAGCACACCGGCAATCCACTTGCCGTTGGGACTTACGCAGATACCGTCAAGACCATAAACATTCTCATGCTTATAAGAATATTTGATGTTGGCATTCGGATCGAAGTCATACACAACAGGGTCGAACGTCGATGTCTCGCGGTCATAGAAGAAGTACACCACGTCCTGCGGATAGCTATAGCTTATACATCCACAGATATAACGTCCGTCAGCAGACAGACCCGTGAAACGGGTCATGTTCTGGTATTCATTTGATGTGTCATACTTAGGAATCTCCACGGGAATAATCTTGCCAGTGGTCAAGTCCCACATCACCGGCTCCTCATACAGCCAGTCAGAGCTTCTTCCGCAAGTACCCACGGCATACTTACCGTCGGGAGTAACGGCATTGACACGTCCTGCGTCGCATCCCTCGGGGATAGCCACCTTGGTCCACTGCTTGGTCTGCGGATTCCATGTCGCGGGATAACCGTTGTAGGAACCCACTACCATCTTACCATCGTCGGTCACGTCGCCCGCATTGCTGACGATAGAGCCGTTTTCATCGGCGAGATTAATGATTTCCTTGGTCTCAAGATTAATAAGTTTCGGGTATGCATCCTGTGCGGTTGCATCATTGGCTCCGTATGCGATAGCCCATTTGCCGTTGTCCGACAGGGCACGGAATGTGGAGCCGTCACTCATGGTATAAGGAGTAAGCACGGCACCAGACTGCGTCTGTGCCTTAGCTGTCATCATACCGAACACACTTGCCACCAACAAGCATGTCTTGGCTAACAATCCAATCTTTAACATAGTATTATTACTTAATAAAATTAAAATTTCAGTGCAAAGTTACACCATAAATATTTATTTTTCAAAATATTGGCACTTTTTCTAAGGAAATAAAGCATTATTTAATAGAAATTGTGTAATTTTGCACCAAAAACATATTATAATGGTTATGAAACACTTTAGAATTTTGTTAGCCTTAATGCTAATCATGGTATGCACGACAGTGTCGGCGCAGTTACCCTCAGTGATGTTGAAGACCCTCGACGGCAAGACTGTCGATACGTCAAAACTCAACAACGACGGCAAGCCGTTTATCATCAGTTTCTTCGCCACATGGTGCAAGCCCTGCAACCGTGAGCTGAAGGCCATCCACGAGCAGTATGCCGAATGGCAGGAGGAGACTGGAGTGAAGGTTATCGCCATCAGTATCGACCAGGCCCAGAACATCAACAAGGTGAAGCCCTTGGTGGATAGCGAGGAGTGGGAGTATGACATTCTTCTCGACCCCAACAGCGAGTTCCGCCGTGCCATGGGTGTACAGATGATTCCCCATGTGTTTATCATCGGTGGCGACGGCACGATTGTGGAGTCACGCTCTGGATATACCGACGGAGGCGAGAACCACCTTATTGAGAAAGTACGGGAACTGGTGAAGTAAATTAGGAATTAGGAATTA
>JBJEAV010000143.1:11087-14461 GCA_051869395.1 Prevotella sp.
AATTACACCATTCTCCTTTAGGGCTTTGGGCCTGATGCTTGCAGGACTTGCCTTTTCCTCCTCAGCCTTGGCACAGGACGGGGAGAAGAAGGACAAGGACTATCTTGTGCTGCACGGAAGCATTCAGAGCGACATATTGATGCCGGAGGTTGACGAGAAGATTGGCACCGGCACTTATAAGGACGATATCCTCACTAATACTTACGCAGAACTCACCCTCTCGTCGAAGCATTTCGAGGTGGGCGGACGATTCGAGTTTCTCGAGCATCCGCTGCCCGGATTCGAAAACGACTTCAAGGGCTGGGGAGTGCCGCATATCTATGCCAAGTACAACTCCGGCAAGGGCATCGAGGTGACACTCGGTGACGTATATGACCAGTTCGGCAGCGGACTTATCTTCCGCACCTACGAGGAGCGCAGCCTCGGTATCGACAATGCCATACGAGGCGGACGCGTTAGCATCAGCGCACTTAAAGGCGTGAGGTTCAAGGCTCTCGGCGGAGTGCAGCGCAGATACTGGGACTGGGACACCGACTCATGGGTGGCAGGCACAGACCTGGAAATCGACATCAACCAGTATAGCCAGAAGATGCGCGACAACAACGTGTCGTGGACAATCGGCGGCTCATACGTTCTGCTCAACTATGACAAAAACGACCAGGTTATTGTCCCCGGAACAAACTATGAGTTGAACCTGCCCTCAAACGTCAACGCCTTCGACGTTCGTTCGAGCCTTACCGTGGGCAACTATAACATCCTTGCCGAATATGCCTGGCGCAGCCAAGACCCGTCGTTCGACAATGGCTATATCTATCGCCGCGGTTCAGCCGTGCTGCTCTCAGCCTCTTATTCATCCAAGGGAGTGAGCGCACTTGTTCAGGCAAAGCGCAGCGAGAACATGTCGTTCCGCTCAGACCGCTCAATCACCGGTATCTCGGGATTCATCAACAACATGCCGGCATTTGCCTATCAGCACACCTACTCACTGCCAGCCCTCTATCCCTACGCCACACAGGCAGCTCCCGGAGAATGGGCATTCCAGGGTGAGTTCGGATATAACTTCAAGCGTCACACTGCACTTGGAGGCAAATACGGCACCAAGATGAAGCTCAACGTAAGCCATATCCGCGGCTTGGACAAGTCTCCCGTGCAGCCGGTCAACGGCACTCTGATGGGAACCGACGGCTATGAGACCAGCTTCTTCAAGACCGGCGAACTGTATTATCAGGACATCAACGTGCAGATGGAGAAGAAACTCAGCAAGAGTTTCAAGCTCAACCTCATGTATATGAACCAGAAATACAACAAGACCGTCATAGAGGGCGAGGGAGGCATGGTCAAGTCCAACATCGCCGTTGCAGAAGGCAAATACCAGATAAACAAGAAGTTCACCCTGCGCAGCGAGTTGCAGTATCTCTGGACAAACCAAGACCAGGGCGACTGGGCATTCGGACTGGTAGAGCTTTCGGCCCTGCCCTATCTGATGTTCACCCTGAGCGACATGTGGAACACTGGCGAGACCGACCAACACTATTATATGGGCAGCGTGACCGCCACCTACAAGGCCCACCGCCTAATGCTCGGCTACGGTCGCACGCGTGCGGGCTACAACTGCTCCGGCGGAGTATGCCGCTACGTGCCGGCAAGCAAGGGACTGAACATATCTTATAATTACACCTTCTAAACCGATATTACAGAATATGAAATTCAACAGATTATTTATATCCTTGGCTCTTGCAGCCATTACATTCACGGCTTGCGACGAAGTGGATGAAGCGGACAGATTCAAGGAACTGGAACAAATAGAGAGCAAGAGGACAGTCCTGCTTGAGGACTTCACAGGGCAGATGTGTACCAACTGCCCAGATGGACACCGCCTTATAACAAGCCTTCAGGAACAGTATGGCGAGAATATCATCGCAGTGGGAATACATGCGGGAGTATTTGGAATAGGCGAAAACGAATATGAGGGTTTGGTCGGACTGATGCAGCCCGAAGGAGATGAATACGCAAAGAGATGGAACATCGAGGCTTATCCTTCAGCAGTGATAGACCGTTGCAGCGGAGCTATAAAGACCACCTCAGACTGGTCGAAGGCCGTGCGTGATGAAATGTCGAAGGCTACCGACCTAAATATCGATCTGTCGGCAACTGCGGATGACAACATCATCACTATCACCACCAAACTTCAGCCAGGCTCAAACATCAGCGGCAAGCTCCAGCTTTGGATAACAGAAAGCAATATCACAGCCTTCCAGATTGACAACGGCAACAGCCTGTTGGACTATGTACACAACCATGTATATCGCGCTTCGGTAAACGGCACTTGGGGTGAGGACATTACACTCAATGCCAACATATTCCCCGAACTGAAGCACACGATAACTATCAAGGACAACTGGAACAAGGACAACCTTGCCGTGGTGGCATTCGTATATAACGACAAGGAAGGAGTCATCCAGGCAGCCGAATGTAAATTGAAATAATATGATAACAATTAATAAATCAAAGATATGAAGAAATTATTTACCCTTATTGCAGCACTTGCAATTACATCAATTGCAAATGCCCAACTCCAATTCAAGCATGGCACAGAACCCGTGGAAAACAATGCCGAAGTAGTGACATCTCACGTTAATGAGTTAATTCCTGGTATTCTCTATCAAATAGATTCTGGAATTTATCTTTCGTCAGCTAAAGACGCTAAGGTTGACCTTACGGCAGAGCCTATTGACGGAAGCTTTGAGATTTGCGCTTGGGGTTCTTGCATCCCCGTGCCAAGTCCTAATCCAAAAGCAGATTATCAGGCAAAAGACATTCTCAGCTCAAAAGACGAGAATCTACAGATTCATGAGACGTTAAAAAAAGATGAGATAAAGACTATAAAGCTGAAGCTTACTGCACAATACACTGGTGACCCGTCATCAAAGGTGTCATGTACTGTTATTATGACCACCGACCCTGATATTCTTGCAGGTATCGACGGCGTGGAAGCCGACAGCAACGCTCCTGTCCAAAAATACAACGTGAGTGGCCGCTCAGCTGCCAACGGTAGTAAGGGACTCGTTATCATCAAGCAAGGTAATACTGTCAAGAAGGTCATTCAGTAATTATAACCATAGTCATTATAAATGTATAATGATGGCGGTTATGAAATAATTATTAATTAGTATTCGTTTTATATTCCCCACTGCGGAACGTCTGTTCCGCAGTGGGGAATATACGTTCCGCAGTGGTGAACGTACGTTCCGCAGTGCGGAATATAAAACAAAGCCTTATTGCGACTGATTATCAACACCTTATGATTAGACATTCAGATACCTTATATAGGCATATTAATGATGACTATCGTGACTGTTAATGGATAACTATCG
>JBJEAV010000144.1:0-3159 GCA_051869395.1 Prevotella sp.
ACTGGCGTGACAACTGGTGCACCAGAGGTGCGTCCATCCCGGTCCTCTCGTACTAAGGACAGCGCTCCTCAAATATCCTGCGCCCACGACAGATAGGGACCGAACTGTCTCACGACGTTCTGAACCCAGCTCGCGTACCACTTTAATCGGCGAACAGCCGAACCCTTGGGACCGAATTCAGCCCCAGGATGTGATGAGCCGACATCGAGGTGCCAAACCTCCCCGTCGATGTGGACTCTTGGGGGAGATCAGCCTGTTATCCCCAGGGTAGCTTTTATCCGTTGAGCGACGGCATTTCCATTCACATACCGCCGGATCACTAACTCCAACTTTCGTTACTGCTCGAACCGTCATTCTCGCAGTTAGGCTCGCTTTTGCGTTTACACTCAGAGGCACGGTTTCCATCCGTGCTGAGCGAACCTTTGAGCGCCTCCGTTACCTTTTAGGAGGCGACCGCCCCAGTCAAACTGCCCACCTGACAATGTCCCCCGACCGGATTCACGGCCGCAGGTTAGAATCTCAGTACTCTAAGAGCGGTATCCCAAGGGTGACTCCGCATACACTGGCGTGTATGTTTCTCCGTCTCCCGCCTATCCTGTACATAGAATACCAAGACCCAATATCAAGTTACAGTAAAGCTCCATGGGGTCTTTCCGTCTTGCCGCGGGTAACCGGCATCTTCACCGGTACTACAATTTCGCCGGGTGGGCAGTTGAGACAGCGTCCAGATCGTTACACCATTCGTGCGGGTCGGAACTTACCCGACAAGGAATTTCGCTACCTTAGGACCGTTATAGTTACGGCCGCCGTTTACTGGGGCTTCAATTCGGAGCTTGCACTCCTCCTCTTAACCTTCCAGCACCGGGCAGGTGTCACCCCCTATACGTCATCTTTCGATTTAGCAGAGAGCTGTGTTTTTGATAAACAGTCGCCTGGACCTTTTCACTGCGGGTGCTTGCGCACCGCCCCTTATCCCGAAGTTACGGGGTCAATTTGCCGAGTTCCTTAACTACCCTTCTCCCGTTGGCCTTAGAATCCTCTTCCTGACTACCTGTGTCGGTTTGCGGTACGGACGTCTCATATATCCACAAAGCTTTTCTCGCCTTATTCCAAACATGCTTCCCTACTTGTTTTCGGTCCCTTTCGCCCGGGGCTACCATCGCCCGGGTCATGCCCTTCATAAGTGTCCCTTTGCTTAAATATTTCGACGGCTACGGAATCTCCACCGTATGTGCATCGGCTACGCCTTTCGGCCTCACCTTAGCTCCCGGCTAACCAGAAGCGGACGAACCTTCCTTCTGAAACCTTAGTCTTTCGGCCTTTATGATTCTCACATAAATCTCGCTACTCATTCCGGCATTCTCACTTCAATGCAGTCCACCAGCGCTTCCGCTCTGACTTCACCCCGCATTCAACGCTCTCCTACCAACATCAGTTATTCTTCACATCTTTGCCTTCTCGCAAACACATGAAGAATAACTGATATTCCCAAGCTTCGGTGTACGATTTAGCCCCGTTAAATTTTCGGCGCAGAGTCACTCGACCAGTGAGCTATTACGCACTCTTTTAATGAGTGGCTGCTTCTAAGCCAACATCCTGGTTGTCTGTGCAACTCCACATCCTTTTCCACTTAACCGTACTTTGGGACCTTAGCTGTGGGTCTGGGCTGTTTCCCTTTCGACTACGAAACTTATCTCCCGCAGTCTGACTCCCGACCATCATTATCCGGCATTCGAAGTTTGATAGGGTTCAGTAACCTCTCGGCCCCTAGCCCATTCAGTGCTCTACCTCCGGTAATGTCTTTGTCGAGGCTAGCCCTAAAGCTATTTCGGAGAGAACCAGCTATCTCCGGGTTCGATTGGAATTTCTCCGCTATCCACATCTCATCCCCGGGCATTTCAACGACCGTGGGTTCGGACCTCCATCAAGTTTTACCTTAACTTCATCCTGGACATGGATAGGTCACCCGGTTTCGGGTCGAATACAACTGACTTCCTCGCCCTATTCAGACTCGCTTTCGCTTCGGCTCCGTTCCTTAAGAACTTAACCTCGCCAGTTACATTCACTCGCCGGACCATTCTACAAAAGGTACCACATCACACCTTGACGTGCTTTGTGTGCTTGTAAGCACAAGGTTTCAGGTTCTTTTCACTCCCCTCCCGGGGTTCTTTTCACCTTTCCTTCACAGTACTATACGCTATCGGTCATTGGGTAGTATTTAGGCTTGGAGGGTGGTCCCCCCGTCTTCCCACCGGGTTTCACGTGTCCGGCGGTACTCTGGATACAGCTGGCTGCTTTGTGTTTTCGCATACGAGACTCTCACTCTCTATGGTGGACCGTCCCATGTCCTTCTGCTAACTCGCTGCAATACCGTTTGCTGTCCGAACCCCGAGTGTATTACTACTCTCGGTTTGGCCTCTTCCGCGTTCGCTCGCCACTACTTGCGGAATCTCGGTTGATTTCTTTTCCTCGCCCTACTTAGATGTTTCAGTTCAGGCGGTTCCCCTCATATACCTATTTATTCAGTATATGATGTTACATCTTCAATGTAACGGATTGCTCCATTCGGACATCTGCGGATCAATACTTGCTTGCAATTCCCCGCAGCTTTTCGCAGCTTACCGCGTCCTTCGTCGGCTCCCAATGCCAAGGCATCCTCCCTGCGCTCTTATTAGCTTGACCTTTTGCAATTGCTTGCATTTGGTTCGGAATTATGCTTGTTCTTTAGAGAAATAATTGTAGTATTTACCACGCTTTCGCGTTAGATATTATACTTTTTTCCTCATTGCATTACTTTTGCTTTATTCAGTTTTCAAAGTGCTTTATACGATGTGTTAACATCGCATGGTGGGCACAAGTGGACTCGAACCACCGACCTCACGCTTATCAGGCGTGCGCTCTAACCACCTGAGCTATGAGCCCATTCCGTGGTGGAGATGAACGGGTTCGAACCGATGACCCCCTGCTTGCAAAGCAGGTGCTCTCCCAACTGAGCTACACCCCCGTTATCTGAGGTTACACACTTTTCCGTGTACCCTCAAAATTAAACAACGATTGAAACTTTTCTCCTCTGAGCTGACCGGATTTCTGTCTCTTCGACTTACTCTCCATAGAAAGGAGGTGATCCAGCCGCACCTTCCGATACGGCTACCTTGTTAC
>JBJEAV010000145.1:0-3148 GCA_051869395.1 Prevotella sp.
GAGCACCTGCCTTGCAAGCAGGGGGTCAGGAGTTCGATTCTCCTCATCTCCACCAGAGCGACTTTCGCTGCGAAGCAGCAGTCAGTCGCGGCAGTACTGCGAAGTCAGTCGTGACGGTACGTTATTTGCGAAGCAAATATGTATGTCACAGACGGTTGTGCGAAGCACAAGACGAGCTGTATTAACAATGCCGGTTTAAGGACTGAGCATTGCAAAGAAAAACAATATTTCAAAAGATTGTACCTTGAAAACTAAACAATGTAACAAACGATGATAGAGAGAAACGAGGAAAGCATATTGAGCGAAGCAAAATTGCGACATGTCCCGGAGTAGCTGTGACGGTACATTTGCTTGCAAATGTATGTCAGCAGCGATAAGCGAAGAGGACATCAGGCGGTAGCCTGAAGATGCTACAATATGCACAAACCCAAATTAAATGTGGAAAGGTTTTTCTGTAAGGGAAAACTTCAATTTCAAACAAATCTCTAATTCTTATGTAATTCAAAGAACCAAGTTAAGAGTATTTTAACGAAGACATATAGCAGCACTTCGCTGCACTATTGTCAACTGCGCTAAATGCTTACGCATTTAGTCGCCCCTTGTCTAAAAAGACTTCGGGACGTTGACAGTGCGACGCGAAGTTTCGCATTTCAACTTCGTTGAAATGCTAGAGGTCAAGCTAGAAAGAGCGTAGGGAGAATGACTTGGCATCAGGAGCCGAAGAAGGACGTGACAAGCTGCGATAAGCTGCGGTTAGGAGCAAATATCCATAGACCCGCAGATTTCCGAATGGGGAAACCCGGTAAGGCAATACCTTATCACTGCACAGTGAATTCATAGCTGTGTGGAGGAAACCCTCTGAACTGAAACATCTAAGTAGGAGGAGGAAGAGAAAGAAACATCGATTTCCTAAGTAGCGGCGAGCGAACGGGAAAGAGGCCAAACCAGGGATAGCAATATCCTTGGGGTTGCGGACTGCGGAATTGATTTAACATTTTTAGCAGAAGTGTATGGGAAGACACACCATAGTAGGTAATAGTCCTGTAAGTGAAAAGGATGTTAACAAGGCAGTATCCAGAGTAGGTGCGGACACGAGGAACCCGCATTGAAGCCGGGGGGACCACCCCCCAAGCCTAAATACTACCTGATGACCGATAGTGAAAAGTACAGTGATGGAAAGTTGAAAAGAACCCCGGAAGGGGAGTGAAAAAGAATCTGAAACCCTATGTTTACAAGCTGATAGAGTACCTTACGTGTACGATATCGTACTTTTTGTAGAACGGTCCGGCGAGTGTATGTTGCAAGCGAGGTTAAGATGTTAAGCATCGGAGCCGAAGGGAGACCGAGTGTGAATAGCGCGTAAAGTTTGCAGTATACGACCCGAAACCGGGTGACCTAACCATGGACAGGCTGAAGTGGAAGTAAAATTCCATGGAGGGCCGAACCCACGTATGTTGAAAAATGCGGGGATGAGCTGTGGTTAGCGGTGAAATTCCAATCGAACTCGGATATAGCTGGTTCTCATCGAAATAGCTTTAGGGCTAGCCTCGGGATAGTTTAGCGGAGGTAAAGCACTGAATGGGCTAGGGGGCTTCACGGCTTACCGAACCCTATCAAACTCTGAATGCCGCATAAATGTTTCTTGGGAGTCAGACTGCGTGAGATAAGTTTCGTAGTCAAAAGGGAAACAGCCCAGACCTACAGCTAAGGTCCCAAAATGAATTTAAGTGGAAAAGGATGTGCAGTTGCGTAGACAACTAGGATGTTGGCTTAGAAGCAGCCACTCATTAAAAGAGTGCGTAATAGCTCACTAGTCGAGTGATTGTGCGCCGAAAATGTAACGGGGCTAAAATTCATACCGAAGCTTAGGATACAGTAATGTATGGTAGATGAGCGTTGTGTAAGCCTGCGAAGCGGTACCGAAAGGAGCCGTGGAGGTATCACAAGTGAGAATGCCGGAATGAGTAGCGAGAATTATGTGAGAATCATAATGGTCGAAAACCTAAGGTTTCTTGAGGAAGGTTCGTCCGCTCAAGGTTAGCCGGGAGCTAAGGCGAGGCCGGAAGGCGTAGTCGATGCACATACGGTAAAAATTCCGTAGCCACCGAAATCGTTAAATACAGGGACACAGGAACATAGCCCAACCCCGCCGTTGGTTGTAGCGGGGCGAAAGGGAGCGAAATATAGTAGCGAAGTGGGTGATTGTACACTGGCGAGAAAAGCTGTATGAATTGATGAGGTGCCCGTACCGCAAACCGACACAGGTAGGTGAGGAGAGAATCCTAAGACCAGCGGGAGAAGTGTTGTTAAGGAACTCGGCAAAATGACCCCGTAACTTCGGGATAAGGGGAGCCTACTAACGTAGGCCGCAGAGAATAGTCTCAAGCGACTGTTTAGCAAAAACACAGGTCTATGCTAAATCGAAAGATGATGTATATGGGCTGACGCCTGCCCGGTGCTGGAAGGTTAAGGGGAACTGTTAGCGTAAGTGAAGCAGTGAACTTAAGCCCCAGTAAACGGCGGCCGTAACTATAACGGTCCTAAGGTAGCGAAATTCCTTGTCAGGTAAGTTCTGACCCGCACGAATGGCGTAACGATTTGGGCACTGTCTCAACAGCCCGCCCGGCGAAATTGTAGTACCGGTGAAGATGCCGGTTACCCGCGACTAGACGGAAAGACCCCATGGAGCTTCACTGTAGCTTAATATTGAATTTCGGTATTTCATGTACAGGATAGGTGGGAGACTGGGAAGCACTGGCGTCAGCTAGTGTGGAGTCACTGTTGGGATACCACTCTTGAGGTGCTGGAGTTCTAACTCGTAGCCATGAATCTGGTTAGGGGACAGTGTTAGGTGGGCAGTTTGACTGGGGCGGTCGCCTCCTAAAAGGTAACGGAGGCGCTCAAAGGTTCGCTCAGCATGGATGGAAACCATGCCAGAGAGTGTAAACGCAAAAGCGAGCCTAACTGCGAGACTGACGGGTCGAGCAGTAACGAAAGTTGGAGTTAGTGATCCGGCGGTATGAGAGTGGAATTGCCGTCGCTCAACGGATAAAAGCTACCCTGGGGATAACAGGCTGATCTCCCCCAAGAGTCCACATCGACGGGGAGGTTTGGCACCTCGATGTCGGCTCATCGCATCCTGGAGCTG
>JBJEAV010000146.1:0-3148 GCA_051869395.1 Prevotella sp.
CACTCGACGAGTGTGAGTTCGAGCGTTATGCTCCTGGAGATGCCACGGGTAACATGAACAAGACATTCGATGCGGCAATGACTGCCATCGAGAATATCGAGGATACTATGAAAAAGAGAAGAAAAGTCAAGGGAGCGGGAATGGCAGTGCTGCTGATTGCCGTCACATTAGGTATGGCGATGCCGTCGGATGCCACTGCACAGACAGCGAAGAAAGTCCCCGCTGCCGAGAACATCACCAAGGCTATGGCCGACTCGGCATACGTGCGCCAGCAATACCAGCAGGCAATCGCCGACTATGAGGCCATCCTCAAACAGGGTGTCAGTGCCGACATATATTACAACCTCGGCAATGCCTACTACCGCACAGACAATATCACTCGTGCCGTGCTCAACTATGAGCGCGCCCTGCTGCTCTCTCCCGGCGACCGCGACATACGCTTCAACCTGCAGTTGGCGCGCAGCAAGACCATCGACAAGATAACACCCGAATCGGAAATGTTCTTCGTTACATGGTATCGCACCCTCGTCAACGTGATGAGCGTTGACGGATGGGCACGCATGTCACTCGTCTCGCTTGCCGTGGCAATCATCCTCGCCCTCTGCTATCTCTTCACGTCAAGGGTATGGATGCAGAAACTTGGTTTCTTCGGCGCATTGTTGATGTTGGTGATATTCGCCGTGTCCAACATATTCGCATGGCAACAGAAAGACCAGCTCGTCAACCGCACCGGGGCTATAGTGATGTCTCCCGCCGTTCAGGTAAAGAGCACACCGTCGAAGAATGGCACCGACCTGTTTATTCTCCACGAGGGCACCAAGGTGGAAATCACCGATTCCTCGATGAAGGAATGGAAGGAGATACGCATTGCCGACGGCAAGGAAGGCTGGATAGAGGCATCGAAGATTGAACTCATTTAACATTTGGCATACAGATGGATATTGAACAGATTATACAGATGGACAAGCAACTGCTGCTCGCGCTCAACGGCAGCAGTTCGCTCTTTGTGGATTACCTGGCGAAGACGCTCACCACGGCATCCACGTGGATTCCTCTATATCTGTCGCTTTTTTATGTGGTGATAAAAAACAACGACAATTTCCGTCGCATACTTTTAGTGTTGGCATGTGCCGGATTGTGCGTGCTCTTAGCCGGAACGGTTGACGACCTCATCGTAAAACCGTCGGTGGCTCGTCTGCGACCCACACATGACCTGCAGATAGGTATGCTTGTCGATACCGTGGATGGTTATCGCGGCGGACTGTACGGGTTCTTTTCCGCCCATGCCGCCAACACGTTCAGCGTGGCTCTGTTCATGAGTCTTCTCATGCGCAGCGGCTTGCTCTCCACCCTGCTTGTGGCATGGTCGCTCACAAATTGCTGGACCCGCGTTTATCTCGGTGTGCATTACCCGTTTGACATCCTTTGCGGACTGCTGTGGGGAACTGTTGTAGCTACGGGCGTTTATTTCCTCTTCCGTTATGTTGACAACAAGTTTGTACATGGTGACATCGACTATGTATCCTCGAAATACACATCCACGGGTTACAGGTATTCCGACATCTACGTGGTGGTTGTCGTGTTGGCTCTCACCCTTGTCTATTGCATACTGCGAAGCCTCGTGCTCGCCTAAACATTATTATTTATATAAGAATGAATCCAAGACATATACATATATCCGACTATAATTATCCGCTGCCCGACGAGCGAATAGCCAAGTTTCCGCTTGCGCAGCGCGACCATTCCAAACTGCTCGTCTATGACAATGGCGACATCAGCGAGGATGTGTTCTACAACCTGCCGTCGCATCTCCCCAAAGGGGCTATGATGGTGTTCAACAACACCAAGGTGATACAGGCGCGTATGCACTTCCGCAAGGAGACGGGAGCCTTGATAGAGGTATTCCTGCTTGAGCCTGCCGAACCAGTGGATTACGAACTGATGTTCCAGACCAAAGGGCATTGTGCGTGGCATTGCCTTGTGGGCAACCTGAAGAAATGGAAGGAGGGCGCGCTCCACCGACAGTTTGATATTGACGGGAAACCGGTTTGCCTGTCTGTTACACGTATTCGCGAGGAGCGCACCAGCCATTGGATTGACTTCACATGGGATAATGCGGAGATTTCGTTTGCCGAGATTCTCGATGCGGCGGGCGAACTGCCTATCCCTCCCTATCTCAACCGCGAGACCCAGGAGAGCGACAAGACAACCTACCAAACCGTTTATTCCAAGATAAAGGGTTCTGTGGCTGCGCCTACGGCAGGACTGCACTTCACCGAATCCGTTCTTGCCGACCTTGATGCCCACGGCATCGACCGCGAGGAACTTACCCTGCACGTGGGAGCCGGAACATTCAAGCCGGTGAAGAGCGAGGAGATTGCCGACCACGAGATGCACACCGAATATATCTCTGTAAGCCGACAAACTATTGACAAACTTATTGCCCACGGCGGCAAGACCATCGCCGTAGGAACGACAAGCGTGCGCACCCTCGAAAGTCTGTACTATATGGGATTAAAGCTCCACGCAAATCCCGACCTTTCCGAGGAGGAATTGCATGTTTGCCAGTGGGAGCCTTACGAGTATGCCGAGCGTATTTCCGCCGAGGGCGGTGAATCTCTGCCCACTCTTGATGCCCTGCGCGAGCTTCAGTCATATATGGAGCGAAACGGGCGCAAGGCTATACATACATCCACTCAGATAATCATCGCTCCGGGCTTTGAATATCGCATAGTTGACACTCTCGTCACCAATTTCCATCAGCCGCAGAGCACATTGCTATTGTTGGTGAGTGCATTTGTCAAGGGCGATTGGCGCAGGATTTACGACTATGCCTTAGGCCACGGTTTCAGGTTCCTAAGCTATGGAGACAGCTGTCTTATGAAATTAAAAAATTAAAAATTTAAAAGATTAAAGAATTAAAGAATTAAAGAAATAAAGAATTAACCCAGAGGTATGGTATAAAAACAGACACAACGGAACGAAGTTATAGCCCTGTAAGGGCGACATAGCTCAGCACAGGGTGTGAACCCTGTGTATAATGAGATTTTCTTTTCTCTCTTCCCCCCTCCCTCCCGCCAAAGGCGGGAGGGAGGGGGGAAGGGAAAACGGTAACAATGATAGGGCTTACGCCCTATCCTATGTTATG
>JBJEAV010000147.1:0-3131 GCA_051869395.1 Prevotella sp.
TAAGTCACCTCCTCGTCTGTCAACACTTGGTTGCAGGGGATGCTCAGTTCTTCCCGATGGATGCGCTCTGTTATCGGCAGGCCGCCTTCGGGGATTACCAATAACGGGGACGAGGCGTAACACTTCTGTTTGTGGGGAGGTATGGGATAATGGATTACGGTTTGGATTCCATTGTCGGCAAGGTGTTTCTGCAGTGCATCGCGCTGCTTGCACAGCACGGGGAAGATGTGGAAGACATTGTCCTGCCAGTATTCCTCGTCGGGGATGGTCAACAGCGGATTGTCCACCTCTTTTATATATCTAAGGGCTATCTCGCGCCTGCGACTGTTGTCGGCATCAAGATGACGCAACTTCACGTCGAGTACGGCCGCCTGAATCTCATCGAGACGACTGTTGCGACCGCAATAGTCGAAGACGTACTTGCGCGAGGAACCGTAGTTGGCTAGTGTACGGAATGTGTCGGCAAGGAGCTTGTCGTCGGTGGTTATCGCTCCTCCGTCGCCGAGGGCTCCGAGATTCTTTCCGGGATAGAAGCTGTGGCAGATTGTTGGGAATGAGGAATGAGGAATGAGGAATGAGGAATTTGGAGTCAGGCCGTGACCCTGGGCATTGTCGATTACTAACTTCAGGTTGTACTTATTGCATAGTTCGCCGATTTTCGGGGTGTAGGCGTTCTTGCCGTAGAGATTGACGAGCATGATGCAGCGGGTTTTTGGGGTTATGGCACGCTCTATGAGCGAATCGTCAATCTGAAAGGTATCTATGCGCGGCTCTACGAGAACGGCACGAAGACCATTCCCGGTGATTGCCAGTATCGTGGCGATATATGTATTTGCGGGAACGATAACCTCATCCCCTGGTTGCATCACTCCCATCTCGATATACGCACGGAGGGTGAGAGTGAGGGCATCAAGCCCGTTGGCGCAGCCCACACAATACTTCGAATGACAATACTCGGCATAATGCTCCTCAAACTTACGGTTTGAGGCTCCTTGCAGGTACCATCCGCCATCAATCACGTCGCTCACGGCCTGATGTATCTCATCGGCATACATCGCCGTCACCTTTTTCAGTTCAAGATATTTTATTTCCATAACTTACTTTAAAGCGTCCATTCGTATGTGTCATAACAAACGCCACGTCCGCCGAATCCCTCCTTCTGGAATATCAGTCCCTCGTTGAGATAATGCCCCATATCCTCGGTGGATTTCCCAAAGTCGAAATATCTCTTCTTGCCGGAATAATAGCTGATGAGACGGGAGAATATGGCATCCAGCGCCCCTATTTTCTTTCCTTCAGGCGATGCCGATATATACTGCACGTGGACGGTCTCGCCACTGACGAACAAGACCACGCCGGCTATCGTTGCACCATGCAATGTGGCACTGCATAGAAGAATGTTATAAGGAAAACGGCTTGCCAACATATTTATCTCATCCAGGCTGTGGACTGGATGCGCACCATACCTCTGCATCAGATTGTCATCGAGAACAGTCCAAAAGGCGGAGTAATCATTTGTCCATTCAACCGTCACTCCCGCCCTCAATGCCTTTGCTGCATGGCGGCGGCGCAACTCCATAAACGGGAGAGGACATGACAAGTCAACAACAATGGCAATGTCACGCCCGATGATGCGGAAATCACATTTGCGGAATATGGCATACAAGTCCTCTTCAGAAGCCTGACGGTGGTATATCCATGGCGTGGGCTTATACACGACGCGACGAAAGCCTTCATCTCGCAGACTGGAGTTCATCGCCTCAACAGTCTCCAAAGCCATCGACGTGCGGAAAGCATCGCCGACAACCAAGCCTCCGTAGGTCAAACCGTGATGCGACTGGAGCACGTCATCCTCGGCATTGGCAGGAAGAACTGCCACAAGGCGGTGTTTTTCGTCGTAGAACATCAGGGAATGGTCGGTGAAGCGGTCACTGTGGTAATCCATGTAGCGGCGGTCGAAAAGGAATGTCCCGTTTTTCGACGCCGCCACAAAGTTGTTCCATTCGTCAAACATGGAAGAGGAATATCTTGCTGTCGTAATCATTTCACGTATTCAAGGAAATCCTCGTATTCATAAATATAATCATCCTCGTCGAACAAGTCTGACGCGAGGACAAGGCATACGGCTCCCGAGGAGAAGTCCTCCAACGTGCGCCATATCCCCGTGTTCACGAGCAGTCCCTGCCAGGGATGATTGAGATGATAGTCCTTGCGGTTGCTCTTGCCGTCGTCGAGGGTGACAGTGAATGACCCGCTCACCGCAATTATCAGTTCGTGACATTCCTTGTGGGCATGTCCTCCCCTACTCTCCCCCGCCGGCACGTCATACGTCCAATACACCCTCTTGACATCAAAGGGCACATTCTTCATCTGCTCAGCCACGGTAAGATTACCGCGCGGGTCGCAAATCTTAGGCAATTCAATTATCTCACCAAGCATAATGTCACCATCAATAATCAGAATACCGAATACGGATCAGTGCCGAGGATTGTCTTGGCGGCTGCCTTGGCTTTATCGCGGAGGGCATCGGTGCCGTCGGCCACTTCACCATAGCAAAGCACTACGCCCATGCGTCGGCCCACGTGAGCCTCGGGCTTGCCGAAGATACGGATGCGGGTGCGGTCTTGCTTAAGGGCTTCGTCGAGATTATAGTCGAGGGGCTTGTCGCTCTCCACTGGTGAGAGGACAACCGCCGAGGCACCTGCGTGCTCAAGATGGATGCCGGCGATAGGCAATCCCATGACGGCACGGAAATGAAGCTCAAACTCGCTGAGATTGGTGGTATGACCGAGTGTCACCATACCCGTGTCGTGGGGACGCGGCGAGAGTTCGCTGAAGATAACCTCGCCCTGCTTGGTGAGGAAGAACTCCACGCCCCAGATACCTGCTCCAGTGAGGGCCTTGGTTACTGCCGCAGCCATCTTCTGTGCCTCAGCCAATGCCTCGTCGCTAATCTTATATGGTTGCCAACTCTCGCGGTAGTCGCCCTTTTTCTGCACATGTCCGATAGGCGGGCAGAAGAGAGTCTCGCCATTCTTCTGAGTGACGGTGAGGAGTGTGAATTCCGACTCGAAGTCGATGAATTCCTCGATGATTACTTCCTTGACATCGCCTCGACTGCCCTCCATTGC
>JBJEAV010000148.1:0-14246 GCA_051869395.1 Prevotella sp.
TTGGTGCTCTTAACGGAGTTGACAAGTGGGTAGAGAAGGTAATGGAGCTTATGGACGCTGTTGACACATGGATTCCACTTCCTCCGCGCGACACCGACAAGCCATTCCTTATGCCTGTTGAGGACGTGTTCTCAATCACAGGTCGTGGTACTGTTGCTACTGGTCGTATCGAGACTGGTGTTATCCACGTAGGTGATGAGGTTGAGCTCCTCGGTCTTGGTGAGGACAAGAAGTCAGTTGTTACTGGCGTTGAGATGTTCCGCAAGCTCCTCGATGAGGGTCAGGCCGGTGATAACGTAGGTCTTCTCCTCCGTGGTATCGACAAGAAGGAAATCAAGCGTGGTATGGTGCTCTGTCATCCTGGACAGATCAAGCCTTTCAAGAAGTTCAAGGCTCAGATTTACGTTCTGAAGAAGGAAGAGGGTGGCCGTCACACTCCATTCGGAAACAAGTATCGTCCTCAGTTCTATCTCCGCACTATGGACTGCACCGGTGAGATTTCTCTGCCGGAGGGTGTTGAGATGGTAATGCCTGGTGACAACGTTACAATCACTGTAGATCTTATCTACGCTGTAGCCCTGAACGTTGGTCTCCGTTTCGCTATCCGCGAGGGTGGTCGTACGGTAGGTGCCGGTCAGATTACTGAGATTATCGAGGACTAATATTTAGTATAAGATAGACACTATGGGTTCCCGTATGAAAATTATGGGAACCTATATTTACGGGAATAGCTCAGTTGGTAGAGCATCGGTCTCCAAAACCGAGGGTCGTGGGTTCGAGTCCTCCTTCCCGTGCTAAATAGAAAGCGATATGTTTAAGAAATTCGTAAATTATTGCAAGGCATGTTTCGACGAACTTGCGCATAAGACTACATGGCCATCTCGTGCCGAGCTTACACACAGTGCAGTGGTTGTTTTATCTGCTTCCCTTGTCATTGCATTGGTTGTGTGGGCAATGGATTTGGTATTCAAGTTTGTCATGAGTTCGATTTATCCAAATTAAAAACTCTATTGAAATGTCAGAGAAAGGAATGAAATGGTACGTATTACGTGCTGTCAGTGGTAAGGAAGCAAAAGTCAAGGAATACATCGAGGCAGCTTTGAAAGTGAATGACAAGTTGCGTCCTTATGTAGGACAGATTCTTCTGCCCACTGAAAAGTATGCCATGCTTCGTAATGGCAAGCGCGTCATTAAGGAGAAGCTTTTCCTTCCGGGTTACGTCCTCATTGAGGCTAACCTGCATGGAGAGGTTGCTCATACGTTACGTTTTATGCCTAACGTTCTGGGTTTCTTGGGTGGATTGGAAAATCCTACTCCAGTAAGGCAAAGTGAAATCAATCGCATTCTTGGTTCTGCCGAGGAGACTATCATAGAGAATGTTGAAGTGAACGTTCCTTATTCAGTCAACGAGACAGTCAAGGTCACCGAGGGACCGTTCAGCGGTTTCGACGGTATCATCGAGGAGGTGAATGCCGAGAAGCGAAAGCTGAAGGTAATGGTCAAGATCTTCGGACGTAAAACACCGTTAGAGCTTGGTTTTACGCAAGTCGAGAAGGAAGGATAGGTATTTGTTACGATGCCTTGAGTTCCGTATAATTTGTCAGGGAGCTATCCTTTGACACAATTCAAATCATTTAATATTAATAAAAGAAATGGCTAAAGAAGTTGCTGGATTAATCAAATTACAGATTAAAGGTGGCGCTGCGAATCCCTCACCACCCGTAGGCCCTGCATTGGGTTCCAAGGGTATCAACATCATGGGATTCTGCAAGGAGTTCAACGCCAGAACCCAGGATAAGGCAGGCAAGATTCTTCCTGTTGTTATCACTTATTACAACGACAAGTCATTCAGTTTTGTCATTAAGACTCCTCCCGCAGCTGTTCAGCTGAAGGAGGCTGCAAAGGTTAAGAGCGGTAGTGCCCAGCCCAACCGTCAGAAGGTTGCTTCTGTGACATGGGATCAGGTAAAGGCCATCGCCGAGGACAAGATGAGTGATTTGAACTGCTTTACCATTGAGTCAGCCATGAAGCTGATTGCAGGTACTGCAAGAAGTATGGGTATCAGTGTAAAAGGGGACTTCCCTGAACTATAATTTAAAACTTCAATTAAGAAATGAGTAAACTGACAAAAAATCAAAAGTTGGTAGCTGACAAGGTTGAAGCAGGGAAAGCATACTCTTTGAAGGAGGCTGCAGAGTTGGTCAAGGAAATCACCACGACCAAGTTTGACGCTTCGCTCGATATCGATGTACGCTTGGGCGTTGACCCACGTAAGGCTAACCAGATGGTTCGCGGTGTCGTTTCACTGCCTAACGGTACTGGTAAGGTGACACGTGTACTCTGTCTCTGTACAGCTGACGCCGAGGCTGCCGCCAAGGAAGCCGGAGCCGACTATGTTGGTCTCGACGAATATGTTGAGAAGATTAAGGGCGGTTGGACTGACGTTGACGTCATCATAACAATGCCTTCTTGCATGGGCAAGATTGGTGCTCTTGGTCGCATCTTGGGTCCTCGTGGACTTATGCCTAACCCAAAGAGCGGTACTGTGACAATGGATGTCGCAAAGGCCGTAAGGGAGGTTAAGCAAGGTAAGATTGACTTCAAGGTGGACAAGGCTGGTATCGTTCACGCTTCTATCGGTAAGGTTTCATTCGCACCGGAGAAGATTTACGAGAACGCCAAGGAGTTCATCCAGACCATCATCAAGTTGAAGCCTGCTGCCGCTAAAGGTACATATCTGAAGAGTATCTTTATTTCAAGTACTATGAGTAAGGGTATCAAGGTAGATCCTAAATCAGTTGAATAACTCGTTAAAAGTTTAGTAAAATGAAAAAGGAATTAAAAGATACAATTATCGTAGAACTCGGAGAAATGCTTAAGACTTATCCTCACTTCTATCTGACAGACCTTGCCGGACTGAATGCTGAGAAGACGAGCGACCTCCGTCGTAAGTGCTTCAAGAGTGAGATTAAGCTTCTGGTTGTCAAGAATACCTTGCTTCACAAGGCTTTCGAGGCATCTGAGATTGACTTCTCACCTCTTTATGATTCTCTCAAGGGCAACACCGCCGTCATGTTCACAAACACGGCAAATGTTCCCGCAAAGCTTCTCAAGGAATACACAAAGGAAGGAGTTCCTTCACTGAAGGCTGCATACGCAGAGGAAAGCTTCTTCGTAGGTGCAGACAAACTTGACGAGCTTGCAGCTCTCAAGAGCAAGAACGAGCTTATCGCAGATGTTGTGGCATTGCTGCAGTCACCTGTCAAGAACGTTGTTTCTGCTCTCCAATCAGGCGCAAACACTATCCATGGTGTGCTGAAGACTTTAGGCGAGCGTCCTGAGTAATTTGGAATAAGTCCGAATTAAAAGTTATAAAGTCAAATAAGTATAAATAAAAAAACAATAAAAAATTAAATAAAAATGGCAGATATTAAAGCACTCGCTGAAGAGTTAGTAAATCTTACAGTAAAGGAAGTAAACGAGTTGGCAACAGTCCTGAAGGACGAGTATGGAATTGAGCCCGCTGCTGCAGCTGTTGCTGTTGCTGCTGGTCCTGCTGCTGGCGCTCCCGCCGCAGCTGAAGAGAAGACTTCTTTCGACGTTGTTCTGAAGGAGGCTGGTTCAGCTAAGCTGCAGGTTGTAAAGGCTGTTAAGGAGGCTTGCGGTCTTGGTCTGAAGGAAGCTAAGGACCTCGTTGACGGTGCTCCTTCAACACTGAAGGAAGGCCTGTCTAAGGACGAGGCTGAGAACCTCAAGAAGACTATTGAGGCTGCTGGTGCCGTAGTTGAGCTTAAGTAATAAAGCGTCATACGATTTTTATTTGGTTAAGAACCTCTAAGTAGGAGGTTCTTAACCTTTTTGTGTCTAACGACACGCCCCTACAGTGCCTTCCCTGGCACTATACGAACAAGAGACAATATAATTTTTTATGGCTTCAAAAGTAATAGACAACAGAGTAAACTTTGGCAGCATCAAGAATCCGATGCCGTTTCCGGATTTCCTCGATGTGCAATTAAAGTCATTCAAGGACTTCCTGCAGTTGGACACCCCGCCTGAAGAACGCAAGAATGACGGTTTGTTTAAGGTGTTCTCAGAGAACTTCCCTATAACCGACACACGTAACAATTTCGTTCTTGAGTTCTTGGATTACTACATCGACCCGCCCCGCTACACTATCGAAGAGTGTCTCGAGCGTGGGCTTACATACAGTGTACCCCTCAAGGCCAAGCTAAAGCTGTATTGCACCGACCCGGATCATGAAGACTTCGGTACTGTGATTCAGGATGTGTTCCTCGGTCCTATTCCTTATATGACCGACAATGGCACATTCGTCATCAATGGTGCCGAGCGTGTTGTCGTGTCTCAGTTGCACCGCTCACCTGGCGTGTTCTTCGGCCAGAGTGTGCATGCCAACGGTTCGTTGCTTTATTCTGCACGTATCATCCCGTTCAAGGGTTCGTGGATTGAGTTTGCCACCGACATCAACAATGTGATGTATGCCTATATCGACCGCAAGAAGAAGTTGCCAGTGACTACCCTTCTGCGTGCCATCGGCTTTGAGTCCGATAAGGACATCCTTTCCATCTTCGAACTTGCCGAGGAGGTGAAGGTCACAAAGGCCAACCTGAAGAAGTGTATCGGCAAGCGTCTTGCAGCCCGTGTGCTGAAGAGCTGGAACGAGGACTTCGTGGATGAGGATACCGGCGAGGTTGTATCCATCGAGCGTAATGAGGTTATCATGGACCGCGAGGAGATTACCGAGGACAACATGATTCAGATCCTCGAGAGCAATGCCTCCACCATCCTCATTCAGAAGGACGAGACCACCGCACAGGATTATTCAATCATCTTTAACACGTTGCAGAAAGACCCGTCAAATTCTGAGAAGGAGGCTGTGGTTCATATCTATCGCCAGTTGAGAAATGCTGAGCCTGCCGACGACGCAAGTGCGCGCGAAGTTATCCAGAACCTCTTCTTCTCCGACAAGCGTTATGACTTGGGTGACGTGGGTCGCTACAGAATCAACAAGAAGTTGGGACTCAACACCGACATGGACGTTAGAGTCCTGACCAAGGAAGATATAATAGAGATTATCAAATATCTCATCCAGCTGATTAACTCAAAAGCTGCCGTCGATGATATAGACCACCTGTCCAACCGCCGCGTGCGCACTGTGGGTGAGCAGCTGAGCAATCAGTTCTCAATAGGTCTTGCACGTATGAACCGCACCATCCGTGAGCGCATGAACGTGCGCGACAATGAGGTGTTCACTCCGACAGACCTTATTAATGCAAAGACAATATCAAGTGTCATCAACTCGTTCTTCGGCACCAACCCGCTGTCGCAGTTCATGGACCAGACCAACCCTCTGGCAGAGGTTACACACAAGCGCCGCCTGTCAGCCCTCGGTCCTGGAGGTCTTTCGCGTGAGCGTGCCGGATTCGAGGTGCGTGACGTACACTATACACACTATGGTCGTCTGTGTCCTATCGAGAGCCCTGAAGGTCCTAACATCGGACTTATCTCTTCTCTCTGCGTATATGCAAAGATTGACCACTTGGGATTCATCGAGACTCCATATAGAAAGGTGGAGAACGGAGTTGCCAACCTCAACAACGACGAGGTTGTATATCTGACTGCCGAGGAGGAGGAAGACCACATCATCGGTCAGGGTAATGCCCCGCTGAATGACGACGGAACATTCATCCGCGATGTCGTAAAGTGCCGTCAGGACGCCGACTTCCCCGTTGTTCCTCCACAGCAGGTGGATCTCATCGACGTGTCGCCCCAGCAGATTGCTTCTATTGCGGCATCTCTCATCCCGTTCCTCGAGCATGACGACGCCCACCGTGCGCTCATGGGTTCAAACATGATGCGCCAGGCCGTTCCATTGCTCCATAACGAGGCACCTATCGTGGGTACAGGTATCGAGAAGCAGGTGTGCGAGGATTCTCGCACTATGATTACCGCCGAGGGCGCCGGAGTCATCGAGTATGTTGACTCAACTACTATACGTATTTTATATGACCGCACAGACGATGAGGAGTTCGTCAGCTTCGAGCCGGCATTGAAGGAATACCGCATACCGAAGTTCCGCCGCACCAACCAGAACATGACCATCGACCTCCGTCCTATCTGCAACAAGGGACAGAGAGTGAAGGCTGGAGACATCCTCACCGAAGGTTATGCCACTGAGGATGGCGAGTTGGCATTGGGACGCAACCTTCTCGTGGCATATATGCCGTGGAAGGGATATAACTATGAGGACGCCATCGTGCTCAACGAGCGCGTAGTGCGTGAGGACATCCTGACATCAGTTCATGTGGATGAATATTCGCTTGACGTGCGCGAGACAAAGCGCGGTGTCGAGGAGTTCACTGCCGATATCCCTAATGTCAGTGAGGAGGCTACCAAGGACCTCGACGAGAATGGTATCATCCGTGTTGGTGCCCGCGTAGAGCCGGGTGACATCCTTATCGGTAAGATTTCACCTAAGGGCGAGAGCGACCCGTCTCCAGAGGAGAAGTTGCTGCGCGCCATCTTCGGTGACAAGGCTGGTGACGTGAAGGACTCTTCACTCAAGGCCAATCCATCTCTTACCGGTGTCATCATCGACAAGAAACTCTTCAAGCGTGCCATCAAGACCCGTCAGAGCAAGATGCAGGACAAGATCACGCTTGCCAAGATTGACGAGGAATATCAGGCAAAGGTGGAGGATTTGAAGGAAATCCTCATCGACAAGCTGCTCGAACTCACCGAGGGTGAGGTGTCGCAGGGAGTCAAGGACTACACCGGTGCCGAGGTAATCACCAAGGGCAGCAGCTTCACCGCCACCAACCTGAGCAACCTGGAGTATGGCGACGTGCATATCAGCACATGGACATCCGACGCTCACAAGAACGAGCTGATATCCAAGCTGATTATCAACTATATGAAGAAGTTCAAACTGCTGGATGCCGAGATGAAGCGCAAGAAGTTTGCCATTACCATCGGTGACGAGCTGCCTTCGGGCATTCTGCAGATGGCAAAGGTATATGTAGCCAAGAAGCGTAAGATCAGCGTGGGTGACAAGCTCGCCGGACGCCACGGTAACAAGGGTATCGTCTCCAAGATAGTTCGCCAGGAGGATATGCCATTCCTCGCCGACGGACGTCCAGTCGATTTGGTGCTTAACCCATTGGGTGTGCCTTCGCGTATGAACCTCGGACAGATTTTCGAGGCAATCCTTGGAGCAGCCGGACGCAAGCTCGGCGTGAAGTTCGCCACTCCTATCTTCGACGGAGCCAAGCTCGAAGACCTCGCCGAGTGGACAGACAAGGCAGGTCTGCCGCATCTCTGTTCCACATATCTGTATGACGGTGAGACCGGCGAGCGTTTCGACCAGCCAGCCACAGTGGGAGTCACCTACTTCCTCAAGCTCGGTCACATGGTAGAGGACAAGATGCACGCCCGTTCAATCGGTCCGTACTCACTCATCACCCAGCAACCTCTTGGTGGTAAGGCACAGTTTGGTGGACAGCGTTTCGGAGAGATGGAAGTTTGGGCTCTTGAGGCATTCGGTGCAAGCCATGTCCTTCAGGAGATTCTCACCATCAAATCCGACGATGTTGTTGGCCGCAGCAAGGCCTACGAGGCAATCGTCAAGGGCGAGCCAATGCCTACACCGGGAATCCCCGAGTCTCTCAACGTGCTTCTGCATGAGCTTAAGGGTCTTGGACTAAGTATCAAGTTGGATTAAATATATTAAGAAAATGGCTTTTAAGAAAGATACAAAAATAAAGAATAATTTCACCAAGATTACCATCAGTCTGGCATCGCCGGAGGAAATCCTGGAGAATTCGTTCGGTGAGGTAACCAAGCCGGAGACCATCAACTACCGTACCTACAAGCCGGAGCGCGACGGATTGTTCTGCGAGCGCATCTTCGGTCCGCAGAAGGACTATGAGTGCGCCTGCGGAAAGTACAAGCGCATCCGCTACAAGGGTATTGTCTGCGACCGTTGCGGTGTGGAAGTAACCGAGAAGAAAGTGCGCCGCGAGCGTTCGGGACATATCGAGCTTGTGGTGCCCGTGGCACATATATGGTATTTCCGTTCATTGCCCAACAAGATTGGTTATCTGCTCGGAATGCCCACCAAGAAGCTGGACGCCATTATCTATTATGAGCGTTATGTCGTGATCCAGCCTGGTGTGCTTGCCGGCAAGAAGGACTCGGAAGGCAACGACCTGCTTGGCTCGAATGTATATGACCTGCTGTCCGAGGACGAATACAATGAACTCATTGATACACATGTGGGATATGAGAACGAGTATCTCGACGATTCCGACCCCAACAAGTTCATCGCCAAGATGGGAGCAGAGGCTATCTATGACCTCCTCATCAAGCTCGACCTTGACTCATTGTCATACGAACTGCGCGACCGCGCGAACAGCGATTCATCGCAGCAGCGCAAGAACGAGGCTTTGAAGCGTCTGCAGGTTGTGGAGGCATTCCGCTCGAGCCGTGAAGTTAACCGTCCCGAGTGGATGATTATGAAGATATTGCCCGTGACACCGCCGGAGCTTCGTCCGCTCGTGCCATTGGACGGTGGACGATTCGCCACATCCGACCTCAACGACCTCTATCGTCGTGTCATCATACGTAACAACCGTCTGAAGAGACTTGTTGAAATCAAGGCTCCCGAGGTAATTCTCCGCAACGAGAAGCGTATGCTCCAGGAGGCTGTGGATAGCCTGTTCGACAATTCGCGCAAGAGCAGCGCAGTGAAGAGCGAGAGCAACCGCCCGCTGAAGTCACTCAGCGACTCGCTGAAGGGTAAGTCGGGACGTTTCCGTCAGAACCTGCTCGGTAAGCGTGTTGACTATTCTGCACGTTCGGTTATCGTCGTGGGTCCTGAGCTGAAGATGGGCGAATGCGGTCTGCCCAAGCTGATGGCGGCAGAGCTTTACAAGCCGTTCATCATCCGCAAGCTCATCGAGCGCGGCATCGTGAAGACCGTGAAGAGCGCGAAGAAGATAGTCGATCGCCGCGAGCCGGTCATCTGGGACATCCTCGAGAATGTGATGAAGGGTCATCCCGTGATGCTCAACCGTGCGCCGACACTTCACCGTCTCGGTATCCAGGCTTTCCAGCCCAAGCTCATCGAGGGTAAGGCCATCCAGCTCCACCCGTTGGCATGTACCGCGTTCAACGCCGACTTCGACGGTGACCAGATGGCTGTCCACCTCCCGTTAAGCAACGAGGCAGTGCTCGAGGCACAGATACTTATGCTCCAGAGCCACAATATCCTCAACCCCGCAAATGGCGCTCCTATCACCGTGCCTTCACAGGACATGGTGCTTGGACTCTACTATATCACAAAGATTCGCCCGGGTGCAAAGGGCGAGGGACTCACATTCTACGGTCCCGAGGAAGCCATCATCGCACACAACGAGCGTCGCTGCGACCTCCACGCACAGGTGAAGGTGATGGTTGACGACATCGACGAGGACGGCAATCCCTACAAGCACCTCGTGGAGACATCCGTTGGACGTGTCATCGTCAACGGTATCGTTCCCCCGCAGGTGGGATATGTAAATAAGGTAATATCGAAGAAGAGTCTCCGCGATATCATCGCCGACGTAATCAAGAACGTAGGTTTCGCCGAGGCTTGTGAGTTCCTTGACGGTATCAAGAACCTCGGTTACCGCATGGCCTACCTCGCCGGTCTTTCGTTCAACCTCGACGACATCATCATCCCCGAGGAGAAGAAAGCCCTCGTGGAGAAGGGTAACGAGGAAGTTCGCCAGATTACCGAGAACTACAACATGGGATTCATCACCGACACCGAGCGTTACAACCAGGTTATCGATACCTGGACACACGTCAACAACGACCTTGGCAATGTGCTGATGAAGGAGATGACCGAGGCTGATCAGGGATTCAACGCCGTGTTCATGATGCTCGATTCCGGAGCCCGTGGTTCTAAGGACCAGATTCGCCAGCTTTCGGGTATGCGTGGACTTATGGCAAAGCCCCAGAAGGCAGGAGCCGAGGGAGCGCAGATTATCGAGAACCCGATTCTGTCCAACTTCAAGGAGGGTATGTCGGTGCTTGAGTACTTTATCTCTACCCACGGTGCCCGTAAGGGTCTTGCCGACACCGCCATGAAGACTGCCGACGCAGGATACCTCACACGCCGTCTTGTCGATGTATCGCACGACGTGATTATCAACGAGGAAGACTGCGGTACACTCCGCGGACTCGTATGCACCGCCCTGAAGAACGGCGACGAGGTGATTTCAACCCTCTCGGAGCGTATTCTTGGACGTGTTTCAGTACACGATATCATTCATCCCACCACAGGCCATCTGATTGTGGCTGCCGGTGAGGAGATTACAGAAAAGGTGGCACAGGAAATCGAGGAGTCGCCGATTGAGAGCGTCGAGATTCGTTCGGTGCTCACCTGCGAGAGCAAGCACGGAGTCTGCATGAAGTGCTACGGCCGCAACCTTGCCACCCGCAAGATGGTTCAGAAGGGCGAGGCAGTCGGTGTGATTGCAGCTCAGGCCATTGGTGAGCCGGGAACCCAGCTTACCCTCCGTACGTTCCACGCCGGTGGTGTGGCTGCCAACGCAGCCGCCAATGCCGCCATCTTCGCCAAGAATCCGAGCAAGCTGGAGTTTGAGGAGTTGCGCACTGTTCCGTTCGACGAGGACGGCAAGAAGTGCGAGATGGTAGTCAGCCGTCTGGGTGAGGTTCGTTTTGTTGACCCGAATACAGGCATCATCCTTTCAACGATGAACGTGCCTTACGGTTCTTCACTCTATCACAAGACTGGTGATGTTGTCGATAAGGGCGAGAAGATTGCCCAGTGGGACCCGTTCAACGCCGTCATCGTAACGGAGTATGCCGGTACGCTGAAGTTCAACGACGTGAAGGAAGGTATCACATACCGAGCCGAGACCGACGATACCACCGGATTGACCGAGAAGATTATCACCGAGTCAAAGGACCGTAACCTTGTTCCTACCTGTGATATCCTCGATGCCAATGGTGAGAAGATTGGAACATACAACTTCCCTGTGGGAGGTCACATCGTTGTTGAGGACGGACAGACCGTCAAGACCGGTGAGACTCTCGTCAAGATTCCACGTGCAGCCGTCAAAGGTGGTGACATCACCGGAGGTCTTCCCCGTGTCACTGAGCTTTTCGAGGCTCGCAACCCGTCCAACCCCGCAGTCGTGTCCGAAATCGACGGTGAGGTGTCAATGGGCAAGGTTAAGCGTGGTAACCGCGAGATTATCGTTACCTCCAAGACTGGCGAGCAGCGCAAGTATCTCGTTTCGCTGTCAAAGCAGATCCTCGTTCAGGAGCACGATGCCGTACGTGCCGGAACACCACTGTCCGACGGTGTCATCACTCCCAACGACATCCTTGCCATCAAGGGTCCTACTGCCGTTCAGGAGTATATCGTGAATGAGGTTCAGGACGTATATCGTCTGCAGGGTGTGAAGATTAACGACAAGCACTTCGAGATTATCGTACGTCAGATGATGCGCAAGGTTCAGATTAATGATCCGGGCGACACATCGTTCCTGGAGCAGGAGGTTGTTGACAAGCTTGACTTCGCCGATGAGAACGACCGCATCTGGGGCAAGAAGGTAGTCATCGATGCCGGTGACAGCCAGAACCTGCAGAAGGGACAGATTGTCACTGTCCGTCGTCTGCGCGACGAGAACTCACAGCTCAAGCGTAAGGACTTGCGTCTTGTTAAGGTGCGCGATGCCGTTCCCGCAACATCTACCCAGATTCTCCAGGGTATCACCCGTGCAGCCCTTCAGACCAAGAGCTTCATGTCAGCCGCATCGTTCCAGGAGACCACTAAGGTGCTCAACGAGTCTGCTATCCGCGGCAAGGTTGACAAGCTTGAGGGTATGAAGGAGAACGTTATCTGCGGTCACTTGATACCAGCCGGAACCGGTCTGCGTGAGTTCGAGAAGCTTATTGTTGGCAGCAAGGAAGAGTATAACCGCATCCAGGCCAACCGCAAGAACGTGATTGAGTATTCCGAGGAGGGCAAGTCAGAATAAGGTCTTGCTTCTCCCCATTGAATAAAATAACAATAAAATCCGCCGAGTTTCAAAAAAGGAACTCGGCGGATTTGATTTTTCTATGCCATGGTGCAAGTGTTGTGTTCACAGATAATCTTTTTTCATTTTAAAAAATCTTCATTTAAATATGTTTCTCCAGTTCCTGCAGTTCCTCCTCGGAGGTTGACCAGCTTGTGACGAATCTTGCTATTACGTCGCCGTTGTCGGTCTGTCCGAAGTAGGTGAATTGGATGTTCTTGGCAAGGGCATCGGCCTGTTCCCTTGTCATCACCACAAACTGCTGGTTGGAGGGCGAGTCGAGATAGAAACGGTAGCCCTTGGCACGGAACATCGCCTTTACCCTCATCGCCATATCTATGGCATGACGGGAAATGTCGAAGTAGAGATTGTCGGTGAAGAGAGCCTCAAACTGCGCCCCTATCAGCCTGCCCTTGGCAATCACCGCACCGTGCTGCTTCTGAATGCTGAAGAAATGACGATGGGCATTGTTGTGGGTGAACACCACAGCCTCGCCGCAGAGCGCACCAATCTTTGTGCCGCCGATATAGAACACGTCGCAGTGGCGGGCAAGGAAAGGCAGTGTTATGTCGTTGCCCTCCGACATCAGTCCGTAGCCCATGCGCGCACCGTCAACATATAGCATGATGTCGTATTCCTGGCACACTTCGTATATCTCTGCAATCTCCGAAGCCTTGTAGAGAGTGCCAAGCTCGGTGGGGAAGGTGATATACACGCATCCGGGATATACGCAGTGGGCATTGCTTCCGTCGTGCATGAAATCGTCGAGATACTTCCTTAGGTCCCGGGCGTGCATCTTGCCCTCATGGCTCGGGATGACGATAATCTTGTGCTCTGTGAACTCTATGGCTCCCGCCTCGTGCACGTTGATGTGACCAGTATCTACGGCAATCACACCCTCATACTGGTAGAGCATGGAGTCGATAACCGTGGCATTGGTCTGCGTGCCGCCGGTGAGGAAAAATACATTAGCGTCTTCGTCCTCGCACACCTTCTTGATCAGTTCCTTTGCCCTCATGCAACACTCGTCAGCCCCGTAAGGCTGAGTTCTCAAATCGTTGGTCTCAACCAATTTCTGGAGCACTTTTGGATGTGCCCCGTTGCTGTAGTCGTTGTCAAATGAAATCATATCAATTGTTGTTTTTAGACCACAAAGGTACTCCAAATACATCAAATAGCGAAGGAAAATGCGAAAAAAGATAGAAAAAACCTACAGATATTTGGAAAAAAGAGAAAATGTTTGTACTTTTGCGCTAAAAATATTAATGACAATGGAACAGACACTTTTGATTTACAATACGCTCCACAGGAAAAAGGAGCGTTTCGAGCCGATACATTCACCCAATGTCGGTATGTATGTGTGCGGTCCCACCGTGTATGGCGACCCACATTTGGGACATGCCCGTCCCGCCATCACTTTTGACATCCTCTTCCGTTATCTCAAGCATTTGGGATATAAGGTGCGCTATGTGCGCAATATCACCGACGTGGGACATCTTGAGCACGATGCTGACGAAGGCGACGACAAGATTGAGAAGAAAGCACGCCTCGAGCAGCTTGAGCCGATGGAGATAGCGCAGTATTACACCAACCGCTATCATCATGCCATGGAGGCTCTCAACGTTCTTCCGCCGAGCATCGAGCCGCATGCCACGGGACACATCATCGAGCAGGAAGAACTTGTGAAGGAAATAATCGCCAATGGATATGCCTACGAGAGCAACGGTTCGGTGTATTTCGATATCGAGAAGTATAACAAGGACCACAAATACGGCATACTCTCGGGACGCAACCTCGACGATGTCATCAACAACAGCCGCGAGCTGGACGGAGTGGGGGAGAAGCGCAACCAGGTGGACTTCGCCCTGTGGAAGAAGGCATCGGCGGAGCATATCATGCGATGGCCAAGTCCCTGGAGCGACGGATTCCCCGGATGGCACTGCGAGTGTACGGCAATGGGCCGCAAGTATCTGGGCAACCACTTTGACATCCACGGAGGCGGCATGGACCTTGTGTTCCCGCATCATGAGTGCGAGATAGCACAGGCAGTGGCAAGCCAGGGCGACGAGATGGTGAAATATTGGATGCACAACAACATGATAACCATCAACGGACAGAAGATGGGCAAGTCGCTTG